>JAUNOT010000151.1 GCA_030537065.1 Conchiformibius sp.
AACCCTCACCGTAAGCTTGGAAGGCTTCTGCTCTACCATTGAGCTACACCCGCTTTAACTTATTTCTCTGCTCCAACTTCGGAAATTTTTTGGTGGTGGGAGAAGGATTCGAACCTTCGAAGCTTACGCGGCAGATTTACAGTCTGCTCCCTTTGACCGCTCGGGAATCCCACCGCAAAGAGAAACGAAACTATAGCGTGTTTTCGGTTTGGCTGTCAAACGTATTTGTGCGTGTACGTGAACTTATTTTTACGCTATATTTGTTTTTTAAGGTTTTTATTTTACTTGGCGGCGATAATTTTTTCGTACTTGGCTTGCAACTGTTCGGGACTTTCAGGGTTTTCTTCGTCAATCAGGATGCAGTCTACGGGGCAAACCTGCTGACACTGGGGTTCGTCGTAGTGGCCGACACACTGGGTGCAGAGGTCGGGGTTGATTTCGTAGATTTCTTCGCCTTGAGAAATGGCGTCGTTGGGGCATTCGGGTTCGCATACATCGCAGTTGATGCATTCGTCTGTGATAAACAGGGACATTGTGGTGTTCCAAAAATAAAAGGCGGCAATTATAGCATGTTTTGTTTTTCAGGCAGCCTGCTTTGCGGTTTTGAAAGTATTGAGAATGGTTATTAAATTTATTTTATTCAGTTGTTTGCGGACGGTAGTGCAGCAGGGCAAAGCGGCTTTGTCCGGCACGGCCTTCGCGGTGGGGTTGTAGCCAGTCGGGTAAAGGTGGCAAGGCTGCGGCTTCCAAATAGACGGCGGCACCGTGATTCAAACAGGGTCGCAGGGCGGCAAACAGCTTCGGCCAATCCTGCCAGATAAACGGCGGGTCAAGCAGTATCAGGTCGCAGGGCGGCAGGCCGTTGAGAAAATGTAGGGCATCGGCACAGGCGGCTTGGGCATTGGGCAGCTTCAATTCGGCAATGATGCGTTTCAGTCGGGCGGCGGTTTGCGGATTGTTGTCGCACAGGTAAACGTGTTTGGCATGGCGCGAGGCGGCATCCAAGCCGAGTGCGCCGCTTCCGGCAAACACATCGGCAACGGTTTGTCCGGTCAAATCCTGCCCCAGCCAGTTAAACAGGCGTTGGCGGACACTGTCGGGAGTGGGGCGCAGGCCTTCGGCATCGGCAAAAGGCAGTTTGCGGCCGCGGTGTGTGCCGCCGGTAATGCGAACTTGGTTGCGGTGTTTAGCGTGAGACATTTCAGGCTGCCTGAAAAAAGACAGGGCAAATATACGGCCTGCGGCTCTTTTGTTCAAGTTATCTTTCCCGCCAAAAATGACAGCAGAATCTGATAAAAATTTGCCCTACGGGCAGGGCGGAAACAGGTTTTTCGTTTACAATCGCCGTTTTTCAGGCAGTTGCGCCCTGTTGCCGCGCAATATTTTTAGGAAACGGACTATGAAAACGCTGTCATTGCTGCTGTTGGCGGTTTTGCCGCTCAGCGCCTGTACTTGGGAAACTTATGAAAACGCGCAGGGTCAAACCCGCCTGCGCCAGAAATACCCTGTCGGCACCGGTGTGTACTACACCGAAGGTGCGGCATCGCAAAACACTCATTATCACGGTTTGCGCCCGATGCCGCACGCGGTGCTGCCGCCCAGCAAAAAATAGTTTTCAGGCTGCCTGAAACGCTGTTTATATTAAAGGAATCCGTATTATGAATCCTCTACATATTGTTATCCTCGCTGCCGGTAAAGGCACGCGCATGTATTCCAAGCTGCCCAAAGTACTGCACCGCATCGGCGGCCGTTCCATGCTGGAGCGCGTAATTCAAACTGCCCGCAGCCTGAATCCCGATGCCGTCCACGTTGTGATTGGCCACGGCAAAGAACAGGTTTTACAGCAGTTGGCACACGTTGATGCCGACTGGGTGGAACAAACCGAGCAACTCGGTACCGGCCATGCGGTGAAAACCGCCCTGCCCCGCCTGCCCGAACACGGCCGCACCTTGGTACTGTACGGCGATGTACCGCTAACCGACCGCGATACCCTGCAACAGCTTTTGGACGCAGCAGGCGCGGAAGTCGGCCTGCTGACCGATGTATTGGACAACCCCACCGGTTACGGCCGCATCATCCGCGAAGACAGCAAAGTGGTGGCGATTGTGGAAGAAAAAGACGCCGATGCTGCACAAAAAGCGGTGCGCGAAGTGAATACCGGCATTTTCGTGTTGCCCAATAAGCACTTGGCAGGCTGGCTGAACGAGTTGCAAAGCAATAATGCCCAAGGCGAATACTATTTGACCGATGTGATTGGCTTGGCCAAACGCGACGGCGTGGCGGTGCATCCCGTGGCGGTACGCGCTTCGCATCTGGCGGCAGGGGTAAACAACAAAGTGCAACTGGCTGAACTGGAACGGATTTTTCAGGCGGAACAGGCGCAGGCATTGTTACAGGCTGGCCTGACCTTGCGCGACCCCGCCCGTTTTGATTTGCGCGGCAGCCTGAAACACGGTCAAGACGTGGTGATTGACGTAAATTGCGTGCTGTCGGGCGATGTGGAGCTGGCAGACGGTGTGGAAATCGGTGCCAACTGCGTGTTGAATAATGTCAAAATCGGCGCAGGCAGCGTGATTGAACCGTTTTCACACTTGGACGGCTGCGAAGTCGGTGCAGACGCGCATATCGGCCCGTATGCCCGTCTGCGGCCGCAGGCGGTGTTGGCGGACGGCGTGCATATCGGCAATTTTGTGGAAGTGAAAAACAGCCGCATCGGTCAAGGCAGCAAGGCCAACCACTTAACCTATATCGGCGATGCCGAAGTCGGCGAACGCAGCAATATCGGCGCAGGCACCATTACTTGCAATTATGACGGTGTCAACAAACACCGCACCGTGATTGGTAATGACGTGCGTGTTGGCTCTGGCACCATGATTGTCGCGCCGGTCAGCATTGAAGACCGCGCCACCACCGGCGCAGGCAGCGTGATTACCAAAACCTGCCCTGCCAATAAGCTGTCTATCGGCCGCGCCCGTCAAACCACGATTGAACATTGGGTACGCCCCGAAAAACCGCAGAAATAAAATGCACCAACCCGCACTTATCCACAGCCTGTGGATAAGTGCGGGTTAGTTGAATCCAAAATTTAAGCAAATATAAAAAACCGCCCAGACATCTGGGCGGTTTTAAATTTGGCTCCCCGAGCTGGGCTCGAACCAGCGACCTGCGGATTAACAGTC
>JAUNOT010000030.1 GCA_030537065.1 Conchiformibius sp.
ACGTGGATTTGTGCCAAAAATACCGCCGCATAAGTAAATAGGGACACGCCCTAAAACCCAAATCCGCAGGCTGCCTGAAACTTTCAGGCAGCCTGTACGTTCTGGACAAAAGCCCCCTGCTCCGATATATTTTCCTGTTTTCAACGATTGGAAAAGCATAAAATATTTCAACTCACGGGGCTGCACATCAAGCACAGCCTGATGTGTTGCCCTGATGCAGACGGGGTTACGCCTCGCCCAAATAGAAAAGCTTATCTTACCGCCGTAAACGGCGAAGTTTCAAACTGAAAAGGAATTTTGATGAAAACCGTTTTGTTTGCCCTGTGCGCCGCCTGTGCCGCAAGCCTGGTTCAAGCACAAACCCCGCCGAAAATCCATTTCGGCGTATTGGAACCGGCCGATAACGGCCAACAATATATTCAAGAATTTGACGGCAATTTA
This sequence comes from Conchiformibius sp., assembly GCA_030537065.1. Taxonomy (GTDB): domain Bacteria; phylum Pseudomonadota; class Gammaproteobacteria; order Burkholderiales; family Neisseriaceae; genus Conchiformibius. The sequence goes on from JAUNOT010000030.1 coordinate 442, forward strand.
TACGCCAGCAAACCGCAATCGCTGTGCTGGGGCGTAGAAGGGCTGCCGACCGATACCGCCCTTAATGCACAAGAAACCTTCCAAACGCCCGCGCCCGCCCGCTTTGAACGCCCCAACGCGCTGATTAGCAGCAGCCAAAACGGACGGGTTTACCATATTTACAGCAGCCAGCAGGCCAATAACGGCGGACTGTATATTTCCTGCTGGAAACTCGGCCATGAAGACCCTGCGGGCGAATACGGCCTGTCGGTACAAATCGGCGGTTTCCAATTCCCGACCTACACCTTCCGCTTAAACAAATAAACTTTCAGGCAGCCTGAAACCGGCGTATCCCCGCCGGTTTTTTTAAGGACACGACCATGATACCCCGCGACTTTATTGACGACCTGCTTGCCAAAACTGATATTGTGGACATTATCGACCGGCACGTCCCCCTAAAAAAAAGTGGGGCCAACTATATGGCCTGCTGCCCGTTTCACAAAGAAAAATCCCCCTCGTTTTCCGTCAGCCCGCAAAAACAGTTTTACCACTGTTTCGGTTGCGGCGCACACGGCTCGGCCATCGGCTTTATTATGGAACATCAGGGCATGGGTTTTACCGAAGCCGTCCACTATCTGGCCGACCGTGTCGGCATGACCGTCCCGCACGTTTCAGGCAGCCCGCCCGAACAGCGTAGCGAACGCAAAAAACAACAGCAGCAGCTCGAATCCGCGCTGGACCGTGCCGCCGCCTTTTACCGCAGCCAACTGGAACGCAGCCCCGAAGCACAACACTATCTGCAACAGCGCGGCCTGTCTGCCGATATTATTGAACGCTACGGCATCGGCTACGCCCCCGCAGGCTGGCAGCCGCTTGCCCAAGCCTTCAGCCCCTATCCCGCCCCCGCCCTACTGGAAAACGGCCTGACGGTGGACAAAGACGGCAAACAATACGACCGCTTCAGACAGCGCATCATGTTCCCCATCCGCGAAGCGGGCGGCAAAATCATCGGTTTCGGCGGCCGCGTCCTCAACGACGACAAACCCAAATACCTCAATTCCCCCGACACCCCCCTGTTTCACAAAGGCAAAAACCTCTACGGCCTGTATGAAGCCCGTCATGCCGTGCGCGAAGCCGGACGCATACTGGTTACCGAAGGCTATATGGACGTTGTCGCCCTTGCCTGCCACGGCATCGGCTACGGCGTGGCCACACTCGGCACCGCCGCCACCGCCGACCACATCAAAATCCTGATGCGCCAAAGCAAACACATCTATTTCTGCTTTGATGGCGACGAAGCCGGACGTAAAGCCGCTTGGCGCGCGCTGGAAAACGCCCTGCCGCAACTGAAAGACGATGCTACCCTGTCTTTCCTGCTACTGCCCGAACAACACGACCCCGACAGCTACATCCGCCAATATGGCAAACAACGTTTTGAAGAAATCCTGCTGCACCAAAGCCGTCCCCTGTCCGCCTTTTTTTGGGACAGCCTGATACCTTCAGGCAGCCTGAACAACCAAGAAGAAAAAGCCGAGCTGGTTAAAACTGCCGCCCCCCTGCTCAAACAAATTACCGCCGCCCCCACCCTCGCCCACCTGCTCTACCAAGAACTCAGCCAAAAAACCGGCATCGACCCCGCCGACCTGTCCCGCCTGACCGGACAGTCTACCCCCCGACAACACAGCACCGCCAAACGTTACGCCCTGCCCGAACAAAGTTTCAGGCAGCCTGCCACACCCAACCTGTCGCACAAACAAATCCGCGCCCTGCTGTCGCACCCACAATGGGCGGCATACGTCATCTTTCCCGACTACCTGCCCGTACAAGACGAATTTGCCTGCCTGAACACCTTGGCACAATTCTACCGCCAGCATCCCGCCGCCCATATGGCACAAGCCGTAGAACACTTCCGCGACAGCTCCTACCTGCCGATACTGGAAGCCGTCCTGCGCCACAACGGGCTGCCTGAAAGCAGCGCCGATAACTCAGATGAAGAACGGCAAAGCTTTCAAGACGGCATGCACCGCCTGACAGCCGAATTAAAAAACCGGCACATCAACCTGCTCAAACAAAAAAACAGCGAACAAGGTTTAAGCCCCAACGAAAAACAACTGCTTATCCAACTGTTAAGCAGCCGTTAAAAAACCGCTTCCGTATCAACGGAAGCGATTTGATGATTGTCAGACCGACAATTATTGGGTAACCACAGACTGAATGCGGACATCCACGCGACGGTCGGGTTCGATACACGCGATAAGGGCAGAACGTTTCTTCGCGGCAGAAACTTTTTTGCCCAATTTGGCCACTTCCGCCTGACAAGACTGGGTCATACGCGCTTGGCTTTCGCCAAAGCCCACAGCACGGATTTTCGCAGCCGGTACACCACGTCCAACCAGATAGTTAGCCACTACATTGGCACGACGCTCAGACAGGGCTTGGTTGTAAGCATCGCTGCCCATAAAGTCGGTATGACCTTCCACACGGGCAGATTGAACTTTAGAATCAGCCAAACGGGAAGCCAACTGGTTCAGAGAATTAACCGCTTGCGGACGCAGGGTATCTTTATCAAAGCCAAACAGGAAGTTGGACGAGAAGGTTACCACTTCTTCAACAGGCGGCGGGGGCGGAGGCGGAGGAGGCGGGGGAGCCTGTACTTCTTCGCGGTCGCCGCACTCAGCCAAACCGTCGGTTTCTTTATTAAAGTAATTATTGCGCCAGCATTCGCCGTAGCTGTTGCGGACAACTTCGCCCGACTGCCCGCTAACGGTATAACCGTTGCCCTGCGCCAGCGCACCGGCGGAGGCCAACAGCGCAACCATCATGGCGCTTAATTTAAGCTGTTTGGTCATTTGTTATTCCCTCATCAAAAAATGATTGGCAGAACGGCCGACGGCTACCCGCCTAAGTTTCTGCCCGGTTACGAGATCCAAGTCCGCCGCCCCAAGGGGCGCAAACCTAAATTTTTCAGAGTTTACTATAAAAAAACATATGCTTTCTGTCAATAGACAAAACCCCGCCCCACAAGCGGAGGCAAGGGCTGTTATGATAACAAGCCAATGTTCTTTTTCAGGTATTTACCCCGCCAGGCAACGATATTTTTTTCATTCGGTTGTGCAAAAACGACAAATACGCCGCCGATTATTTCCCCGCCTGCCCTTTGCTTTATCCTGGCCGCCGTGCTACATTGGCACCCGCCGTCAAACCGTTAGGCTTAATCTGTTTTAAAACCGTTACCGCGCCGTAACTTTTGTGAATCGGCGGTTCAGGGCGGAAAAGGAATATTATGAAATTACAGCAATTACGCTATGCGGTGGAAACCTTCCGCCGCAATCTGAACGTATCGGAGGCGGCAGAAGCGCTGTTTACTTCGCAGCCGGGCGTATCCAAGCAAATCCGCCTGTTGGAGGAGGAAATCGGTACGCCGATTTTTATCCGCAGCGGCAAGCGGATGGTGGCGGTTACGCAGGCGGGCGCGGCGGTGTTGGAAACGGCGGAAAGGATTTTGCGCGATGTGCAGAAAATCAAGCATATCGGCAGCGAATTGGGTGCGTCCGCAGGCGGAACGCTGACTGTGGCCGCCACTTATTCGCACACGCGTTTCAGGCTGCCTGAAACGGTATCGGGCTTTATGGCGGCACACCCACAGGTGCATCTGCATATCCGTCAGGGTACGCCGGAAGAAGTGGCGGAAATGGTGTATTTGGGGGCGGCAGACTTGGCGCTGACCAGCGAACAGCCGCAGGCGGCGGAATTAAAAAGTCTGATGTGCGGCGCGTGGCATTACGCGCTGTTGCTGCCTGACAACCATGTTTTGGCGCAATCGGCCGCGCCCACGCTGGAAGATTTGACGCTTTATCCTTTAATTACTTATGATTATGCCTTAAACGCGCGCTCGGTATTCGGGCGCGCCTTTACCCGCGCTGGTTTGGTGCAGCCGCAGGCGGCACTGGCCTGCGGCGACAATGATGTTTTAAAAACGTATGTGCGTTTGGGTTTGGGCATCGGCCTGCTGGACAAGGCTGCCTGCGAAACGGACACGGACGGTCTGACGGTGCACGACATCAGTCATTTGTTTGAACCGGCCTATACGCGCATCGTGGTGCGCTCGGATGTGGGTTTGCGCGGTTACGCTTATGATTTTATCGGTCTTTTCGCGCCGGAACTGAGCCGCGACAGGGTGGACAGGCTGCTGTATGCACCGCCTGCCGATGATTTTTCTATTTAGTCTTTGGAATATAACAATGTCTTCAAATACAAAAAAATACGGTTTTTCGGACGTGTTGCGGCAGCGTTTTCGTGAAGCGCGGGTGCCTCAGGCAGCCGGCAGCCTGACCTTTACTACCCTGCTGGCACTGGTGCCGCTTTTGACGGTGATGCTGGTGGTGGTGGCGGCCTTTCCCGTGTTTGGCGATATTTCCAATCAGTTTATGGGTTTTGTAAACAGGATATTGGTGCCGGACGGGGCATCGATGATTGCATCGTATTTAAACGAATTTAAAAATCAGGCCGGTGGTCTGACCGCCGCCGGTTTGGCGGTGATGACGCTGGGCGCGCTGATGCTGATGCAGACGATTGAAAATACTTTTGACAATATCTGGCATGTGCGCCGCAAACGCAGCCTGACGGTGCGCTTTTCCATTTATTGGGCATTGCTGACGCTGGTACCGATTCTGGTCGGTGCAGGCATGTCGGCTTCGGCACATCTTACCGCTTGGCTGCCCGCGTTTTCAGGCAGCCTGAAAATCGGTTGGACTTTGCTGTTTGATATTTTCTTATTGTTTTTCCTGTATTGTTTTGTTCCCAATGTGCGCGTACCCGTTCCGCACGCCTTAATCGGTGCAGTGCTGGCTGCCTTATTGTTGGAGTCAGCCAAGTGGGGCTTTAATCTGTATGTGGCGCGTTTTAACAGCTACCATGTGATTTACGGCGCGTTTGCCGCCATTCCCCTGTTTTTGATTTGGCTGCATCTGGTGTGGATGATTGTGTTGGGCGGTGCGGTGCTGACGGCGGCGCTGACGGGTCACCGCAACGGCGGCTACCGCCTGCAAGGCGGTAAACAGGCAGGCTTTGATGCGGCGGTGCAAATCCTGATGCTGCTGAAAAGCGCGCAAATGGACGGTAAATCGTTGTCAGGCAAAGATTTTCAAAAACGTTTGGGACTGGACGGCGAAGAACTGGACAAGCTGTTGGCGCAGTTGGCGAAATTGGACTATATCGCCGCCGGCAACAACAGTTGGCTGCTGAAAACCGCACCGGAGCAAATTATTTTGAAAGACTTATTTGCCCAACTGGTTTACGAACCGGCTTTGGAAGGCGGCGATGTACCGCGTGCGCTGCGGCAACTGGTTACACCCGGATTGGAAACTTTGGACATCAGTCTGGCACAGTTTGAACGGCGCTTGGTAGAAACCGAACCGTTTGCGGCAGACGGCGAAACGGCAAATAGCGATGCACCGCAAACATCGGCCGATTCGGTCTTTACCTTACCGAAAAACTAAATAATCAAAACAGGCTGCCTGAAACTTTTCAGGCAGCCTGTTTTGTTATTAAGCCTCAAACGGATGTTTCACCACAATGGTTTCATCACGGTCGGGGCCTGTGGACACAATCGCAATCGGTGCACCGCACAAGGCTTCAATCCGTTGCAGATAGCGTTTGGCGTTTTCAGGCAGCTTGTCGTATTCCTTCACGCCGAAAGTGGATTCCGTCCAGCCCGGCAGCGTTTCGTAAACGGGCGTGCAGCCTGCCACCGCCGCCGCACCGAAGGGCAGAATATCGGTGTGCGTACCGTCAGGCAGCGTGTAGCCGGTGCAAATGCGGATTTCGTCAATGCCGTCCATCACGTCCAGCTTGGTGATGCACATGCCGCTGATGCCGTTGATTTGAATGGAACGTTTTAAGGCAGCCGCGTCAAACCAGCCGCAACGCCGCGCCCGTCCCGTTACCGAACCGAACTCGTGGCCGCGCGTGGCCAAACCTGCGCCCACGTCGTCAAACAACTCGGTCGGGAACGGCCCAGAACCGACACGGGTGGTGTAGGCTTTAACAATGCCCAACACATAATCCAGCATCTGCGGCGGTACGCCCGCGCCTGCCGAAGCCGCGCCCGCCAAGCAGTTGGAAGACGTTACAAAGGGATAAGTGCCGTAGTCAATATCCAGCAGCGTGCCTTGCGCCCCTTCAAACAGCAGGCGTTCGCCGTTTTGGTGTTTGTCGTACAGGGTACGCGCCACATCGTGCAGCATCGGCAGGATACGGGCGCGGAAGCTGTCGATTTTGTCCATGACCGCATCAAATTCCACAGTTTCCACGCCGTGCAGGTGTTGCAGTTGGACATTGTATAAGGCCAGATTGTTTTTCACTTTTTCGGCAACGGTTTTCATATCGGCCAAGTCGCCGGCACGCACGGAACGGCGCGCGACTTTATCTTCGTAAGCCGGGCCGATGCCGCGTCCGGTCGTACCGATTTTGCCTGCGCCGCGCGAAATTTCACGCGCTTGGTCAAGGGCGGTGTGGTAGGGCAGGATAAGCGGACAGGTGGGGGCGATTTTCAGACGCTGCTCGACGTTTTGCACGCCGGCGGCAATCAGTTCGTCAATTTCGCCCAGCAAGGCTTCGGGCGACACCACCACACCGGAGCCGATGTAGCAGGTTAAGTTTTCGTGTAGGATGCCGCTGGGAATCAGGCGCAAAATGGTTTTTTTGCCGCCCACCACCAAGGTGTGTCCGGCATTGTGGCCGCCCTGAAAACGGACGACGCCGCTGGTTTGTTCGGCCAGCCAGTCCACAATTTTGCCTTTGCCTTCATCGCCCCATTGCGAGCCGATGACCACGATGTTTTGTGCCATAAGTGTACCTTTTCGGTTATTGAAGTTAGCGGCAGTTTTCAGGCTGCCTGAAAGCCTACATCACCGCTTATCCATGCGGTGTTGTAAAAGTTAAATCATACCTGCCCCGACCGAAGCGACCAAGCGGTAAATGAAATTTTTTCAGGCAGCCTGCCGCACCACCCATTCGCCGTCTTCACACACCAGCCGTGCCGCCGCATTGTCGGCCGTGCCGTAATCAATGCACACCGCCACGCCTTCGCCGCGCAGCCGTTCCACCGCTTCCCTTGCCGCCGCATAATCCTGTTGGCGTACCGATACTGCAGGCGGCGGCGCAGTGTTCAGGCGGCTGCCGAACAGTTTCAGGTCAAAGCTGAAGCCTGTGGCCGGACGTGCCTGTCCGAAATGGCCGCCTAAGCCGTCGTAGCGGCCGCCGCGTGCCACCGCGTCGTGATGTTCGGGTACATAAGCGGCATACAACAGGCCGCTGTGGTAGGGGTCAACACGTACATCGGCCAAATCAATATGCACCGCCTGTTCGGGGAAGGCGGCACACACCGCCGCCAGCTCGTCCAAGGCACGTAACACCGCCGCCGTGTGCGGCAGACGCGCACGGGCGGTGTTCAGCAGCTCACGGCCGCCGTACAGTTCGGGCAGGGCCGCCAAAGCCTGCGCCCAAACGCCGTCCAACTGCCAGCTTTCGCTTAAGGCGGCTACGGCAGCGCGGTCTTTGCTCTGCATCAGCGCCAGCAGTTCGCCGCTTTGTTCGGCGTTCAGGCAGGCTGCCTGCGCCAAGGCACGGAACACGCCCAAATGCCCCAATGCCAAAATCACGCCGTCCTGATAGGCAGTTTGCATGGTTTTCAGCATCAGTTCAATCACTTCAATATCGGCAGCCACATCGGCGCAACCGTACAACTCCGCGCCGGTTTGGAACGGCTCGCGCGTGGTCAGCAGCCCGTCGGGATAGGCGTGCAGCACGGGTGCGCTGTAACACAGGCGGTTAACGCCGCCGCCGCGTCCGAGCAGATGCGCGTCAATGCGGGCAAGCTGCGGAGTAATGTCGGCGCGGATGCCGAGCTGGCGGCCGTTTACGGGGTCGGTCAGGCGCAGGGTTTTGCGCGACAGTCCGGCATCGGTGTGGGTCAGCAGCGAGGTGCCGTATTCCATCAGCGGCGGACAAACGGGCGCGTAGCCGTAGCTGCGGAACAGGGTTAAAACGTGCAGGCGTGCGTCTTCAATGCGGCAGGCCTGTTCGGGCAGAAGGTCGGCGGTGTAGTCGGGAAGCTGCCAGTTTTGGTTCATAAGGGCATCCTTTGCGGTGGGGCGTTGCAGGCTGCCTGCAAACGCGCGGAACAACAATACAAAGACAGGTCAATATGATGGCGGCAAGGCAAGCCAACGCCGTATGGGAAATAAAGCATATTGACGATAAACAAACTTTAACATAATTCGTCAGATAATTGGCACAATGCCCGCCCTTTGAAAAACTTTACACTTTTTCGGTAAACAAATTCGGGCTTTGCCCTTGCATCGGCGGCGTTTTTTTCGTTTAATCGCGCCTGCCGTCCAAGTGTTTTGGGAATCGGGTTTTCCGAACGGCATTACTTTTTGTCAAACGTGCGCGTGTGTTCCGTCATGAACACACGCTGTTTTTTTACGGGTTTTTCCGAAAAAGGATTGAGATATGAATACCAAAACCCTGTTTGCCTGCGCCTTGGCCGCCGTGTTTGCGGCAGCCTGCGGCGGCGGCGACAAAAACACCCAAAACCCCGCCGCCGCTTCCGGCGGCGGCAACAGCGCCGCGACCGACAGCCTGAATATTTACAACTGGTCGGATTATGTGGACCCCGCCACGGTAGAAGCCTTCGGCAAGGCCAACGGCATTAAGGTAAACGAGGCGTTTTACGACAGCAACGAGGTGTTGGAAGCGAAAATGCTGGCGGGCAAATCCGGTTATGATTTGGTTGCGCCGTCTATTGCCAATGTCGGCCGTCAAATTAAGGCAGGCGCGTATCAGGAAATTGATAAAAGCCAAATCCCCAACTACGGCAACATCGACCCCGAACTGCTGAAGCTGATGGCGGAAGTGGACCCCGGCAACAAATATGCCGTGCCGTATTTTTGGGGCATCAACACTTTGGCGATTAACACCGATGCGGTGAAAAAAGCCTTGGGCAGCGACACGCTGCCTGAAAACGAGTGGGATTTGGTGTTTAAACCGGAATACACGTCCAAACTGAAAGCCTGCGGCATCAGCTTTATTGACAGCCCGATTGAACAATTCCCCTTGGCGTTGAAATATTTGGGTAAAGACCCCAACAGCGAAAAAGCGGAAGACCTTCAGGCAGCCGCCGATATGATGAAAGCGGTGCGTAAAGACGTGAAACGTTTCAGCTCGTCCGGCTATATTGACAATATGGCCAAAGGCGAATTGTGCGTGGCCATCGGCTACGGCGGCGATTTGAACATTGCCAAACGCCGTGCCAAAGAAGCGGGCGGCAAAATTGATATTGCCGTGCTGACACCGAAAAGCGGCGTAGGCATCTGGATTGATTCGTTTATGATTCCGAAAGACGCGAAAAACACCGCCAACGCGCACAAATACATCAACCATTCGCTTGACCCGAAAGTGGCGGCACAAAACGGTAATTTTGTGACCTACGCGCCTGCCGCACAGGGTGCGCGTGCGCTGATGGAAAAGGCTTATGCCGACGATGCGTCTATTTTCCCCAGCGACGAAGTGAAAGCGTCCAGCTTTGTGATTCTGCCCAAATCGCCCGAAACGGTGAAACTGCAAACCAAGCTGTGGCAAAACCTGAAAGCGGGTAAATAAACCTGTTTGGCAGTAAAAACCAACGCCTGCTCCGTTAAAAGAGCAGGCGTTGGTGTTTTCAGGCAGCCTGAAAACTATAGTTGAAATGATTTATAGTTAATGTGATTTATTTTTCAGACAAGGCGGTGAGCCGCAGACAGTACAGATAGTACGGCAAGGCGAGCCAACGCCGTATGGAAAATCAAGCATTTTAACTTTACATTAAACCTTCGGGCGCAATCCGCATCATCCCCACCCCAAACGCAAACGGCCCGATATGCGCCGCCACCACCGGGCTGATGGGATAGGCCGGTAAACGCGACAAACCGTGATGCGCCGCCAGCATATCCTGCAAATTACGGTGCAGGCCGCTGCTGCCCGAATACAGGGTAAACACCGAATGGCAGCTGCCCCCGTCCGTATAATAGCCCACGCGCTCGCTGATGGCACGCATGGCACGGGTGGTGGTCATAATCCGTTCCGCGACACGCGCCTCGCCACCGCCCTCGCCGCTAACCTGAATCAGCGGTTTCAGCCGCAGCAGATTGGCCACCGCGCCCGACATCCGCGACAGGCGGCCGTTGTTAATCAGATAGCGCAAGTCCGCCACACCAAACAGCACTTGGCAGTCGCGGCGCAAATATTCCAAACGCGCCAGCGTCCGCTCCATCGTCCAGCCTGCCTGAAAACAACGGTCGGCTTCCAACGCCATCAGTCCTTCGGTAAACGTACCCGTTTGACTGTCAAACACTTCAATACGCATTTTGCCGTCAAACAGGGGAGCGATTTCGCGCACCCGTGCGCCGGTGGCACTCAAGGCCGAAGACATGGCGACAAACAGCACTTCGCTGTAGCCTTCGTCCATTATTTTCAGGAAAAAACGGGTCAGCTCCAAACGCGGCGGCGGTGCGGTTTGCGCGGTTTGGCCGGGGTGGCCGAGCATCCAGTCTTGAAAATCGGCGTGTTTCAAATCTTGCCCGTCCAAATAACGGCGGCCGCCCATTTCAATATACAAACGCAGGATACGCACACGGTGCGGGTGCGGATGATAATCCAAACATGAAGTGGACATGGCCACAACCAGTTTTTTATTCATTATCATGCCTTTCTGATTAACCCGTTTGATGATTTTTATTATAACGCAAAGTCATTAAAGCGGCTGAACACCCGTTTCCCGCCTGTGGTTTTGCCATCAAACAACGGTTCGGGCAAGCCCAGCAGTTCGGCCTGACGGCGGTAAAATTCACAACGGCTCGGATGCGGTGTTTCCACAATATTACGGATGCGCCGCCCGTCAGGCTCAGACACCGCCTGCAACAAGGCGGCAACGGCACGGTCGCGGTGCAGCATATTGGCGGCGGCCTGCGGGTTGGACAGCGTTTTACCGGCCAGCGAATAAAGCGGGTGGCGTTCGGCACAATACAGTCCGCCCAAACGCAAAATATCCACATTGGCCACAGAAGTTTGCAGCAAGGCTTCTTCGGCCGCCAAAATTTGGCGGGCGGATTCGGTTTGTGCATCGGGCGGGCTGTCTTCAAAGCAATCCCGCTCCCGTGAGCCGTACACGCCGGTGCTGCCGCTAAACACCAAGTGGCGTACACCGCAGCTTTGGGCATACTGCGCCAGATTGGCCATGACGGCGGCATAATCATTTACGGCGGACGGCGGCAGCAGAATCACCCACACGGGATAATCCGCCCATTCGGGCAAACGGCTGTGCGGGGTAAGCGGCAGGCAGTCCAAATCCACCGGCAGATTGACGTCATCGGAAGTCAGACGGCGTTTGACGGCACGGATGCGGTGGCCGCGCTCGCCCAGCCGCACCGCCAAGGGGCGGCCGAGATAACCGAAACCGAAAATTAATACGGGTAACATAGCGGTTTGCTCCCAAGCAGGTTTTCAGGCAGCCTGAAACGGACAAACCGCAGCGTTTGATGCTGCGGTTTGCCGACTGTTTAGGCTTCTTTGGTTTCCGAGGCTTCGGGCGATGCCGTTTCTTCGGTGGCGGCTTTGGCCACAGTTACCATCGTCGGGCGCAGCACGCGTTCGTGCATGGCGTAGCCTTTTTTCAATACCGCAACAATAGTACCGGCTTCCTGTTCGGCTTCCACTTCCTGCATAGCCTGATGGCTGTGCGGGTCCAATTTGTCGCCGGCGGCGGCAGGCAGCTCGCTGATGCCGGTGGCGTCAAAGGCTTTTTGCAATTCGTTCAGGGTCATGCCTACGCCCATTTTCAGCGCGTCAAAATTACCGCTTTGATCCAGCAAAGCCATTTCCAAATAGTCTTTGACCGTCAGCATTTCTTTGGCAAATTCGCGGGCGGCGTATTTGTGGGCGGTTTGCAGTTCTTCCTGAAAACGGCGGCGCAGGTTTTGCTCGTTGGCCAGTCCGCGCAACTGTTCGTCGCGTACCATGCCTTCCAGCTCTTCCACCCGTGCCAGCAGTTCTTCGTAGCTGGGCGGGGTTTGCGCTTCTTCGGCAGCCGCCTGAACGTCATTCGGGTTGTCGGTTTCGGGAGTTTGTTCGCTCATTTTTTTACCTTTGCGGAATGGAAATTTCATGGTTTTACCTATATCGGGAGCAGGACGGAAATTTCAAGCCGTTTTTGCCGCCCTGCGTTCAGGCTGCCTGAAACGGCAACGCTTTATTCGCAGCTGGATTTGCCTGTGCGGTGGTTAATCGCTTTGCGCTCAATCAGCAGCTTTTGCATTTCGGGGTGGTTGCGCGTGCAGGCATACGATAAAGCACTTTGATTATACGCGCCCAATTTGGTGTCTTTAGTGGTGGTAACCAAATTCGGGTTCGCGCCCAAAGACAACAAATATTTCACCGTTTCAATGCGGTTGTTGCTGGCAGCTACCATCAGCAGGGTTTCGCCGTCGCTTTCTACGCTTTGGTCGTTTAAATCGGTGCTGTCTTTCAGCAGCGCATAAACTTTGCGGACGATATTGGTGTTTTTACCCAATACGGCAGATTTCAACACATTATACACATCGCCACGGTCAGTCGCTTGCAGGCTCGCGCCTTGGGCAATCAGGTAGTCCACCATGTCTTCATAGCCGATAAACGCTGCCCAACCCAAAGCGGTTTGTCCCAGCGAGGCTTCGTCTTTGGCCTCCAAGTTTTGACCGTTTTGCACCATGCGTTTTACCGTTGCCAAATCGCCGCGTTTCACGGCATCAAACCAAGCGGCATCAGGTCCTTCAGAGGGTTTGTCGTAAAAAATGCGCCAAGACAGTTTTTTCGGATTGGCGATGTCTTGCATTTCTTCCATGCTGAAGCGGAAACCGTTTTGGCTTTTTGCGCTTTGGGTTTGCGGTTGTGAAGCGGCAGACGTTTGCGCTTCGGGCAAAGTGCAGGCTGCCTGAAACAGGCACACGGCGGCAACTGCCCAGATTTTTTTATTTAACATTTTGTTTTTCCTTATGTGTAGTGGTTTAAACTAAAGTTCCGCGCAAACTAAACGTAAACGCTTCGGTAATTTCCAAATCCACCATTTGATGAATCAAATCGGGCGTACCCGTAAAATTAACCACACGGTTATTGGCGGTACGCGCTTGCAGTTGGTCGGGGTCTTTTTTGGAAATGCCTTCTACCAAACAACGCTGTACCGTGCCCAACATGGTTTGGTTAATGCGGGCGGTTTCGGCTTCAATCACTTCGTTCAAAGCTTCCAAACGGCGCACTTTTTCGGCGTGGGGGGTGTCATCGGGCAGATTGGCGGCGGGCGTACCAGGGCGCGGGCTGTAAATAAACACAAAGCTCAAGTCAAACGCCACGTCTTTTACCAGTTTTAAGGTTTGCTCAAATTCGCGTTCCGTTTCACCAGGGAAACCGACAATAAAATCCGAACTCAAGCACAAATCGGGGCGAATGGCGCGTAATTTACGCACAATGGATTTGTATTCCAAAGCGGTGTAACCACGCTTCATCGCCGCCAATACGCGGTCAGAACCACTTTGCACGGGCAAATGCAGGTGTGAAACCAGTTTCGGCAAATCGCGATAACACTCAATAATGGCATCGGAAAACTCGCGTGGGTGGCTGGTGGTAAAGCGCATCCGTTCAATACCGGGGATTTCATGCACAATCCGCAGCAGGGTAGCAAAATCGCAAATGCCGCCGTCGTCCATCGCACCGCGATAGGCGTTGACGTTTTGTCCCAATAGATTGATTTCTTTAACACCTTGTTGTGCCAAGCCTGCAATTTCGGTCAGCACATCGCTTAAAGGGCGCGAAAACTCTTCGCCGCGCGTATAAGGCACCACACAGAAACTGCAATATTTGGAACAGCCTTCCATAATGGAAACAAAGGCGCTGCCGCCATCTACACGCGCAGGCGGCAGGTGGTCAAATTTTTCAATTTCGGGAAAGGAAATATCCACTTGCGAATAACCACTGGTTTCCTTATCGGCAATCATTTGCGGCAGACGGTGCAGGGTTTGCGGACCAAACACCACGTCCACATAAGGCGCACGTTTGACAATTTCCTCGCCCTCTTGCGAGGCCACGCAACCGCCCACGCCGATAATCAGTTTGGGATTTTTTTCTTTTAGCGGGCGCACCCGTCCCAAATCGGAAAACACTTTTTCCTGCGCCTTTTCGCGCACCGAGCAGGTGTTAAATAGAATAATATCGGCTTCTTCGGCGGTGGCAACTTGTTCCAAATCCTCGCCTTCCGACAAAACGGACAACATTTTTTCGCTGTCGTATTCGTTCATTTGGCAGCCGAACGTGCGGATAAATACTTTTTTCATGGTTTTCAATCTCTTTCAGGATTCCCGTAATTGCGGGGCTGACGGTTTGCCGCGCCACAAGCGCAACAAACGATAATTTCAGGCTGCCTGAAATCTTCCAAGCAGCCTGAATGGTTAAAAGCGCGTATTATATCGGTTTTTATCCGCCGATAGTTACGCCCACAAGGAAAAAACATCATGATTGATTTTATTCGGGAAAGCCAAGAAGTTATCCGCCAAATCCCCTTGTCGCGCGAATGGCTGTACACCATTATCCTGATTCCCACCATTATTTTGACCAAGCTGGTGCTACTGCGTCTGCATTTCCGCCAACATCCCGAACTGGAAATTGACGAAAAACGCCGTATTGTGGTGATGGGGCGCAACATTACCTTAATGCTGTGTATTTTCGTGCTGTTTTTGGTGTGGGCAACGCAGATTCAAACCTTTGCCCTGTCTATGGTGGCATTGGCGGCGGCGACGGTGTTGGCATTAAAAGAACTGATTATGTGTTTATCAGGCAGCTTGGTGCGCTTTGCCAATAAACAATATTCTGTGGGCGACTATATTGAAATCAATCATATACGCGGGCGCGTGATTGATATTAACTTATTGAATACTTTGGTAATGCAAATCGGACCGAATCCGCTGATTGGGCGTTTGTCGGGCAAAACCGTTTCTTTTCCAAACAGCCTGCTGCTGAGTTTTCCGCTGTACCGCGACAATATTTTAGGCAGCTATGTGGTGCATATGTTTGATATTCCCGTGCCGATTCATTTGGATTCGGACGCGATTACCCCGCGTTTGGAAGCGGTGCTGCTGGAAAAATGCGCGCGCTATGTTGACGAAATTTCACATTATCTGGAAGAAGTACAGATGCAGAAGCTGTTTATCACCCCGCCGGCCGAACCGAGCATCAGCCGCGTGCCGCATGACGATAAAGTTTACAATCTGGTGGTACGCTTTGCCGCACCGGTCGGCAAACGGCTGACTATTCAACAAGATGTTTTAAATGAGTTTATCCGTGTCCAATACCGTCTGCTCAATGCCCTGCCCTTCCCCGACAATACCGCCTCTGCCGACAATAGCGAGTTTAATAATATTTAAACGTTAATCTGAGCATACGGGTATTTTCCCAACTTTACTTAAGTTAAATACTTAGAATTCTCTAAATAAAAACCATAAATCATTAGCTTATAATACAAGCTCTCTTGGGTTAAAACATTTACACATAAATTATATTGCCAATTGCAATAAAAACAGCTAAATTGCCGCCCACTTGAAATCAAGGCTGCCTGAAAAACAGTTTAATTTATCTATTTTCAGGCAGCCTGATTCACATACCACTACCAACCTCCGTACATCCTACCAAAGAGAAACGATAATGAAAAAATATCTGCGTTCAGTCCTAACCGCATTACTGCTGTGCAGTAGCGGTGCATTCGCCTATGAGCTTATCCCTACCAACGCCCGCTTATATGAAGAACTGAACTGGCTGAACAACCGCAATATTATTCAAATCAACCTTTCCACTTGGCCGTTAAGCGCAGACGAAATCCGCTACGCACTTGACCACGCTAAAACCGACACCATCAATGATGCCGAAATCGTCAACCGTATCCGTCAGAGTTTGGACAACCGCAATCAGCGCAAATTTACCCTACAAACCGAAACCCAAACCGAACACCCGCTGCTGCCCATCGGTATGGAACAGCCGCACGACCAACACACCATCAGCGGCAACGCCAACTTCAGCAACGAGCGCTTTGATGCTAACCTGCAAGTGAATGCTTACGGTGGCGATGCCGGTGGACGTAGCAAACGCGATATGTTTGAAGGCGAAACCGTTAAACGCACGCAAAAAGCCGACTTTGCCGGTTCATACGGCGGCATTAAAATCGCCAACCAATGGTTAAGTGTCGGTCAGCAAGACCGTTTTTGGGGTCCCGGTCACGAAGGCAGCCTGATTTTAGGCGACAGCGCCCGTCCCCTGCCTGCGGTCAATCTGCAAAGAAACGTTCAAAAACCTTTTGAAAATAAATATCTGTCTTGGCTGGGTAAATGGAATTACCAAATGTTCTTCGGACAAATGCTGAACAGCGACAATATGCGTTCGCCGCGTAATACCAAACTGGCCGGTATGCGCGTTACCCTGTCGCCCACTCCCTATCTGGATTTAGGCGCATCGCGGATTATCCAATGGGGCGGCCAAGGACGGATTCAAAACTGGAAAGCCTTTGGTAATGCCATTATTGGCCGAGATAATGATGGCTATACTGGTAAGGATTCTTATCGCGAACCCGGAAACCAATTAGCCGGCGTGGACATCCGCCTGAAACTGCACCCCTTGTTGAAAGTGCCGGTATCGGTATATGCCCAAATGGTCGGTGAAGACGAAGCCAACCTGTTCCCTTCCAAAAACTTTTTTCTGGCAGGCATAGACGGCAGCCATAAAATCAGCCCCAACCAAACTTTAAACTGGCACTTGGAAGCGGCCGACACCAGTACCAAACTCGGTAAGATGACCGGCGTCACCTATGGCCACCATTTGTATAAAGACGGTTATTATCAACAAGGTATGCCGATGGGCCATGCGCTTGGCGGCGATGTGCGCTCGGTGGTGTTGGGGGTTAATTCCACCCTCTACAATCCCAGCCGCAGCCGCCTGCTGCAAAGCCAACACTTTGGCGGCAAACTGATGTATGCACAAACCCAACGCAGAAACAGCGCCAATGAAAAAAGCTATAAAGGTATGGAAGTTTTCTGGCAGGGCATTATCCCCTTACGCAGACAAATGGACTTGCAGGTCGGTGCCAAAGGCTGGTTGGTCAAACCCGAGCAGGGTAAAACCCAAGCCGGTGCCAGCATTAAAACTGGTTTGACATTCTAATCAAAACAGGCTGCCTGAAAACGCTTTCAGGCAGCCTGATAACAACCAACATAATAAAAATTAACGGATAAATTCCACACCGGCAAGCTGCGCCTGCATAATGGCCGTCTGCAATGCTGTTAAAGCTTTGGGGCGGACAAAATTGCGCCGGTAAGCCAGCATAATCCGCCGCTTGGGCGTGGGCGGATTAAACGGCACAATGGAAAACAACATATGGTCGTTTTCGGTTAATGCCGTGGCAGGCAGCACGCTGATGCCCAAACCACTTGCCACCATATGGCGGATGGTATTGATAGAACTACCCTGCAAGGTACTGGTCAGACCGATAATGCGCTGGCGGGCAGCCACTTCACTACAACTACCCAATACTTGGTCACGCATACAGTTGCCTTCCGTCAATAGCAACAAGCGCTCCTCACCAATTTCATGCGCACTCACCGAATCCATATCCTCCAAAATATGGCCTTTGGGTACAATAACAAAGAACGGCTCATCATATAAGGGCATCACTTCCACCCCGGCTTCATGATAAGGTTCGGCTACGATAATTGCATCCAAATCGCCCCGTTTAAGGGCATCGGTTAAGGGCTGAGTATAGTTTTCATCTAACATCAACGGCATTTTGGGCGCAATGTCACGCAATGAAATAATTAATTTGGGTAACAAATAAGGCGCGACCGTAAAAATTAATCCTAACTTAAATGCACCTTCTAGTTCATTCTGCTCTTCACAGGCCATCTGACGGATAACATCGGCCTCATCCAATACCTTGCGCGCCTGCGAAATAATACGCTCGCCTGCATCGGTGGTAATCACCTCGTTGCTGCTGCGGTCAAACAGGGTCACGTTAAGCTCTTCTTCCAGCTTTTTAATGGCAATGGACAAAGTTGGCTGGCTGACATGGCAGCGTTGGGCGGCACGCCCGAAATGCCGCTCCTGCGCCACCGCCACAATATAACGCAACTCGGTCAGGGTCATTGCAGTTCAGCCCTCTTTTTTTCAGGCAGCGTCAGATTTAATTCAATCATATCAATGCCGTCACGTTTTTCATGGGCGATATTGATGTCGTCCAATTCAATTTTCACATATTTGGACAACACTTCCAGCAGCTCTTTTTGCAAAGTGGGCAGAAAATCGGGCGTATCGCTTTCGGCGTTCAGGCTGGTGCGCTGTTGGGCAATAATGATTTGCAGGCGGTCACGTGCCAGATTGGCTGACTTTTTATCTTTTTTACCGAACAAAAATTCAAAAATAGACATGGTTTAGCCTCCGAACAAACGCTTGAAGAAACTTTTCTTCACCGGCGTGGTAAAGCGGATTTCGCGGTTTTCACCCAACAGGCGCGCCACCACGTCTTTATAGGCTTCGGCGGCACTGGCATTTTCCTGATGGATAACCGGCGAACCGGCATTGGAAGCCTGCAGCACGCTTTGTGATTCGGGAATCACGCCCAGCAGCGGAATACGCAAAATATCTTGAATATCCTGCACCGACAGCATTTCGCCCTTGGCCACGCGCTCGGGCGAATAACGGGTAATCAGCAGATGTTCTTTAACATTGCTGCCTTTTTCTGCTTTGCGGCTTTTGCTCTGCAAAATGCCTAAAATACGGTCGGAGTCGCGCACGC
>JAUNOT010000031.1 GCA_030537065.1 Conchiformibius sp.
GTGCTCATTTCGCGCAAATCCAAGCCGCCGCAGTATTGGATAAAACGGTCGGCAAGGGTGGATTTACCGTGGTCGATGTGGGCGATAATGGAGAAATTTCGGATGTTTTTCATAATTTGTTCAACGTGTGGGCGCAAAGACAGACAAAACGGGTTATTTTAACGGAAACGCCGCCAAGCTGCCTGAAAAATTGCAGCAAGGCGGTTGAGGCGCGATAATGCTGTTTTTGATTATGGAAATATTGCCATGTTTGCCAAATGGATACGGATACTGTTGGGGATGGTGGTGAAACTGGGCTTGGCAATCGTGGAAATTGTTGCCGCCCTGCTGTTGCTGTGAGCTTGCACGCTGCTGATAAACGGGCTATTCAGTCTGATAAGTATCCGCCATTATTCGGCAAACACGATGCCCGATAACTATTTTCCTGTTTTGGTTCAAAACCATCAGCAAGAAATTTATCCTATTGACCTCAAGCAGTTTAAAGCGACAGAACACCAGCCCGTCCGCAACGCGACAACATTGTTGAACAAGCAAAAAACGTTTTTTGTGCGTCTGCATTTGCTGGAAAACGGCAGCTACGAACTGTATGCCGATTTGGATACGGCTGTCATCACAACACGTTACCGCATCCGACAGCAAGGCATTGAACCGCTTTATTACCGCGTCAATCGTGACATCGGAACGGCTTTTCTTTCATTCTTACTCGCCTTGCCCTTATCGGCATTACTGTTCTGGCTAATACGCAAAGCTTGGCATTTATGGGTTTATAAAAAATTGACGGCATAATTTTCAGGCTACCTGAAATTGGAAACAATATGTCTAAATTATTTAATCTTATTGTCTTTTTCTTATTAGCATGGCTGACTATGCTGGCTTTAGAGTGGTCGCAGCAACAGCATTATCCGCAAGACGGCATACCTGATAAGCGGTTTGCCGTTTTATCACAGGATACGGCTGGTCAGCCTAAAGTGGTTTTTTGGGAAGAAATTCAAGCCGATACTTATTTGCTGACCCAAGCTACAGAATACGGACAAGCAGGCAGTTTTTTCGTGCGCTTGCGCCCCTTGGAAAACGGCAGCTATGAACTGTATGCCGATTTGGGCAACACCCTGATTACTACCCGCTACCGCATTCACGAAGGAAAAGCCGAGCCGCTTTATTTTCGTATGCGTCATATCAGTTTGATGTTTTGGGGTTTATTACTGGCATATCCCCTCGGCAAATTATTAGGCAGATTATGGTTTTGGCTGCGCCGTAACACTGCTTAAACTGTCCAAATACGCCTGCAATTTGGCTTCGTCCAAATGCCAATGGCAAATTTCGTTATCGCCGTGCAACAACACGGGCACCAACTCGTTATATTTAGCCTCCAACTCTGGAAAATCATCAATTTCAATAACTTCCAATTCAAAACCGTAACGCGTCTGCCACGGTACAAGCGCATCGCGCATTTGGTGGCACAGGCTGCAATATTCGCGGAATAATAAGGTAAACGTTATCATCACTCTGTTTCCCAAACAGTTCAGGCAGCCTGAAACGCGGCTGCCTGAAAGATTATTTCTTATTTTTCAAAACTTTTACGCTTTGAATCACCACCGGTTGCACCGGTACGTCCTGATGCCCCATTCGCGAAGTCGTCCGCACGGCGGCAATGCGGTTCACCACATCCATGCCCTTGCTGACTTGGCCGAACACGGTATAGCCGTAGCCCGATGGCGTTTTGGCGGTATGATTTAAAAAATCGTTTTTATTAACATTGATAAAAAACTGGGCGGTGGCCGAATGCGGGTCGGCAGTACGCGCCATTGCCACCGTGCCGATGGTGTTTTTCAGGCCGTTGTCTGCTTCATTGGCAACCGGTTCATCCGTTTCCTTTTGCAGCATATCCGCGCTGAAGCCGCCGCCCTGAATCATAAAACCGTTAATCACACGGTGAAAAATCGTCTGGTTATAAAAACCTTTTTCGGCATAACGCACAAAGTTGGCCACGGTTTTCGGGGCTTTTTGCTCGTCCAACACCATTTCAATGCGACCGTAATTGGTGTCCATCACCACGTTCGTTTGCGCCTGCGCCGTGAGCGCCGCCATGCCGCACAAGGCGGCAAACATCCATTTTTTCATATTTTCTTTCAATTCATTTTCCGTTTTCAGGCTGCCTGAAACTTATTCGGCCGCCGCTTCTGTTTGATTGCCGCTTTCCGCATTGCCGCCCTGTTCTTTAGCGGCGCGGCGCTGTGCCGCTTCGGCACGGCGGGCATCTTGTTTTTCAATCGCTTCTTTAATGCCGGGCTGCTGCAAGGCGTATTCCTGTTCTTCCGGCGTTACTTCACCTTGAAAACGGTTATTCAGATTAAAACGCCGGCCGCCGCGTGCCACTGCTTTAATGTATTTGGGACGGCGGCAGTGATTGGACAACACACGGTTGATAATCTGCGGGTCGTATTGCGGCAGCTCTTTCACCAGCTCTTGCTCAATGCCGACGGCCAAAGGTTTAAACCGTTTGAAAACATCATATTTATGATAAATATGTTCGGCCACCATCTCGGTTTGCCGACGCTTGCTCATGGTTTGCACCGCCTGCTTCAGCGCGGCACCCAATGCGGTTTCTTGCGTCATCAAAATTCCTTTTCGGTCTGAAAGCCCGCCCGAAGGCGGTAAAATAATTATGTTGAGTCAGATAATTAGGGGTTGCTTGTGTCGGCAAACCCAGTTTGAACGGTAATGGCAACAGATGCCTGTTGCCATTACAAGCCGATTGTATCACTTAAGCTGCAAATTTTGCCAATACACGCTGTAATACCGCGTCATCGGTTAAAGTCAGAATTTCTGCCTGCCCCAAAGCGCGCAGGGCAATAAAACGCATCTGGCCGTTTTTCACTTTTTTGTCGTGGCGCATATGTTCCAACCAGCGTTGTGCGGAAAACGGCGGCGGCACATCGGGTAAGGCGGCTGCACGCAATAAGGCGGCAACCCGCTCCCTGTCGGCGGCATTCAGGCTGCCTGTTTCTTCAGACAAGGCCGCCGCCATCACCATACCGGCCGCTACTGCTTCACCGTGCAGCCAGTTGCCGTAGCCCATTTCGGCCTCAATGGCATGACCGAAAGTGTGGCCTAAATTTAAATGGGCGCGTATGCCCTGCTCCGTTTCGTCCTGCGCAACAATATCAGCTTTCATTTGACAGCAATGCGCCACCGTTTGCGCCAATAATCCGGTATCGCGCCGCATAACCGCCTCAATATTCTGCTCCAGCCACGCCAAAAATTCGGCATCGCCCAATAAGGCATATTTAATCACCTCGGCCATGCCGGCCGAAAATTCGCGTGGTGGCAATGTATCCAAAGTGTCCAAATCAGCAATCACCACTTGCGGCTGATAAAATGCGCCAATCATATTTTTACCGAGCGGATGATTAACCGCCGTTTTGCCGCCCACCGAAGAATCCACCTGACTTAATAAGGTGGTCGGAATCTGAATTAAAGGCACGCCGCGCTGATAGGTCGCCGCCGCAAAACCGGCGCTATCGCCGATGACGCCGCCACCTAAAGCAATCACTGCCGTCTGCCTGTCGGCATGGTTTTGCAGCAGGCCGTTATAAATTTGGTTTAACGCATCGTGATTTTTATATTGTTCCCCGTCTTCCAAAACAATCGGAAAGGTTTGCACCCCGTTGGCGGCCAGCAAACCAGCCACTTTGTCCAAATACAGCGCCGCCACCGTGGTATTGCTGACAATCGCCGCTTTTTTACCCACAAACGGGGCAAATAAAGCAAAATTATTTAACAGACCGCGTCCGATATAAATCGGATAACGGTGGGAAGCAGCATTGACCTGCACAGTCTGCATGGTGTCTCCTGATTAAGGTAATAGGGAAAGTAATCGGTTAAAAGTCAGGGCATAGGCATCGTCGCCGCCCACATTTAAAATTTTATGGGCACACTGGCGGTAAAGCGGGTCGCGCTGCCGGTACAAATCTTGCAATTTTTGCAAAGGGTCATCTACTTGTAACAAAGGGCGGTTTTTATCATAACGGGTGCGTTCAAATAAAATTTCAGGCAGCACGTGCAAATAAACCACCGTACCACGCCCGTTCAGGCAGCTGCGGTTGTCGGCATGAAGCACTGCCCCGCCGCCCGTTGCTAACACAATGTTTTTTAGAGAGCTTAACTCTTCAATCGCCTGCCGCTCGCGTCTGCGGAAACCTTCTTCGCCTTCCCACTCAAAAATTGTCGGAATAGACACGCCGGTTTTCTCGCAAATCACTTGGTCACTGTCATAAAACGCACACCCCAAATGCGAAGCCAGCTGCCGCCCCAAACTGGTTTTGCCCGCCCCCATCAGTCCCACAAAAAAAATATTGCCTGCTATGTTTTCCATAGCAGGCATTTTAACGCAAAGCCGTTATGCTGCGGCGGCTTTTTTAGTAACGCATCACATTGCTTTCACCGCCCATAATACGCGGGGTAATGAAGAACAGCAATTCGTTACGGCTGTGGTCGCGGGAACGTGATTTAAACAAGTTACCCACTACAGGCAAATCACCCAATACCGGAACTTTGCTCACAATATTGGAGAATGTTTCCTGATAAATACCGCCGACAACCAAAGTACCGCCATCTTCAATCATGGCTTGCGTGGTAACCTGTTTGGTAGAAATCGCCAATTCACCTGAAACCACATTGGTATAGGTACGGTCAATATCATCCTTGTTGATGGCCACATCCAAAATAATCTTGGCATCCGGCGTAATACGCGGTGTTACTTTCAAGCTCAACACCGCATCTTTAAAGCCGGTTGTCGGATTATTATCCTTGTCACGGGTTTGATACGGAATTTGAATACCTTGCTTGATGACCGCTTCTTTACGGTCTTGCGTCAGCACGCGCGGATTGGAAATGGTTTTGGCACGGTTGTCTTTTTCCAATGCCTCCAACTCCAGACCCAAAGCACCTGAAGCAACAGAACGCACCAAAGCAATGGAATTAACGGCAGCGGCAACAGGCAGATTCACATTCGGTCCCAACAAAGTGGTATCGGCATGGCCGATAGCCGCATTGCGGTTATTAATGGCAGAATCAAAGTTGTTACCCCAAGCCGTCGTACCACGGCGGGCATAACCGAATTTCACACCCAAATTGCGCTCCACACCCTCTGATGCTTCCACAATACGGGCTTCTACCATTACTTGTTGTGATGCCACATCCAATTCTTCAATCAGTTTTTCAAATTTTTTGATTACCGAACTGATGTCATTCACAATCAAGGTATTGGTTGAAGGGTCAATTAAAGCACTGCCTCGACCTGTCAAAATACTGTTCTTATTGTTGGCACTACCTGTACCGTCACCCAGCTTCAGAATTTCTTTAAATTCTTCCACATTTTTGTATTTCAGCTGGAAAGTACGGGATAAAATCGGTTCCAACTCAGTTTTCTTTTTTTCCTCTTCCAACTGCTGCTCTGTACGCTTGGCAATTTCCTCACGCGGCGCAATACGGATAATATTGCCTTGTGAAATTTTCACCAAATCATAAGTATCCAAAATCAATGCTAAGGCCTGATCCCAAGGCACATCTTTCAGGGTCAAAGTCATTTTGCCCTGAACACTGTCGCTGGCAATGATATTGGTATTGGCCTCTTTAGACAGAATCTGCAAAATGGTTCGGATATCAATATTTTGGAAATCCAAAGAGACTTTTTTACCACTGAAGTTTTGTTTATTGCTCTTAGCTTTATGACCTGCATCGGCAATATTATTGGCCGGAACAATGCGGATTTCCTGACGGCCGTTTTTCTGGGAAATACGGTGTTCCCATCCGCCTTGATTACGGATGGTAATTTGGGTGTCATTACCCAAGCGGCGCACTAAAATATTGCGCACAGGAGTTTGAAAGCTGGCCGTATCCAGATTTTTTTGGTCTTGTGTGGCCAAAGGATAGTTTTTAAGCGTAATGATGATGCGGTCATTCTGAATTTTCACTTGCGGCTGACCGGTATACGCCGATGAATAATTGATAATACCGGATTTATTACTGCCCACACGGAAGTTAATATTCAAAGGCGCAGCATCAGCAGCAGGCGGCGGTGAATAGACATTACTGTTCTGGCTGCCTGAAGACGCCGTTGCAGCCGGTGCGCTGCTGCCTGCACTCTCGCTGACATAAACCCACAGTTCGTTACCTTTTACTTCGGTATCATACTGCCCCTCTTTGCTCAAACTCAAAGAGATGCGGGCACGCGAATTATCATCCGCAGCAATAATATGATTTAACAGGGTATCGTTGTATGAAAGCTGCTTTTGCGGCAATTGGATTTTGGTACCGGCAAAATCCAAAGCGATTCTAGCGGGTGAAGTGTAGATAAAGCCGCTCGGTTTGACGATGTCGCTGTCAAATTTGACTTTGATGACACGGCGCTGGTCGGGTAAAACCGATACGTTGATATCGGTAATATTGCCTGCCCAAGCTGCCTGAAAAGCAAATCCCAACATTAATGCCGGAATAATTTGTTTAACATTCGGTTTCATATGTGATTGGCCTCTTTCAATTTGAAAATAATTAATTGTTTGCTTCTTCTGCTGCCGCCGCTTCCTGATCTGCACTCGGAATCAGCTTGGCCGGTTTGTGCACCCAGTTGCCGTAGGAATCTTCAACCGTTTCCACTAAGGTAATTTCATCCGGCGTAATCTTGGAAATGCGGCCGAAATTCTTGCCCATATGGTTGCCGGGTTTAACGGTATAAACATGACCATCCACCTCAATCAGTGCCGACCACGAACCGCCGCTGCCGATGGCACCGACAAATTTTAACTGTTCCAAATCATATTTTTCCAACAGCTCTTTGGAACGGTTCAAATTGGGCGCGTTACCCGTCTGATAAGCGGCACGCATACGGAAAATGCTGAATGCGTTGGGCACAACGGGCGGCGGGTCGTTGTAAGTGGCTTGCGGCAAGGTTGTAAACGCTTCTTTTGCTTTGGGTTGGGCAGCTTTTTTCGCATCGGCCATCCATTGCTGCAAATCTTCATGTTCTTCCGAGCAGCCCGCCAACAACATCAGGCTGACCGGTATCAGTAATAATTTGGCTTTCATTAGATTGTCATCCTTCCTTTATTGCGCATCAGGTGAAGAAGCGGCACCGCTTGCATCAGAGGCTGCCTGAGGCGGCGCATCTACGGCTTTATAAGTGCTGGCCACTGCTTTTAACAATAATTTGTCCTTATTTTTACCCTGTGCGTCTTCAGGATTACTGATATTGATATTGGACAAGGTAACAATCCGCGACATTTTGCCGATATCACGCAAAAACTGCGACAGACGCTCGTAAGAACCGACAACCGAAATGGTAAAC
This sequence comes from Conchiformibius sp., assembly GCA_030537065.1. Lineage (GTDB taxonomy): Bacteria > Pseudomonadota > Gammaproteobacteria > Burkholderiales > Neisseriaceae > Conchiformibius. The sequence continues at coordinate 7,346 of JAUNOT010000031.1, forward strand.
GGCAAACGCTGGATATTGGCATCTTCCGCAACCGGCGGTTTAGGCACAACCGTACTCATGGTCAAGTCGTTACGGGAAGCGGCCTGATACAGCTCTTGAATCAAGCTGGGAATTTCTGAGGTAACCGGCAGCTGCTTAATCAAAGCCTGAATGGATTGCTCGATTTCCTGCAATTCCTGCTCTAAAATCTGCAGGCTGGCTGTTTCTACAGTCAGGTTTTTATATTCGGTTTTTAACTCTTCCTCTTTGGTCTGGGCAGCCTGAAAATTTTCATACTGCTCTTGAAAAAGGACAAAGTAACCGGCCACCACCATCAGGGCTGCCAACACCAACGCCACTAAAAACTGAACCGGCTTCGGTGCCAAATGCAGCTTTTGGAAGTCCATTTCATTTACATTCATTTCACACACTCCGTTTCAAATTATTGGCCGGATGCCGGTGCGGCAGACGCTTCGGATGCAGGCGCGGCAACTGTGGCGGAAGCACTGGCTGCGGCATCTTCTTCCTGTTTCTTTTGCACAGCGGCAAGCTGTGCCATCATGGTTTGATCAACCAAATTGGATTTCAACACAAATTTCTGTGCATCTTCTTCTTTTTGGATTTCAACCAGTTCAGGCAAGTCAAATACGCCGGTACTGGGCAAAGCCGCCATCAATACCGCCACTTTATTATCGCTGATGGCACGGCCTTCAATCAGATAGGTGCGTGCAATTTGTGCATCATCATTGCTTTCGGTTTTTAAAGCGGTCAGATGCGAACCTTCCGGCACAACCTGATTCAGGCTGTCCACAATACGCGCACCGTCAAAACGTTTGTAGTCCAGCTCTTCCACCTTACGTTTGCGTTCCAAAAACTTCTGCTTTTCCGCTTCCAGATTCTTAATTTTCTCCACTTGGGTTTTAAGCTCGTCAATACCTGCCTGCAAGCTGGCATTGCGGCCTTCCTGACGGGAAACCATTTCATCCAAAGCCATATAGACAGCACCACAAGCCAACAAGCCGGCAATAAAACCGACCGCCATAATCACTTGAAACTGCTGCTTCTGCTTTGCCTCACGCTCTTCACGATAGGGCAATAAATTGATTTTAATCAAATTCATTTTAGAACAATCCTCTCAATGCCAAACCGAAAGCCATAGTCAGGGAGTTTGCATCCCGGTCAAACTGGTCAATACTGACTTTTGCTTTATTTTCCGCCAACGCTGCCGGAGCAATCTGTTCAGTCGGCACCTCCGTTTGAATCCGAATAACCTCCGCCAAACCGGAACCGGGAATACAACCGCTACCACTAATCAAAATACGGTGAATATCGGAAGTGCTGTCGCTGCGGGTCGTCAGGAAAAACTGCATGGCACGCTGTACTTCTTGTCCAACCTGCATATTGAAAATATCCGCCACCTCGGTTTGATAGCCTTCCGGACGCGGACGGCGGCCGTTAATCATTTCCAAAGCCTCATCTTCGGTTGTCTGATAATTACGCTGAATCAATTGTATCAACTGGTCTGCACCGAAATTGCTTTCATGGCGATACAAAATGCGGCCGTTTTCCACAATCAAAGCTTTCATGGCAACATCACCCACGTCAAACAAAGCCACACGCTCTTGAGCAAACTCATTGCCGCGCATTTCGTTAACAAAAGCAAACGCATTAAATATGGCAAACAAATCCACGTCCATATTAGCAGCAGTCAAACCAATCTCATCCAACAAATCAATTCTTTGATTAACATTTTCAGTTTTCGCTGCAACCATCAGCAAAGTTTGGTCTTTATTTTTGGCATCACCCTCCGACAAAACCTGCCAATCATAATTCATTTCATCCAAAGCACCGAAACGCGCCACCTCGGCTTCAACCAACTCCTGTATACTCAGCTCACTATCGGCAGAATATTGCAGGTTGTCTTCCACCGTTACAGTAGCTGCCGGCAAGGCCAGATTAACCAATTTACAATTGGTCTTCATTTTGCCGTAGCATTGTTGCAAATGCGATACAAGCATGTCAAAATCGGCAATTTCCGTACCAACCACCACATTTTGCGGCAGGGGCTCAATAGCATACTTTTCCAACCGAACCTGATTTCCGCTTTTGGCAGAAAGTTGTACCATCCGCACATGCCCCTGACTAATGTCTAATCCAATAACGGTACGCCCCGAGATGGCGGCGGCCGATTTGGATTTGGCAGCAGATTTTCCAGCTTTATCGGCTTTTTTGCTAGTGTTTTTATCGGTTTTCTTAAAACGCATGATTTTAAATCCTTACTTGGCGCATAAAGCATTTATAATAGCGATGCCTGCGCGTTTCCAATTTCTGTAACAAAACTCGGGCTATTTTACTTTATTTAAAAAAACAGATGGCAACTTTTATCAAAAAATTATCATGATTAAAAATTTCCTCCTCACAATTTTGGGACTCGTCCTCGGTCTTTTCCTGTTTGCCGTCGGTTTAGTAACCGTGGCGGTTTTGGTGACTTACCCCAAGCTGCCTGAACTGGACGCAATCAAGTACTACCAACCCAAAGAGCCTCTGACCATCTATTCCTCCGACGGTATCATTATCGGCACCTACGGTGATGAACGACGCGCATTTACAACAATTGACCAATTTCCCAAAGTATTGAAAGATGCCGTTATTGCCGCCGAAGACAAGCGTTTCTACGAACACTGGGGCGTGGACGTGGTCGGTGTCGGCCGTGCTGCCTTAAGCAATTTAGGTGGCGGCCACCAACAAGGTGCCAGTACCATTACCCAACAGGTTGCGCGTAATTTTTACCTGACCAACGAACGTACGCTGACGCGTAAGTTTAATGAAGCATTACTGGCCTATAAAATCGAACGCAGCCTGACTAAAGACCAAATTTTAGAGCTTTATTTCAACCAAATCTACCTCGGCCAGCGTGCATACGGTTTTGCTTCTGCTGCCAAAATTTACTTTAACAAGCCTGTGCAAGACCTTACCCTTGGCGAAGCCACGATTCTGGCAGGCTTGCCGAAAGCTCCTTCCGCCTACAATCCGATTGTTAATCCGGAGCGTGCCGCGCTGCGTCAAAAATACATTCTCAACAATATGGTTGAGTTGGGCATGATTACCCACCTGCAACGTCAAGATGCTTTAAATGAAGAATTACACTATGAACGTTACCGTTTGTTGATTGACCAAAACTCGCTGTATGTGGCAGAAATGGCGCGGCAAGCCCTTTATGAAAAATACGGCGAAGAAGTTTATACACAAGGCTTTAAAGTTTACACAACCGTCAGCACGGCTAATCAAAAAGTGGCTACGGCTGCCATGCGTAAAGCTCTGCGTAATTTTGACCGTGGTTCTTCCTACCGTGGTGCCGAAGAGCAGCTGGACTTAAGCAAAATGGAAGATATTGAAGACGAAATCGAGCAATATTTATCCAATACTTATTCCGTTGAAGGCATGGTACCGGCAGTGATTACTGCAGCCAACAGTAAAGGCATTAAAATCCATATGCAGGGTGGCGTTAAGGCAGCCTTAACGCTGAATGATATGGGTATGGCACGCAATGCCATTAATAACCAACGATTGGGTGAAAATGCCTTAAAACCTGGTTCGGTTATCCGTGTGGTAAAAAACGGAAAAGGCTGGACAGTTAGCCAGCAGCCTGCCATTCAAGGTGCGCTGATTTCTATGGAAACGGAAACCGGTGCCATCCGTGCTGTAGTCGGCGGTTACGATTACCACTACAAAACCTTTAACCGTGCCACCCAAAGTATCCGCCAGCCGGGTTCAACCTTTAAGCCGTTTGTTTACTCTGCCGCCCTGTCGCGCGGCATGACCGCCGCCACCATGGTAAATGATGCGCCACTCAACATTCGCGGCTGGCAGCCGAAAAACTCGGACGGTTATTATGCAGGCATGATTACCTTGCGCCATGCGCTGATTAAATCCAAAAATACGGTATCAGTGCGGATTGCCCAAGCCATGGGGGTAGAATATCTGCGCAACTACGCCAGACGCTTTGGTTTCCGTGACGAGCAGCTGCCGCCTGCCCTACCTTTGGCTTTGGGAGCCGGTTCGGCTACACCCCTGCAAATGGCGGAAGGTTATGCGGTATTTGCCAACGGCGGCTATAAAGTAACCGGCTATGTTATTGATAAGATTTATGATAGCAAGGGAAATCTACGCGCGGAAATGCAGCCTTTGGTTGCCCGCCAAAATGCTCCGCAGGTTATTGACCCGAAAAATGCGGCCGTCATGACTTCCATGTTGCAAGATGTGGTTCGTAGCGGCACAGGTTCTCGTGCCAGCGCCATCGGCCGCAGCGATATTGCCGGTAAAACGGGTACGACCAACGATTTTAAAGACGCTTGGTTTGTCGGCTACAATCCGAAAATTGTTACTGCGGTTTATGTTGGCTACGACAAACCCATCAGCATGGGTCGGCGCGGTTTCGGCGGTACACTGGCACTGCCGATTTGGCTGGACTATATGCGCTTTGCTTTAAAAGGTATGCCGATACAAAGTTTTAAAGCATCAGCAGCAGCCGCTAAAAAACCGGTCAAACCGCCGGTCGGAAAAGCACCGCCTGCGTTGGATAACAGCACACCCGACCCGAATGCAGTCAAACGCTCGCAACAACGCAGTAAACCGCCTGCTAATGATGAAGTAAATGATTAAAAAAAGCTGCCTGAAAAATTTTCAGGCAGCTTTTTTATTTATACCGCATCAGCGCGTGAAGTAATCACCTTATCAATCAAACCGTATGCCGCCGCTTGTTCGGCCGACATAAAATTATCACGGTCGGTATCGCGCTCAATCTGCTCAAGGCTTTGCCCCGTATGCTCGGCCAGCAGCTCGTTCAACTTGCCTTTCAATTTCAGCAGCTCGCGAGCATGAATCTCAATATCCGAAGCCTGACCACCTAAACCACCGCTAATCAAAGGCTGGTGAATCATCACACGGCTGTTGGGCAGCGCAAAACGTTTGCCTTTGGTACCGGCCGACAGCAGAAACGCGCCCATGCTCGCCGCCTGCCCCAAACACAAAGTTTGCACATCAGGCTTAATAAAACGCATGGTGTCATAAACCGACATACCGGCGGTCACGCTGCCGCCTGGACTGTTAATGTAAAAATAAATATCCTTATCGGGATTTTCGCTTTCCAAAAACAGCATTTGCGCCACCACCAGATTGGCGGTATGGTCGTTTACTGGGCCAATTAGAAAAATAATCCGCTCTTTCAACAAGCGCGAATAAATATCAAAAGCACGCTCGCCGCGACCGCTTTGCTCAATCACGGTCGGAATCAGCGTATTGTTTAAAATATCGGGCATCATTATGATTTTCCTTTAAATAATCTTTTCAGGCTGCCTGAAAAACAGAAACCAAGCACCCAAGCATCGCTGCTCCGGCACTTGGTTTCCGATACGGGCATCAGGCTTAAGCGGCAGCAGTATTACCCATAATTTCATCAAACGATACGGTGCGCTCGCTTACTTTGGCTTTACCCAAGACAAACTCTACCACGTTGGCTTCTAAAGCCAAATTGGTCGGGCCTTGCAAACGCTCGCGGTCGGCAAAATACCAATCCACCACTTCTTGCGGGTCTTCGTAGCTTTCGGCAAATTCGCCCACAATCGCTTTGATTTGCTCTTCGGTCGGGTTCAGCTGATTTTGTTCTACCAATACCGGCAGCAGCAAACCCAAGGCAACGCGCTGTTCGGCACGGTCGGTAAACATTTCCGCAGGCAGTTGCAAATTGGCCGCATCCAAGCCCTGATTGGCAAAATTCTGCTTCATTTCTTCGGCCAAACGCTCGGCTTCTTGAGCCACCAAAGAGCGCGGCAAGTCAATTTTGTGATAAGCGCACAGGGCGGACATCACCGCTTCGGCATTTTTAGAATTGACGCGGCGGCTAACTTCGCGGCCGACATTTTTTTGCACTTCTTCGCGCATTTTGGCCACGTCGCCGTCGGCAATGCCCAAGGCTTTGGCAAATTCTTCATTCACTTCAGGCAGCTCGGGCGCGGCAACGTTGCTGACGCTGATGGTAAACACGGCGGTTTTACCGGCCACGTCCTGACCGTGGTAATCGGCAGGGAAGTTTACCGTTACCTCTTTGCTTTCGCCTTCTTTTAAGCCCAACACGCCGGCTTCAAATTCAGGCAGCATCTGACCTTGACCCAAAACAAAGGGATAGTTTTGCGAAGTGCCGCCGTCAAACGCCACACCGTCAATTTTGCCTTCAAAGTCAATAATTACACGGTCGCCGTTTTCCGCACCGCGCTCCACGCGGTTAAAACGGGTACGCTGTTTACGCAGGATTTCAATGGTTTGCTCAACTTCTTTTTCGCCCACTTCGGAAACCACTTTTTCCACTTCCAAAGCCGACAAGTCGCCAATGACCACTTCCGGCAACACTTCAAAGATAAACGCCGCTTGGAATACGTCGCTGTTTTCCGCCGCTTCCACCGGCTCTACGCGCAACAGGTCGGCGATACGCACGTCCTGCTCGCTCAAGGCGCGGTTAAACTCTTGCTGCGCCAGCTCGTTCAGCACTTCGTTTTGAATGCTGGCACCATACATGGACGCTACCATTTTCAAGGGCGCTTTGCCCGGACGGAAACCGTCAATCCGTGCTTTGCGGGCGGTTTTTTTCAAACGTTTGTCGGTCTCGGCGTTAATGTCTTTCCACGCCACGGATACGACCAATTTGCGTTCCAGATTTTCCAATGTTTCAACAGTTGCGCTCATGGCAGCCTTTCTTACAATAAATGGGGGTTGATAACGTAATTTTTTAAATGTGCCAGTTTATCACAATGTGCCCGCACATGCGACAATACATCAGGCATTTATCCGTGCCGCCGCCGCACGGTGGTGCCGAAACCGTATTCAGGCAGCCTGAAAACGAATAAAATAAGCGTTTTGCCAGATTGCCGCTTATGCTCAGCTACCGTCACGCCTTTCACGCGGGCAACCATGCCGATATTTTAAAACACTTTGTTTTATATTTGGTTTTGGATTACTTTAACCGCAAAGACAAACCCTATTGGTATATTGACACCCATAGCGGTGCTGGTTTGTACGACCTGCGCGGCGGCGAAGCGCAAAAAATCGGCGAATACCGCGACGGCATCGCCCGTCTGCATGAGGCTGCACATTTACCGGACACGCTGGCCGCTTTCCGCAGCCATTTGGACGCGGTGCTGCCTGAAAAGCATCTGTATTGCGGTTCGCCGTGGCTGGCGCAAAGCCTGTTGCGTTCCACCGACAAACTGCGTCTGTTTGAGCTGCATCCGACCGATTTTTCCTTATTGCAAAACAATATGCGCGAAGCACGGCTGGGACGGCGCGGCATCGTCAAACAAGCGGACGGCTGGCGCGAACTGGCTGCACTGTTGCCGCCCCCCACCCGACGCGCCGTCGTTCTGATTGACCCGCCTTATGAACAAAAACAAGACTATGCACGCGCTGTGCAGGTATTGGAAGATGCGCTGCAACGTTTTGCCCAAGGCTGCTATTTACTGTGGTACCCCTGTTTAAGCCGCGAAGAAAGCCGCAGGCTGCCTGAAAAACTGAAAAAACTCTCGCCCAATCATTATTTGCACGCCGAATTACACGTCCACACGCCGCGTGCAGACAACTTCGGCATGCACGGCAGCGGTATGTGGCTGTTTAATCCGCCCTATCTGCTGGCGCAACAACTGCATACCGCGCTGCCCGAACTGTGCCGCCTACTGGCACAAGACGGCGGCGCACGTTTTCATCTTGACAGCAAAATCCCTTGATTTGAGGAGAAAATCTTATGAGCACTTTTACCCAATTCCTCCGCGAACAGCAAGCCGCGCTGCCTGAAGGTCTGACCGATACGGTTGCCGCCATTGTTGCTGCCTGCACCGAAATCAGCGCACAAGTGCGTCTGGGTGCTTTATCAGGTGTACTTGGCGCAGCAGGCACAGGCAATATTCAGGGCGAAGAACAGAAAAAATTGGATGTAATTGCAAATGATTTGCTGATTAAGGCACTTCAGGCCTGCCCTGCCGTTGCCGGCTTGGCCAGCGAAGAAGAAGACGATTTTGTCGCCGCCAATGAAGACGGAACATATTTGGTGCTGTTTGACCCCTTGGACGGTTCGTCCAATATTGATGTCAATATTTCTATTGGCACAATTTTTTCCGTATTGAAAAAACCTGAAGGCACACTCAAAACCGAACATTTCCTGCAAAAAGGACAAGAACAAGTTGCCGCAGGTTATGTGCTGTATGGTCCGCAAACCCTGTTGGTGCTGACCTTTAAGCAAGGCGTGGCGATGTTTACCTTAAATAATGACGGCGAATTTATCCACCAGCCTGCCACCATTCATATCCCCGAACAGACTGCCGAATTTGCCATCAATATGTCTAACCAACGCCATTGGGAAGCCCCTGTACAACAATATATTAGCGAGCTGTTGGCAGGCAATACGGGCGTGCGCGGTAAAAATTACAATATGCGTTGGGTTGCCAGCATGGTGGCGGAAGTCCATCGGATTTTGATGCGCGGCGGCGTCTTTCTCTACCCCAAAGATGCCCGCGACCCCAATAAACCTGGCAAACTGCGCCTGATGTATGAAGCCAATCCTTTGGGCTTGGTGGTGGAACAAGCCGGTGGTGCCAGCAGCAATGCCCACCAGTCTATTTTAACCATCCAGCCTGAAAGGCTGCATCAGCGTGTTGCCGTTATCCTTGGCAGTAAAGAAGAAGTAAACTATATTCAAAGCAAACATTAACAAAAAAGGCTGCCTGAAGTTTTCAGGCAGCCTACATTTATTATTTCGCATTCCAAACCACATCACAAATATCATCTACAGGCTGGAATGCCGTTGGTGCATTCAAAAGAATTTCACGGATTTCCGCAATATCATAATCATCACATGCAGTTTGCAAACGCAACAACAATGGTTGCAATTCTGACCACGGCAACATCACTTCCATTGCTGTCATAATTTTTTGATGCGCCGTTTTTTCAACCGTATCGCCAATTAACAATTCTTCATACAGCTTTTCACCAGGGCGCAAACCGCTTAAACGGATTTCAATTCCATCTTCATCTTCAGGTGTTTTCAGCTTTTTACCCTTCAAATGAATCATGCGCACCGCCAAATCGTAAATTTTTACTGGCTCACCCATATCCAAAACAAAAACATCGCCGTTTTTCCCCATCGCCCCCGCTTGAATCACCAACTGCGCCGCTTCGGGAATGGTCATAAAGTAACGGGTAATATCCTGATGAGTTAAGGTAATCGGTCCGCCCTGCATAATCTGCGCTTCAAATAAAGGCACGACCGAACCAGACGACCCCAACACATTACCAAAACGCACCATGGTAAAACGGGTGGAATGGTTTTCCTGCGCCAAAGCCTGCAACACCAATTCCGCCATCCGCTTACTTGCCCCCATGGTATTGGTTGGGCGAACCGCTTTATCCGTTGAAATTAAAACAAAAGTTTCCACTTTCGCCGCAATCGCCGCTTGAGCGCAATACCACGTCCCCAACACATTATTGCGCACACCCGATGCCACATTGTATTCCACCAAAGGCACATGTTTATACGCCGCCGCATGGTAAATGGTTTGCACCGAAAACGTTTGCATCACTCTTTGCAAATCTGCCTGCGATTGAATCGTCCCAACAATCGGAATCAATTCCACCCCAGACTGTTCTGCCAAAGCATGCAATTCTTTTTCAATACTGTATAAACCGAATTCGTTTACTTCAAACAAAATCAGCTTTTCAGGCTGCTGGCTTAAAATCTGGCGACATAATTCCGAACCGATTGAGCCGCCTGCACCCGTTACCATAACTGTTTTCTGGCGAATATTTTGCGCCAACAAACCTTCAATCGGCGGAACAGGGTCTCGCCCTAACAAATCCACGATATTGATTTCGCGAATATCGGAAATATTTATCTTTCCATCAACCAGTTGAGTTAAACCAGGTAATTCGGTAATTTTTTTCCGCGCAGGCTCTAAAGTGTGAATAATCTCATTACGCCGTTGCCGCTCTACCGAAGGCAGCGCAATCAAAACTTCATCAATACCCAACTTGTCCAATAAAGGCATCGCCTGTTCAGGCGGATACACACGCAAACCGCCCAAAATATTTTTAGACAATGCCACATCATCATCAATAAAAAATATGGGCAAATGCTCATCAGAACGCATCAAAGTTGCTGCAATCTGTTGCCCTGCCAAGCCTGCACCATAGATAGCAATACGGCGGCGTGGCTTATCTGCCTGCAAATGCGCCTTAACCGTAAAACGGATAATGCTACGGCTAAACCACACCCATGCAAACATCATAAAACCAAACATCAACGGAATAGAAGTCGGAATCACTGCAGGTGTAACATAAGCCATCGCGTATAAACTTACCACTGTCAGCGCCGTTGCCACCGCCAGTTTGATAATAAACGCTTCATTAAAATTTCGGACAATAAATCGGTACACCCCACAACCAAATAAACTGACCGTTGCCAACAATGATACCCACAAAGAACCGAATGCCACATTCGGCACAACCGCCGCGCCCAAATCAAACGCCCGCAATGCGTAGCAGAACCAAATCAAAATTGGAAATAACAAAAAATCCAAAATGATTAGGAATCCCTGCTTCAGCAATCGCGGGGCGGAAACAAAAGAAAAAAATAAAGATTTCACAGCCAATCTGCTTTTGTATTTAGTTTTTTGACAAATCTTGAAGCACTTGCTCAATCACCGCTACTGTCCGATTCATATCTTGCTCGGTCAAGGTAGGATGAACTAAAAACATCAAACTTTCTTCACCCAGCTTTTTCGCATTCGGCAAACGCTGCGCAGGACGCCAAGGCGTATCATCAAACGCATGTTCCAAATACACTTCCGAGCATGAACCGCTATAACATGGAATACCCAACGAATTGATGGCTTCCATAATTTTGTCACGCGACCAATTCTCAGGTAGCTTGTTACTGTTTACCTGAACATAACATTTATATGCAGCATGCACATAATCTGATGATGGACGATAAACTGTAAAATAAGGCGATTGCTCAAATACCTGCCAAATACGTTCCATATTTGCTTGACGTTTCTCTGTCCAATCAGGCATACGGGTTAATTGAATCCTGCCTATGGCTGCCTGAATTTCCATCATGCGCCAGTTTGTCCCAAACGAATCATGCACCCAGCGAAAACCTGGCGGATGCTGTTTATGATAAACACTGTCATAACTTTTACCATGGTCTTTATAAGACCACATTTTATTCCACAACTGTTCATCATTGGTGGTAACCATGCCCCCTTCGCCACCGGTCGTCATAATTTTATCCTGACAAAACGACCACGCACCAATATGCCCGATTGAACCAGCAGAACGTCCTTTATACATCGCGCCATGTGCTTGCGCACAATCCTCAATGACATATAGATTTTTTTCTTGCGCCAACTGCATAATCGGATCCATATCACACATCCAACCTGCCAAATGCACACAAATAATCGCTTTGGTATTCGGGGTTAATACCGCTTCTATAGTAGAACGGGAAATATCTTGTGAATCCAATTCCACATCAGCAAAAATCGGATTGGCACCAGCAGTTACAATTGAACTGGCAGACGCCAAAAATGTCCGCGAAGTAACAATTACATCATCACCATGCCCGATACCCAATGCCTTTAAAGCTACATCTAAAGCCACTGTACCATTCGCTAAAGCAACCGCATATTTACATTGAGTAAACACTGCAAATTCTTTTTCAAACTCACGACATTCTTGCCCAGTCCAATAATTTACTTTATTA
>JAUNOT010000032.1:0-8315 GCA_030537065.1 Conchiformibius sp.
TGGCAACAGTAGCGCGATATTCGGCATTGCCTACGCGTAAAACCACAGTATCGCCGTCTTTGGCATTCTGCACACTGCCTGAAACGGTCACGGCGGTTTGTTTTGATTCGGCGATGTTGATGATATTGTCGTCAGTAATAGGATTCAGTTTAATAACGGGCGTGGCGATTTCGGTGTCCACGCTGTAACTGCGCTGGTCTGTGGCAGTAGCAGTATTGCCCGCCTCATCGCTGACGGATACGCTGGCCATAATGACATGACGACCATCCGCAACCAGTTCGCTGCCGTCAAATTCCACCGAGAATGTGCCGTTTTGCACCACAACGGTTTTGTCTACAGTGCTGACGCAGCTGGGGCAGCCGCAGGAAATAATCACTTCACTGCCGTCTGCTACCTGATAAGTACGGCCTGAAATGCGGATTTTCCCCTGTGACTCAGCACGGTTGACAATGTTGTCACCTGTAATATTATCCAAAACCAAGATAGGTTGCGGTTCTTCGGTATGCACACGATAGGTGTGCTCTGCTTTGCCCTGGGCGGTATTGCCTGCTTGGTCGGCGGTGTCCACAGTGGCGCTGATGCTTTGGTGGTTGGCTAGGGTTTTACCATCTACTACCGCGCTGAATGCGCCTTTGCTAACGGCGGTCCGATATTCGGCATTGCCTACGCGCAGAACCACGGTATCGCCGTCTTTGGCATTCTGCACGCTGCCTGAAACGGTAACAGCAGTTTGCTGTGATTCGGCGATGTTGATGATGTTGTCGGCAGTGATGGGATTCAGTTTGATAACAGGCGTGGCGATTCCGGTATCCACTCGGTAACTGTGCTGTGTGCTGCCTTGGGCGGTGTTGCCGGCACTGTCGGCGGTATCTACTGTCGCGCTGATGCTTTGATGGTTGGCAAGGGTTTTGCCGTCCACTACTGTGCTGAATTCTCCTTTGCTAACAGTGGCGCGGTATTCGGCATTGCCGACACGCAAAACCACGGTATCGCCGTCTTTGGCATTCTGCACACTGCCTGAAACGGTAACGGCGGTTTGTTTTGATTCGGCGATGTTGATAATGTTGTCAGCGGTAATGGGTTTCAGTTTAATGACAGGAGTGGCGATTTCAGTATCTACGCTGTAGTTTTTGGCTACGCTGTGACTGCCACCCTTGCTGCTAACAGTGGCGGTAATGCTGTTGGCGCTTACCAACACCTTGCCATCTACCGCCTGCGAGAAGCTGCCGTTTTGTACGGTAGTTTCTACATTGTGGCTGCCGATTTTCAGTACCACTGTGTCGCCGTTGGCGGCATTTTTAACCGTACCGGAAATATGGACGCTGCTTGAAGCCTCGGCACGGTTAAGGGTGTTGTCGGCAGTTACGGTGTTAAGGGTGATTTCGGGTTTGGCAGGAGGTGGGGGATTGCCGGTATCGGGTTTTGTTCCAGTATCGGGTTGGGTTCCGCTGCTGCTTTGGGCATTAGTTTGTTTGCTATCCGAACCGCCGCCTTTGCCGCCCGATGCGGCTGCGGCAATGCCACCCACTGCCGCCAGTCCGCCTACGCCCCACAGTACGGCTTTACTTATGCCAACTTCTGCCGCCGTAACCGCCACAGGCTGAACCAGCGCCGTTTCGGTAACGGGCGCGGCAACGTGGCTGCCTGAAGAAACAGGCATCAGTGCCTGCTCGCCGTAGTTTTCCACCCACAGGATAATGTCTTCGCCGTCAGGTTGCAGCCATTTCAGGCTGCCTTGCTCGGAAACGGGTTGCAATACTCTGCCCGTTTCGTCAATCAACTCATATTTTGCCCCTGCCTGCGCTTGAATTTTGATGGTTTGGGCGGCAGTCAGTTTTTGTGTGGCGGTATGACCGCCGACGGTGGTTTTTAGGGTATAAGTTTTCATGATGATTACTCCTAGACAATTGTTGCATATATTATTTTACGCCGATGAAATATCCTTTTCAAGCCGCAACAGGGCTTCGGCCAAGGCGGCATCGTCAGGACGGGTCAGCTTGAAATTGCGGCTGTCACCTGCCACCAACAACGGGCGGTAACCAAGCCGTTCCACCGCCGAAGCTTCATCGGTTACGCTATCGTCGCCGACGGCGGCAGTCAGGGCGCGTTGCAACAAGGCTGCCTGAAACAACTGCGGCGTTTGTGCCTGCCACAGCCCTTCACGCGCCACGGTGGCGGCAACAGCGCCGTTGGCATCCTGCCGCTTGAGCGTGTCGGCTACGGGCAAAGCCAGCAGGCAGCCGTGTGGATGGTCGTCATGCAGCAATAAGCGTTCCAAAGCAGACGGCGGCAGACAACAACGGGCGGCATCGTGTACCAAAACGGGCGTGTCGGGCGACAGCGTGCCGTCTGCCAGCAGCGCATTCAGGCCGTTACGCACGCTGTCGGCACGGCTTGCGCCGCCCACCCGACAAATCAGGGCAGGCAGATTCAGAGTTTCGGCATAGGGGTCGTCGGGCGACACCACCACCGCCACCGTGCCGATGCGCGGATGGTTGGCAAAAATGGAAACGGTATGTTCCAACACGGTTTTGCCGGCGATGCGGGCATATTGTTTCGGCACGGCGGCACCAAAACGGCTGCCGACACCGGCGGCGGGAATCAATACGGCGGCTTTCATGCGTTTTCCTCGGTGCGACGGTACAGGCTGTTGCCCAAACCGTCCAAATAGGCTTCATGGGCGGCGGTTTCGTCAGCATCGGCGGCCAATACTTTCAGTTTGGCGGGACGGGCGGCCGACGGTGTTTCGCTGCTGCCTGAAACGGTATTCGGTGTGCCAACATCGCCGTCCACCAAGCTGAATTGTCCGCGCGTCATCGCCAGATACACGCCGCCGAGCAGTTCGCAGTCAATCAGTGCGCCGTGCAGCACGCGGCGGCTGCGGTCCACGCCCAAGCGGTTGCACAATGCGTCCAAACTGGCTTTCTGCCCCGGATATTTTTCCCGCGCCATCGCCAGCGTGTCGGTAATCGTGCACACGCTTTGCACTTCAGGCAGCCCGACGCGGGCAAATTCGGCATTGAGAAAACCGACGTCAAATTTGGCATTGTGGATAATCAGTTCCGCACCGCTGATAAAATCCAAAATCTGCTGCGCCACCTGTGCAAACACGGGTTTATCGGCCAGTTGGTCAAGGGTGATGCCGTGTACGGCGGCAGCATCGTCGGGGATGTCGCGCTGCGGATGCACATACAGGTGCAGGCTGTTGCCGGTAAACTGGCGGTTAATCATTTCCAGCCCGGCAAATTCAATCAGGCGGTCGGGGTGGACGGGGTCGTAGGCGTTCAAACCGGTGGTTTCGGTGTCCAGAATAATTTGGCGTTCGGCCATGGCGTTTCTCCAAAAAGACGGACAGGCTGCCTGAAAGTTTCAGGCAGCCTGTTTAAATAAAGGTTAGCGGCGGTAGGGATTGTGCAGCGAAGCGACCAGTTGCGCCAGATAATCGCGTACCTGCCCTTCGGCACAGCCCATCAGCAGCGCGTCTTCAAACGCATCTTGCGCCGCCTGATGCAGCTCGGTCAGATTTTCGGTCATAACCTTGATTTTTTCGGTGCAGGCAACGGTATCGCCGTTTTCATCGCGCCACACCGGCAGTTCGGGCATCGGCATGGCCGTTAGCGGATAAAATTACCGGCGTTGTGCCGTTTAACGCGGCGGGCGGTGGCATAACGCGCACTCCAGTATTTGTTGGACAGGCTGGTAATTTCAACGCGCTTGCCGGTACGCGGGGAGTGGATAAAGCGGTCGTTGCCCACATACATGCCCACATGGGAAATACGGCGGCCGGAAGTACGGAAAAACACCATATCGCCCGGCTGCAAATCGGAGCGGCTCACATACGAGCCGACTTGAGCCTGCTGTGCAGAGATGCGCGGCAGATTGACAGCAAAGGTCTTACGGAAAATATGCTGCATAAAGCCGCTGCAGTCAAAACCCGATTTGGGGCTGGTGCCGCCGAAGCGGTAGGCCACGCCCAGCAAGCCCATGGCATTGGACAACAAGGCATCGGCATCGCCGCGGCTGACCGTGCCGGTGGCACGACCGACCGCACGCACAATCGGTGCGGCCGCCGCTTTGTGGCTGACGGCGGTATTGGCTTTGGGTTTGGCACTTTCGGCAATTTTGCTGCGGATAAGGTTTTCCAAGCCGTCAGGCGCGTCCTGCTGCTGGGTTTGCTGACGCTGGCGCAATAATTGTTCCAAAGGGTCGTCGGGATTGGCTTGTGCCGTGGCGGCCGCCAATACGCATAATACGGCCGTCAGGCGCAGGCCGTAGGATAATTTCCAAGGTTTCATCTGAATTTCCTTCTCAGTCTTCACCCCGCTTGAATTATTCGGCAGTCAAACGGAATCGGGCATAAGCGCTGCCCGTCCCTGCTGCGGGGTAGGATGACCGCCGCCGCCCAATGCGGCGCGGGTTATTGACGGTTTAAATCAAAGAGTGACTAATTATAGCCGAAGTTGTCGGCAGCACGAAGCAGCCCGCATCGGCAGACGCCGTAAAACGGCGCGGTTTAACGGTATGCGCCTGTTGCAGCATCGGCCGTTCCAAAGCGGCAGTTAATCACGGTATTTTTATTTAACACGATGTTCTAAAAATGTTTGTTTGCAGGTTTTCAGGCTGCCTGAACGCATTTTTTCTGCCTTTACCGCACTGATGGGACAAAAAAACGGTATTTGTGTAAAAATTTGCTTGTAAGCGTTGGCGGCGGCACTTCCGCAAGCGGCCAAAAACTGGCAGAATGCGCGTCTTTTAAACTAAATTCAAATGATTACGGAAAACGGCCATGCTGCTTTTTATTGATAACTACGACAGTTTTACCTACAACATCGTCCAATATCTCGGCCAGTTGGGCGAAGAAGTGCGGGTGTATCGTAATGACGACATTACTTTAGACGGCATTGCCGCTTTACAACCCGATTATCTGCTGATTGGCCCAGGGCCGTGTTCACCGAAAGAAGCGGGGATTTCCGTCGCCGCCATGCGCCATTTTGCCGGCAAAATACCGATTTTGGGCGTGTGTTTGGGACATCAAACCATCGGCGAGGCTTTCGGCGGCAAAGTGGTACGCGCCAAAACGTTGATGCACGGCAAAACTTCGCCGGTTTTTCATCACAATACGGGTATGTTCCGCGATTTGCCCAATCCTGTTGTGTGTACGCGCTATCACAGCTTGGTAATTGAACGCGAATCGCTGCCCGATTGTTTGGAAATCACCGCATGGACGGAAGACGGCGAAATTATGGGCGTACGCCACCGTGATTATGCGGTGGAAGGCGTGCAGTTCCACCCCGAAGGGCTGCTGACCGAACACGGCCACGATATGCTGCGTAATTTTTTACAGGCTTACCGCCGCGCAGGCGATGGTTTATGATGCGGCTTTTTATCGGGAGCAATTATGTCTAAAACCGAAGCCCTAGCGCAGGAATATGCTTTAGTTGAACAACATTTGACGGGAATAGGTGCCGCCGTTGCCATTTACGGCAGCGCGCGGCTGCCTGAAAACCACCCCTATTGCCTGCTGACCGAGCGTTTGGCACAACGCTTTGCCGAAGCCGGTCTGGCGGTGCTGACCGGCGGCGGTCCGGGCATTATGGCGGCAGCCAACAAGGGAGCGCAGGCAGCAGGCGGCGTATCGGTGGGGGTTAATATTGTTTTACCGCACGAGCAACAACCCAATCCTTATCAGAACCTTTCGCTGACATTAAACGATTTTTCGCCGCGCAAAGCCGCCCTAACCGACTACGCACAGGCTTATGTGGTGTTACCGGGCGGTTTCGGCACCTTGGACGAGCTGTTTCAAACGCTGACGCTGCTGCAAACCGGCAAACTGCCGCCGCGTCCGCTTGTTTTGGTCGGACGGGCATTTTGGGACAGGTTGGTCGGCTGGCTGCGGGAACAGTTGGCCGGTAACGGTCTGGTTAAGGCAGAAGACTGCCATTTGCTGACGGTATCGGATAATGAAGACGAAATTGTAGCGGCGGTGTTAAACAGCGTGGCACATTAAAAAGCTGCCTGAATCATAACCACATATCATTAAAAGATTTGATAATGACAACAAGCGTTATCGGTAAACTGTGGCTGCTGTCGGCGGTATTGTGTTTTACCCCTTTGGCAGTGGCGGAAGAATATGCAAAGCCGCATGCAGGCGGCTATGATTGGGTGGCGGATTGTCTGGATAAAGCACGGGGGCGGTCAGACGGCGAGTGTGGTTTTTCTATTGACCGCTCAAGCTTATGGAGCTTGTTGCTGGACGGCTTGATAGAAGCCAAGCAAAACGGCAAATGGGGATTTGTTAATCGGACAGGAAAAGTAGTCGTTCCCTTTCAATATGACAGCGCTTATTGGTTTACCGACGGTTTGGCAGCCGTGAAACAAAACGGCAAGTGGGGGTTTATCAATCTGAAGGGTAAGCTTGTCACCCCGCTTCAATATGATGCCGTCGAGCCGTTTTTTGATGGCTTGGCATTGGTTGAGCAAAACGGAAAATACGGCTTTATCAATACGGCGGGCGATGTAGCCATTCCGCTTCAATATGATTTTGCTTTCAGTTTTGAGCATGACGGGTCAGCCAGAGTCAGATTAAACGATGAACCGTTCCGGATTAACAAACAAGGTAACCGTTTGCCCGATTAAACAAAGCTGCCTGAAAATCCTTTCAGGCAGCTTTGTTTTAAACGCAGGGTTTACAGCGTACGCGCCACTTCCACCACATCAAAGCATTCCAACACATCGCCTTCGGCGATTTCATTAAAGCCTTTCAGCATCAAACCGCATTCAAAGCCCATGCGTACTTCTTTCACATCGTCTTTAAAGCGTTTGAGTGATTCCAGCATACCCGTATGCACCACCACATTGTTGCGGATTAAGCGGACATGGCTGTCGCGTTTGACCACGCCGTCGGTAACCATACAGCCGGCAATATTGCCCACTTTGGACACGGTAATCACTTGACGAATCTCCACTGTGCCTGTGATTTGCTCTTTCTGCTCCGGCGCCAGCATACCGCTCATCGCAGCTTTTACTTCGTCGATGGCATCGTAAATAATGCTGTAGTAGCGGATGTCCACGCCTTCGTTTTCCGCCAGCTTACGGGCAGAATTGTCGGCACGCACGTTAAAGGCAATAATCAACGCGCCCGAAGCAATCGCCAAGTTCACATCGCTTTCGCTGATGCCGCCCACGCCGCTGTGCAACACGTTTACCTTCACTTCGGCATTGGACAGTTTTTGCAGGCTGCCTGCCAAGGCTTCGTAAGAACCTTGAACGTCGGCTTTGATGATAACCGACAGGTTTTGCGCCTGACCTTCGCCCATATTGTTGAACATATTTTCCAACTTGGCGGCCTGCTGTTTCGCCAGACGCACATCGCGGTATTTACCCTGACGGAACAAGGCCACTTCACGCGCTTTTTTCTCGTCTGCCAACACCAGCGCGTCTTCGCCTGCATTGGGTACGTCCGACAAGCCCAAAATTTCCACAGGGATAGACGGGCCCGCTTCCTTAATCGGCTTACCGTTTTCGTCCATCATCGCGCGCACCTTACCGAACGCCGTACCGGCCAGCAGCATATCGCCCTGTTTGAGCGTACCGCTTTGCACCAGCAGCGTGGCAACCGCGCCGCGGCCTTTGTCCAAACGCGCTTCCACAATAATACCTTTGGCGGGCGCATCGGCCGGTGCTTTCAAGTCCAGCACTTCCGCTTCCAACAATACCGCTTCCAGCAGCTTGTCAATGTTCAGACCTTTTTTGGCGGACACGTCCACAAACTGATGCGTACCGCCCCATTCTTCGGCAATCACTTCGTGCTGGGTCAGCTCTTGGCGGATGCGTTCGGGATTGGCCGAATCTTTATCAATCTTGTTCACTGCCACCACAATCGGCACACCGGCGGCTTTAGCATGGGCAATCGCCTCAACGGTTTGCGGCATCACGCCGTCGTCGGCGGCCACCACCAAAATCACAATATCGGTGGCTTGTGCGCCACGCGCACGCATGGCGGTAAACGCTTCGTGGCCGGGCGTATCCAAGAAGGTAATCACGCCGCCTTCGGTTTCCACATGGTACGCGCCAATGTGCTGGGTAATGCCGCCTGCTTCGCCTGCCACCACTTTGGTGCGGCGGATGTAGTCCAGCAGCGAGGTTTTACCGTGGTCAACGTGACCCATTACGGTGACCACCGGCGGACGCGGCAAGGCTTCGGCGGCGGTATGTTCCGTGCTGTCGTCCAAGAAGGCTTCGGGGTCGTCTGCGGCGGCCGGTTTGCCGATGTGTCCCATTTCTTCCACCACAATCAGGGCGGTTTCTTGGTCCAA
>JAUNOT010000032.1:8415-19047 GCA_030537065.1 Conchiformibius sp.
GTTTGCCGATGTGTCCCATTTCTTCCACCACAATCAGGGCGGTTTCTTGGTCCAATGATTGGTTGATGGTAACCATCATGCCCATCTTCATCAGCGTTTTGACGACTTCCACGCCCTTAACTGCCATTTTGTGCGCCAAATCGGCAACGGTAATGGTTTCAGGGACTAAAACTTCATGCACCACCGGTTCGGTCGGGGCTTGGAAAGCGTGTTGGTTCGGCTCAAGTTTGAGTTTTTTGCCTTTTTTGCCGCCGCGTACGCGTTCATCTTCGCGTGTGGCACGGCTGTCTTTGCCCTTGCCTTTTTTACCGCCTTTGGGGGCGTCGTCTTCGCGGCGGCGGTCGCCTTTTTTGCGGCTGCCGCTGCTGGGGTTGTCGCTGGCCGGTGCGGCGGCAGGCTTGGCTGCCGGTTTGGCGGCGGCTTTATCGGCAGGCTTGGCCTTGCTGCCTGCATCGCCTTTGGAAACTTGGCTTTCGCCCGGTTTGGCGGTGCGCTGGCCTTCTTTTTTGGCGGCTGCGGCGGCTTTGGCCTCTTCCTGCGCCTGCTTTTTGGCGGCTTCGCGGCGGGCTTGACGTTCTGCACGCTCGGCTTTTTCGCGTTGCAGTTTTTCTTGATGCTCGCGGAAAGCGGCAGCGCGGCGTTCTTCTTCATCGCGGCGTTGCTGCTCTTCGGCGCTCACCACTTCTACGGGCTGCGGCGGCGGTTCGGGGGCTTTGTCTTTTTTCTTGCGGCGACGGCGTTTGCTGCCGCCTTCTTTGGCTTCGCCGCCGTCGTTGTCGCTGCTGCCTGAAACGGCTGCTTCGGCAGGTGCGGCGTTTTCTTCCGCAGGCGCAGGGGTTTCGGCAGGAGTCGGCTCGGCCACAGGTGCGGCGGCTTCGGCGGCAGGTTTGGCTGCCGGTTTTTTGCTGCGGGCGGCTTTCAGTTTGGCGGCTTCGGCTTCGGCGCGGGCTTTGGCGGCGGCGCGTTCTTCATCGCCGTTGTCGGCGGCTGCCTGAACTTCGGCGGCAGCGGCTTGAGCAGCTTCGGCTGCACGCGCGGCCTGCTCGGCTTTTTCGGCTTCCAGCTTGGCTTTGGCCTGTGCCGCCAGCTCTTCGGCGCTGGGCACGGCAATGGTGCGGCCGCGCCGTTTTTTCTCCACCGCCACACCGCTGACTTCCGTCACTTCTTTGGTGGTGCGGGTAACGCTGATGGTGCTGTCCTGCGTGTCGTTGGTGCGGCGCAGATAGGCCAGCAGCAGTTGTTTGTCTTCGGCGGTAATCAGGTCGCTGCCTGAAGTTTTATTGACACCGGCACTTTTCAGTTGGCCGAGCAAATCGCCGACATTTTTTTTCAGTTCTTCGGCAAACTGGGCTACGGTATTGTTTTGACTCATAATGTAATGCCCCCAATCATTCGTTTTCTTCGGCAAACCAGTGGGCGCGTGCCGCCATAATCACTTGTTCGGCCTCTTCGGCAAGCACGCCGGTAATTTCAATCAGCTCGTCAATCGACAGCTCGGCCAAATCGTCGCGGCGGGTGATGCCGGCATCGGCCAAATCGCGCAACATATCTTGGTCTACACCTTCCAGATTGCGCAGGTCTTCGTCGATATTGTCCAGTTTTTCTTCGCTGGCAATGGCGATGGTCAGCAGGGCGTCGCGGGCGCGGTTACGCAGCATGTCCACGGTTTCCTGATTGAAGCCGTCGATTTCCAGCAGCTCGGCCACCGGCACATACGCCACTTCTTCCAGCGAGGCAAAGCCTTCCTGTACCAAAATATTGGCGGTGTCTTCGTCAATATCCAGATGATGGGTAAACAGTTGGCGCAGCTCGGCATCTTCGGCGGCGTGGCGTTCTTCGGCTTCCTGAACGGTCATAATGTTCAGCTGCCAGCCGGTCAGGTCGGCGGCCAAGCGCACGTTTTGACCGCCGCGCCCGATGGCCAGCGCCAGCTGGTCTTCCGCCACAATCACGTCCACCGCGTGCGCGTCTTCGTCAATCACGATGCGGCTGACGGATGCAGGCGACAGGGCGTTAATCACAAACTGGGCGGTGTCGCCCGACCACAGCACCACGTCAATGCGTTCGCCGCCCACTTCGTTGGAAACGGCATTGACGCGCGAACCGCGTACGCCGATGCAGGTTCCTTGCGGGTCAATGCGCTGGTCGTTGGATTTGACGGCGATTTTGGCGCGGTGGCCGGGGTCGCGCGCCACTTCGCGGATTTCCAGCAGGCCGTCGCCGATTTCGGGCACTTCCTGTTCAAACAGGCGGCGCAGGAAGTCGGGCGAGGAGCGGCTCAACACTACTTGTTTGCGGCCGCCGTTAAATTCTTCCACTTTGACAAACAGGGCGCGGATTTTGTCGCCGCCGCGGTAGTTTTCGCGCGGCAGCATGTGTTCGCGCGGAATCAGCGCATCCAGTTTGGGGGCGATTTCGACGATAATGCCGTGGCGTTCCACTCGTTTGACCGTGCCGACGATAATGTCTTCGCGGTTGGCCAAAAAGGTGTTGAGGATTTGTTCGCGCTCGGCATCGCGGATTTTTTGTAAGATGATTTGTTTGGCGGTTTGCGCGGCTTGGCGGCCGAAGGCTTCGTTGGGCAGGTTTTCTTCGTAGTAGTCGCCCACGGCAATTTGGATGCCGGGAATTTCTTCTTCAATCTGCTCGATGGTTTTTTCCAGCTCGGGATAGGTGTAGTCTTCGTCCTGCACAATCAGCCAGCGGCGCACGGTCAGATAGTCGCCGGTTTCGCGGTTGATGCGTACTTCCAAATCCATGTGTTCGCGGTCGGCTTTTTTCTTGGCGGCAATGCCCAGCGCGGTTTCAATGGCTTCAAATACGACATCGGGTTCTACGTTTTTTTCGCTGGCCAATGCTTCGGCCAGCATGAGGATTTCGCGGCTCACTTTGCCTTACTCCTTTGATTTTTAAAATTTGAATTCGGGTTTGATACGGGCTTTGTCGATGTTGTCAAACGCCAGTTCGGCGGTTTTGCCGTCGCAATCCAGCGTCAGCACGCCGTTGTCAAAGGCAAGGATGCGGCCGATAAAGTTTTTTTGGCCGTCAACGGGCAGACGGGTTTTGAGCTTAATCAGGCTGCCTGAAAAGCGGACAAAGTCTTCGGGTTTTTTTAGGGGGCGGTCAAGGCCGGGGCTGGATACTTCCAGCGTTTTGTAGTCTACGTCTTCCACCAGAAAGACGCGGCTGAGGTGGTTGCTGACGGTGGCGCAGTCTTCAACGGTGATGCCGCCTTCTTTATCAATAAACACGCGCAAGATGCCTTGGGCGGTGAGTTCGCAGTCCACTGCTTCGTAGCCCAAGCCGGGCAGGGTTTTGTCTAGTATTGCTTGAATGTCCATGTTTTTTCTGGATTTTTTGCAGGGTATAAAAACAAAAAAATGGCACGGGCGGCCATTTCTCAGTGGTGGTTGAAAAATTGTGCGGATTATAGCGGTTTTGGTTTGAAAAGAAAAGGGTTTTTGCGGCGGAACGGGGCGCGGCAGCGGCTTTTCAGGCTGCCTGAAAGTTGGGAAGGCGTGGGAATGGGTGTTTTTAGTTTGTTGATTTGTATTGAAATTAAAATTTTGGAATAAAATAAGCAGGCTGCCTGAAAACCCTTTTACCACTTCACCGCCTGCTCGCCCAGCAGTTCCGCCAAACGCTTGGGCAGCTCCGCATCGGGATTTAAACGCCACAACTGCGGGTCGGGCAGCAGCTCGCCGCCGGCTTCGGCATTGGCATAATGCAGGTGCAGCATCACGCCGCCGTCGGGGTCGGCATAGGGGCGCAGCAGTTCCGCCACCGCCTGCACGGGGCTGTTCGGATTCAGGTGCAGGCTCAGGCGGCGCGCATAGGCGGCACGCGCTTCGTCCAGCGTGTACACCGCATTGGCGTTAATCCGCAAACCGCCTTCGCCGCTAAAGCTGTCTTCGCGCACGCGGCATTCGCAAATCAGGATTTGGTCGGCTTTCAGCGTGTCGCGCGACAAGGTTTCCAGCAGTTCGCCGCGCACAATCACTTCCTGTGCGCCGCTTGTGTCTTCCAACTGAATCGCCACCATTTTGCCGTTTTTGGTGTTGATGGTACGCACCGAAGTGGCAAAACCGGCCACGCGCAGGCTGTCGGCGTGCGGCCGCAGCTTGGACAACGGCGTTTCCGCCAGCCGCCGCACTTCCTGTTCATACGGTGCAAACGGATGGCCGCTCATGTAAAAGCCCAATACCTGTTTTTCTTCCGCCAAGCGCGTGCTTTCGTCCCAAGCGGGGATTTCGGTCATTTTTACGGCTTCAATGGCGTCTTCAAACATATCAAACAAGCCGCCTTGGTTGGCGTTATTGGCTTTTTGTTCGGCGTGCTGCATCGCCGCTTCCACATTGCCCAACAACATGGCGCGGTTGGGTTCAATGCGGTCAAACGCGCCGCCGCGAATCAGGGCTTCTACAGTGCGGCGGTTCACATGCTGCTTACCCACGCGTTCGCAAAAATCAAACAGGTTTTTAAATTTGCCGCCTTTTTCCCGCGCTTCCACAATGCTTTGCACCGCTGCTTCGCCCGTGCCTTTAATCGCGCCGAGTGCATAGCGGATTTGTTTGTTTTTTAAGGGGATAAAACGGTATTCTGATTCGTTGATATCGGGCGGTAAAAAGCTGATGCCGTTGATGCGGCTGCGGGCATCGTCATAAAAGACTTTCAGCTGGTCGGTGTTGTCCAATTCGCTGGACATGGTGGCCGCCATAAATTCGGCGGGATAATGGGCTTTCAGCCATGCGGTTTGATAGGAAACATAGGCATAGGCGGCGGCGTGGGATTTGTTAAAGCCGTAACCCGCAAACTTTTCCATATAATCAAAGATTTCATCGGCTTTTTCGCGGCTGATGCCTTGTTTTTCCGCGCCTTCGGCAAAAATATCGCGGTGTTTGGCCATTTCCTCGGGCTTCTTTTTGCCCATGGCGCGGCGCAACAAATCCGCTCCGCCCAGCGAGTAACCGCCGATGACCTGTGCTGCCTGCATGACTTGTTCCTGATACACCATAATGCCGTAGGTCGGTTCAAGCACAGGCTTTAACAGGGGGTGCATATATTCAAATTCCGCGCCTTTCATGCGGGCGATAAAGTCGGGAATCAAATCCATCGGGCCGGGGCGGTACAGCGACACAAAGGCGATAATTTCTTCCAAACGGCTGGTGGTTTCCGCCTGCAGCAACATTTTTTTCATGCCTGCCGACTCAAACTGAAACACGGCGGTGGTGTTGGCATCGCGGAAGATTTGGTAGGCCTGCTGGTCTTCTAAATCAATCTGGCTGATGTCCAAATCCTGACCGGTGGTTTGGCGGATAAAGTTTTGTGCGTTTTCAATAATGGTGAGGTTGCGCAGGCCGAGAAAGTCAAATTTAACCAAGCCGATGTCTTCCACATCGCCTTTGTCGTACATGGATACGGGCGAGGCGGATTCGTCGGCCTGATAAACGGGGCAGAAGTCGGCGATTTTGCCGGGGGCAATCAAGACGCCGCCGGCGTGCATGCCGAGGTTGCGGGTCAGGTCTTCCAATTTTAGGGCGAGGGTCAGCAGTTCTTCGGCTTCTTCGGCTTCAATCAGGCGGCGGATTTCGGGTTCGGCGTCCAAGGCTGCCTGAAGCGGCAGGGGGCGGTTGGCTTCAAGGGGAATCAGTTTGGACAGACGGTCGCACAGGCCGAACGGCAGTTCCAAAACGCGGCCGACGTCGCGGATAACGGCTTTGGACGACAGCGTGCCGAAGGTAACAATTTGGCTGACGGCTTCGCTGCCGTATTTTTCGCGTACATACTCAATCACGCGGCCGCGGTTAAGCTGGCAGAAGTCGATGTCAAAGTCGGGCATGGACACGCGCTCGGGATTGAGGAAGCGTTCAAACAGCAGCGCGTATTTCAGCGGGTCGAGGTCGGTAATATTGAGGGCGTAGGCTACCAGCGAACCCGCGCCCGAACCGCGTCCGGGGCCGACGGGGCAGCCGTTGTTTTTTGCCCAGTTGATAAAGTCCTGCACAATCAGGAAGTAGCCCGGAAAACCCATTTGGATAATGGTGTTCAGCTCAAATTGCAGGCGTTCGGCGTATTCAGGGCGGCGGCGTTCGCGTTCGGCGGCATCGGGGTAAAGTTGTAGCAGCCGTTTGTCTAGGCCTTGATAGGACAGTTCGGTCAGGTAGCCGTTTAAGTCCATGCCGTCGGGGGTGGGGAAATCGGGCAGGAAGTTTTTGCCCAAGGTGAGGGTCAGGTTGCAGCGTTTGGCGATTTCCACGCTGTTTTGCAGGGCTTCGGGCAGGTCGGCAAAGCGTTCCGCCATTTGTTCGGGGGTGGGAAAGTATTGGCTGCGGACAAATTCCTGCGGCCGTTTTTTGTCGGCCAACACCCAGCCGCCGGCAATGCAGACGCGGGCATCGTGGGCTTTGAAGTCGTCTTCGTGCAGAAATTGAGTGGGATGGGTGGCAACAACGGGCAAATCCAGTTCAGCGGCCAGTTGCAGGCTGCCTGAAACGGCGGTTTCCCATTCGGGGCGTTCGGGCAGGCGTTGCAGCTCGAGATAGAAGGCTTCGGGAAACCATGCGGCGTAACGGGCGGCGGCTTCGCGGGCGCGTTCGGGGTGGCCGCTCATCAGGTGGCTGCCCACTTCGCCTGCTTGTGCGCCCGACAGACAGAGCAGTCCGCCGTTGTCGCCGTCTGCCAGCCATTCGGGCAGCAGTTGCGGGGTGTGCAGATTGCGCTGCGGGTCGGTGTAGGCGCGGGTAAGCAGTTCGCACAGACGGCGGTAGCCTGACTGGTTGCGTACCATCAGCAGGGCGCGGTAGGGCTGTTCGGGGCGGTCGGGGTTGGCGATGCGTACGTCTGCACCGATAAGCGGTTTGACCCCTTCGCTGCGGCAGGCGCTGTAAAATTTGAGTGTGCCGAACAGGTTCATCAGGTCGCTGATGCCCAAGGCGGGGCAGCCTGAAGCCGCCGCTTGTTTGGCAAGGGCTTTGATGCGGATGGTGCTGTCGGTAACGGAAAATTCGGTGTGGGTACGCAGGGGGATAAAGGCGACGGACATGGTGGTTTCAGGCAGCCGTAAAAAGGGGGATTTTAACATGCGCCAGGGACTGTTGATATTTCGGGCATGGCATGGATTTTTCGTCAAAAACAGCGGATTCAAGGCAAAAATCCGCGCCAATGCTGCCCATTGGTAAGGATTTTTAACGCGGAAGCCGCCGCTTTTTGGCGGAAAAGACTCCTATGAACGAAATATCAACAGCCCCTAACGGTTCAGGCTGCCTGAAAACCCGTTTCAGGCAGCCTGAAGATGCTTTATGCGGCATTTACATCAAAAAGCAATACGCCCACACCGACACCACCGCCACGCTGAGTACATTCAGCAACAAGCCCACCCGCATCATTTCTTTCTGCCGCACCAAGCCCGTGCCGAACACAATCGCATTAGGCGGCGTCGCCACCGGCAGCATAAAGGCACAAGACGCGCCGATGCCGATAATCATCACCAACACTTCTTTGGGCATACCAATCTGACCGGCAATAGTGGCAAACACGGGCACCAATAATGCCGCCGAAGCGGTGTTGCTGGTTACTTCGGTCAGGAAAATAATAAACGCCGCCACCACAATAATCACCACCAGATGCGGTGCATTGCCGAAGGTTTGCGCCACTTCGTTGCCCAAAGCGGCCGATGCGCCCGATTTGTCCATCAGCTTGCTTAAAGCCAAGCCGCCGCCAAACAGCAGCAGCACACCCCAGTCGGTGTTCCGCGCCACTTCACGCCAGCGCACCGTGCCGAACAGCACCACCGCCACCGCCGCCGCCACGGCAATCATGCTGTCCATGCCTTTTTTCACGTCCAACAATGCGCCCAACTGTTTACTGAAAATCCACGCCACGGCCGCCGCCACAAAAATCAAGACGGTAATCACGCGGTGCAGCGTCCACGGAATGTCTTCTTTTTCCAACTGTTGTACACGCTCTTTAAAATTCGGTTTCAGCAGAACAAACAGCGAAATCAGCATCATCGGCAACAAGGCCAGCATCATCGGAATGCCATATGCCATCCAGCCGGAGAAATCCAACTCCAAGGCTTTGGCGGCAATGCCGTTGGGTGGCGAACCGACCGGCGTACCCAGTCCGCCGATGCTGGCACAGTAGGCAATGCCCAGCAAAACAAAAACATAGGTATTACGGTCTTTTTCGCGGTCAAGATGGCCGAGCAAACCCATTGCCAACGGCAGCATCATGGCGGCGGTGGCGGTGTTGCTAATCCACATGGACAGCAGCGTGGTGACCGCAAAAATCAGCATCACCGCCGTCAGCATATTGCCGCGCGACAGCGAAATCACCCACAGGGCGATTTTGCGGTCCAGCCTTTGCATATGCAGCGCGGTGGCCAGCGCGAAACCGCCGAAAAACACATAGATAATCGGGTCGGCAAAACTCGCCAAAGCGGTTTGTGCGGTCATATCGGGAATATGGAAGAATACCGCCAGCAAAGGCACCATCAGCGCGGTAACGGTAATATGAATGGCTTCGGTAAACCATAAAATGGCAATAAAAATTAAAATGGCCAAACCTTTATTGGCCAAGTCGTCATAAGGCAGCAGGTGATAAACACCCACACCGGCCACCGCCGCCGCCAAGCTGATAATCAAGCCGCGAAAGCTGGTAATCGGCGTTTGCGCACTTTCCAAAGACAGGTTTTCAGGCAGGTTTTTTTCGCTGGGATTGTTTTTAAAATCCACCATACGGTTGTTCCTTCCATAATATTGTTTTTATTGCGGGACGGCTTACGCCCGCTGCCACGTCTGCCGCAAGCGCAGACCCTATAACTCTACAAGTTAAATTTATTTAAGACAAACGCAAATTATGTAAAGGACAAGAGATTTCAATCAAGATACTGATTATAAAAATGATTTAAAAATTACAAACTGCAACATCAATCTGCTTTTCAGGCAGCCTGAAACAAAAATACGGCCGAACCCGTAAAAGGTTCGGCCGTAAGCGTATATCACTTTAAGCGGAATGCGCTGCCGCCTGTTTGCGCCGCATCAGCTCTTCCAAGCCTTGTTGGGCGTTTTTATCGCCCTGCTTGGCCGCTTCGCGCCACCAGCGTTCGGCGGCATCATAATCGGGCGGGCTGTTGTGGAAATACAGCCAACCCAAGCCGTATTGCGCCGCCACCACGCCCTGTTCGGCGGCCGCACTGTACCAGTTAATTGCCTGATTGCGGTCCTGTTCTACCCCCCAGCCGTTAAAGTAGGCCACAGCCAGATTGGTTTGCGCCGCCGCATGACCTTGCTGCGCCGCTTTCAGATACCATGCGGCTGCCTGACGCTGGCCTTCCACATTGTCCAAACTTTGTGCATACAGCAAGCCCAAATTAAACTGGGCATCGGCATGGCCTTGGTCGGCGGCTTTTTCACACCAGTCGGCGGCCTTATCCGCATCCTGTTCCACGCCGTTACCGTCGGCATACAGCAGGCCAAGGTTATTTTGTGCGCTGGGATAGCCTTGCAGGGCAGCTTTTAAATACCACTCGGCCGATTGGCGGTAATCCTGCGGTACGCCGTGGCCGCTTTCGTAGCGTACACCCAAATTGTATTGGGCAGCAGGGTTGCCCTGTACGGCGGATTTTTTAAACCATTCCAAAGCACGCTGGTCGCTTTGCTCCACACCGCGCCCATTGGCATAGGCCACGCCCAAATTGTATTGAGCCACGGCATCGCCCGCTTCGGCGGCTTTGGCAAACCATTCGGCCGATTCGGTATAATCCTGCTTCACGCCCAAGCCGTTGGCATACAGTTCGCCCAGATTGTTTTGGGCAGCGGTGTAACCCTGACGGGCTGCCTGAAGATACCAATGCACGGCTTCCTGATAGTCCTGCATAATGCCCTGACCGCGCGCGTAAGATACGCCCAAATTATATTGCGCCGCCACATGACCTTGGTCGGCGGCTTTCAGATACCACACCGCCGCCTGACGCTCGTCTTGTGCCACGCCGTAGCCGTTATCATAGAGCGTACCCAAATAATATTGGGCTTCGGCGCTGCCGCCTACGGCCAGTTCTTTAAACAGGGGGAACGCGGCATCGTAATCACCGCCTTCATAAGCGGCTGCGGCACGGCGGAACAGGTTTTCGTCAATACTCGGCTGCGACTGGCGGTTGGTACCGCTGCGTTGGGCAGGAATAATGGCTTCCGCACCGTCGGTCAATGCGGCCGCACGGCTTTGGGCGGCATGGTTGCGCGGCGGCTGCGGTGTTGCCGTTTCAGGCTGCTTGGCAGGTGGAGCAGCTTCCGCAACAACGGTTTCCGCTACTTTTTCAATCGGGGTTTCAACTGTTTGTTGGACGGGTTCCGCTTCAGGCTGCTTGGCAGGTGGAACGACTTCCGCGACAACAGTTTCCTCTGCTTTTTCAATCGGGGTTTCAACTGTTTGTTGGACGGGTTCCGCTTCAGGTTGCTTGGCAGGCGGCACAACTTCCGCCGTAACGATTTCTGCCGCTTTTTGAATCGGGGTTTCAACTGTTTGTTGAACTTGCTCGGTTTCAGGCTGCTTGGCAGGTGGAATAACTTCCGCCGTAACGGTTTCTGCCGCTTTTTGAATCGGGGTTTCAACTGTTTGTTGAACTTGCTCGGTTTC
>JAUNOT010000152.1 GCA_030537065.1 Conchiformibius sp.
CGCGCATGATTGAAATCAGCAAGCGCGAACATTTCTACCAACAAGAATACTGCGGCTGCGTCTATTCCCTGCGCGACAGCAACGCCCACCGCCGCAGCCAAGGACGCGACCCCATCCGTATCGGCGAAAAATACTACGGCGACGATGCCTGAAACAATGCTTGAACTGCTTTCAGGCAGCCTGAAAACTTTTAATTATCAAACGAGAACCCATTATGAGCGAACAAACCGTCCCCCAAGCCAGCCTTATCCGTTTTGAACAGGCCGTTGCCGCCAAAAACTACGAGGCTGCCTGCAACGAACTGCTGGAAATCCTGCACCGCATCGACGCCAACTTCGGCGGCATTCACGGCATTGAATTTGACAACCCGCAACAGCTTAACCTGCTGCAACAAGATTTGCTGGTGTACTTCTGCACCCGCACCGCCGCCGCCATCACCGCCCTGTTTACCGACCCCGATTTAAATATTTCCGATACCGGCGCCCAACGTTTCCTGACCTCGCAACGCTGGCTGAGCATGATTTTCGCCGCCTCGCCCTACGTCAATGCCGACCACATTCTGCAAACCTACAACCGCAATCCCAATCCGCAGAACCCCTTGGACATTCATATCGACAACTCCCGTTCCGCACTGATTAAGTTTGCCATTCTGTACCTGCCCGAATCCAATGTTTCCATCAACTTGGACGCGATGTGGCAGATTGACCCCGCCATCTGCGCATCGCTGTGCTTTGCCCTGCAATCGCCGCGTTTTATCGCCACGCCCGAAGCCTTTTCCAAACGTGCCGCCATTTTGCGCTGGTTCCCCGAAAAACTCGCCCAAATTGAAAACCTCAACCATCTGCCCAGCGCGATTTCCCACGATGTCTATATGCATTGCAGCTACGACACCGCGCCGGAAAAACATCTGGTCAAAAAAGCGCTGAACCAAGTGATCCGCCGTCACCTGCTGGCCTTGGGCTGGCAGGACCGCGACACCGCCCGCCTCGGACGGCGCAACGGCAAACCCGTCATGGTGGTGCTGCTGGAACACTTCCACGCCGCCCATTCCATCTACCGCACCCATTCCACCTCCATGCAGGCAGCCCGCGAACATTTTTACCTAATCGGTATCGGCGGCGAAGCGGTGGACGAAGCCGGCAAAAACGTATTTGACGAGTTCCACACCATCGGCCGCGAAAGCATTTTAGATAATCTGCAACTGATTAGAAACATCTGCGAACAAAACGGCGCGGCGGTATTCTATATGCCCAGCATCGGCATGGATTTGCTGCCGATATTCGCTTCCAATACCCGCCTTGCCCCCGTACAGGTGATTGCACTCGGCCACCCCGCTACCACCCATTCCGAATTTATCGAATATGTGCTTGTGGAAGACGACTATGTCGGCAGCGAAGAATGCTTCAGCGAAATCCTGCTGCGCCTGCCCAAAGACGCCCTACCCTATGTACCGTCTGCCGCCGCCCCGTCCGCCGTGGAATACCGCCTGCGCGAAAACCCCGAAGTGGTACAAATCGGCGTGGCCGCCACCACCATGAAGCTCAACCCCTACTTCTTGGAAGCCTGCCGCGCCATCCGCGACCGCGCCAAAGTGAAAGTGCATTTCCACTTTGCCCTCGGCCAGTCGCACGGTGTCACCCACCCTTATGTGGAGCGCTTTATCCGCAGCTATTTGGGCAACGACGCCACCGCACACGCCCACCAGCCTTACGACAGCTATCTGCGCGTGCTGCACAACTGCGATATGCTGATTAACCCTTTCCCCTTCGGCAACACCAACGGCATTATTGATATGGTAACTTTGGGCTTGGTAGGCGTGTGCAAAACCGGCCCCGAAGTACACGAACATATTGACGAAGGTCTGTTCAAACGTTTGGGGCTGCCTGAATGGCTGATTACGCAAACCGCCGATGAATATGTGGATTGCGCCGTGCGCTTGGCAGAAAACCACGAAGAGCGTTTGGCCTTGCGCCGTCATATTATTGAAAACAACGGCCTGCAAACCCTGTTTAGCGGCGACCCCAGCCCGATGGGACGCGTACTGCTGGAAAAAGTGGACGAATGGGCGGCACAGCACGATGTACGCGTGTTTGATGCCGATGCGCCTGCCGAAGTACCGACAGAAACAGTCACACCCGCCGCACAAGCGGAAGCGACCGAAGTGGCGGCTGATTCCACCGCCGAAGCAGCAGAAAACACCGCAACCGATACGCAGGCTGAAACGGCTGAAAACGCCGCACCCGCCGAAGCCCCCGCTAAACCGACAACGGCTGCCGCCAAACCGGCCGCCCGCCGCAATCAGAAAAAAGGCGGTAAAAAACGCCGTTAAACTTTGATATATAAAACACAAACAGGCTGCCTGAAAAAACCTTTCAGGCAGCCTGTTTTCCGATGTTCAAGCCTTATTTTTTATGCTCAATCACATCCACATCGTCACGGCGTTTGCCGCCGTCCTGTCCACGCACCACAAACTCCCCCTCAATCACATCATCGTCCTCACGGCTGCGCCCGCCATGAGTTTGATAGTGAAACGAACCAAAGCTGCCTGAAGCCCGACCGCCGCCGGTTGCCAAAGGTTTGCCCTTAAACGGCAGCAACAACAACAACGCCAGCAGGCTGGAAAAAAATCCCGGCAACATCAGCAGCAGCCCCGCAAACGGAATCCGCACCGGCCACAACATCTGATACAGCGACACCCGCCCTGCCCCGCGCAACAATTCCCCGCCCATCAACACCTTGGCCAGATTACCCTTGCCGCGCAACAAATACGAACCGGCCATAAAACTCAATATCATCAACACCAAAGTCAGCATCAAGCCCAACCATTTCACCATCAGCAGCAGCGATAAAATTTCCGCCACCAGCAGCATCAACATCAATATGCCGACAAAACGCATGATTTTTCCTTATAAAAAATGTATTATCACCTAGCCAATCCGCCGCCGTCCCATCACAGCAGCAGCAGACTTTCCATATATGGCCGATTTAATTTAACGTGAGTTCGGGATAAGCGCTTATTTACTTATTGGGTAACAAAGA
>JAUNOT010000153.1 GCA_030537065.1 Conchiformibius sp.
ATTCAAATTCCACATGGCGCGTGGCGGCGCAGTTGGGAATCATGGCAACGGGTTTGGACGCAGCGTGGGTGGGGTAATCCAAGATTTTCACGTCCAACACGGTGGTCAAACCGCCCAAGCCTTGTGCGCCGATGCCCAAAGCATTCACTTTTTCAAATAGTTCCAAACGCAGTTTTTCTACCGTGTTCAATTCCGCGCCCGAAGCGGCTTTTTCCTGCAATTCGTGGATATCAATATGCGACATCAGCGATTCTTTTGCCAGCAACGCCGCTTTTTCGGGCGTGCCGCCGATGCCGATGCCCAAAATCCCTGGTGGACACCAGCCTGCGCCCATAGTGGGAATGGTTTTCAGCACCCAGTCCACAATATTGTCGGACGGATTGAGCATCGCCAGCTTAGATTTGTTTTCCGAACCGCCGCCTTTGGCCGCGCAAGTGACTTCCACTTTATCGCCCGCCACCAATTCCATATGAATCACGGCAGGGGTATTGTCTTTGGTATTGGTGCGTTTGCCCGCAGGGTCGGCCAACACGGAAGCGCGTAACTTATTGTCTTCCCAATTATAAGCGCGGCGCACGCCTTCGTTTACCATATCCTGCACGGTCATTTCGCTGTCCCAGCGCACGTTCATGCCGATTTTTAAAAATACGGTGGCAATGCCGGTATCTTGGCAAATCGGGCGGTGGCCTTCGGCACACATGCGGCTGTTCACCAGAATTTGGGTCATAGCATCACGTGCGGCAGGGTTTTCTTCACGCTCCAGCGCTTTGGCTAACGCTTGAATATAGTCTTTGGGGTGGTAGTAGCTGATAAATTGGAAGGCATCGGTGATGCTTTGGATAAAGTCTTCTTGTTTAATCACGGTCATGGCGGTGTTCCTTTGTATATTGTGTTCGGGAAAGGGCGATTATAGTGAATGCGCTTGTATTTTCATACCGAATCGGTATGCCCTGCCTCAATACCGCACAGGCTGCCTGAAGCGGTTTACGCATTTTTATGGCACAAATTGACTTTAAACTTCCAATATTGTCTGCATAACTACATTATCCGTCCGTTTTTTGGCACAGGCATCGGTTTTGGCAAGCGAAACTGCCCATTTTTTTCAGGCAGCCTGAAAACCGTCCGACAACACGCCGCGCTCACGTATAATTTAACCTTTTTTAACAGGTGTTACTGATGACAAACGAAGCAAACGTTTCGGTATGGCGCAGGCGTTTTCAGGCGATGGGGCCGGGCATTATGATGGCTTCGGCGGCGGTGGGCGGCTCGCATATTATCGCGTCCACACAGGCCGGCGCATTGTACGGCTGGCAACTGGCACTGATTATCGTCTTGGCCAATTTGTTTAAATACCCGTTTTTCCGTTTCGGCCCGCAATACACTTTGGCAACGGGCAAAAGCCTGTTGGCAGGCTATGCGGAAAAAAGTCGGGTGTATTTGTGGGTGTTTTTTGTATTGAACCTGTTTGCCACGGTGATTAACACGGCAGCGGTGGCCATGTTGTGTGCGGCGATTTTAAATTTTGTGCTGCCGGTCGCCTTGTCGGTAAACGTATTGGCGGCGGCGGTGCTGACTTCGGTGGTGCTGTTGCTGCTGCTCGGCCCTTACCGCACGGTGGACACGGTTTCCAAAATCATTATGGTCAGTTTGACGCTGACCACCTGTGCGGCGGTTGCCGCAGCCGCCGCCAACGGCGCAGCCGCACCGGCCGATTTTGTCGAACCCAGCCCGTGGAATTTGGCGGCATTGGCGTTTATTGTCGCGCTGATGGGCTGGATGCCTGCACCGATTGAAATTTCCGTAATCAATTCCATGTGGGTGTCGGCGAAAAAAACGTTAAGCACAGTCAGCTACGAAGACGGTTTGTTTGATTTTAATGTCGGCTATATTTCCACCGCGCTGCTGGCTTTGGTGTTTTTGGCATTGGGCGCATTGGTGCAATACGGTTCGGGCGCAGAAGTGAAAATGGCAGGCGGAGCGTATATCGGGCAACTGATTGATATGTATGCCGCCGCCATCGGCGAATGGTCGCGCTGGTTGGTGGCGTTTATCGCGTTTGCCTGTATGTACGGCACCACGCTGACAGTGGTGGACGGCTATTCGCGCAGCAATATGGAAGCGCTGCGCCTGATTATGCGCTGGGAACGTACGTCCAACCGTATGTTGACGGTGTGGATTGTGCTGGCGGCCTTGGCAGGACTGGCGGTGAGTCTGTTTTTTAAAGGGGCGGTGATGGCGATGTTGAAATTTGCCATGATTGCTTCGTTTGTCAGCACGCCGGTATTTGCGTGGCTGAACTTGAGCTTGGTGCGCCACGGCGAACACGCGCCCAAACCGTGGCTGATGTGGCTGGCTTGGTTGGGCTTGGTGTATTTAAGCGGCTTTACTTTGCTGTTTTTATTACAGCAAGGTGGTTTGATTTAATCAAAACCGCACCGTATCCACTACGGTGCGGTTTTTTTCAGGCAGCCTGAAGCGGCTCGGGCGAAACGACAATGCCATCTTCATCGCTGTACAGATAATGTCCGGCAATAAATTCCACGCCGCCAAACGACACGGGTACATCAGTTTCGCCTGCACCGTCTTTGGCACTTTTCTTCGGGTTTGTACCCAAGGCCTTAATACCGAAATCCATTTCATCAATGGCAACGCTGTCGCGTATCACGCCGAAAATCACCGCACCTGCCCAGCCGTTTTTGGCGGCGGCGGCAGCAATCATATCGCCCATCAGCGCAGATGCACGGCTGCCGCCGCCGTCCACCACCAGCACTTCGCCGTCCGAAGGCGTATTGGCAAGGGCTTTGACAATACCGTTGTCGCGGTGGCAGCTCACGGTGCGGATACGCCCATGAAAACGACGGCGGCGGCCGAACAGCTTAAAATCGGTTTCGCAGGAGGGCAAATCGGGGGCAAGGTCGATTAAATCGGCGGTGGCGGTCATACTCCTGCCCTATTTTTTAACGGGTTGAGTAACCGGTTTAGCAGATTTCTGAGCTGCGGGCGGATTGGCGGTAACGGTCAATT
>JAUNOT010000001.1:0-5154 GCA_030537065.1 Conchiformibius sp.
ACTGTTCATAAAAACCGCTGCGTCGTGCAGCGAAGAACCGAACTATACGCCCCCAACCCAAAACCGTCAACTAAAAAGTAAGAGAAATTTACGAGAAATATCTCAACGCAAAGTTAGTAAAGAGAATTTTTATCGCAATAAATCCACCATAGTTTGTAAAAATACATCACTCAGCATCAACTCCCAAACAAAACAGCCGTCCAATAGGGACGGCTGTTTCTCGCTTTCAGGCTGCCTGAAAATTATTTGGCTTTATGGCCGATGGCAGCAAAGTAGGCAATATACAAATAGCATACGGCAGGGATAATGTAGGAAATCAGGTAATTATCGCCGGTACGGGTAATAATGTCGCCTTGCAGCAGGGGAATCAGCGCACCACCGACAATGGCGGTACAAATCACACCCGAAGCATCGGCGGTAAATTTACCCAGCCCTTTGGTGGCCAGCGAGAAAATGGTGGGGAACATAATGGAGTTGAACAAACCGATTGCCACCAATGCGTATTTGGCAACGCTGGCTTGGGCAACATCGCCTGCCACCACCACCAAAGCCAACAGACCGAATGCTACAGATGCGTTAAACAGCAATACTTTGCTCGGCTCAAATTTGTTCAGCAACACGCTGCCCAAGAAACGGCCAACCATCGCACCGCCCCAATACAGGGTCAGCAGTTTGGCACCGTTTTGGTGGGTAACCACGCCGTTGGTCAGGTGTTCCATAGTCAGAATGTATTGTTGGCCAATCGCGACTTCTGCGCCGACATAGAAGAAAATCGCCAATGCACCCAGCACCATGTGTTTGTATTGGAACACGCTGGTTTTACCGTCGTGGTTTTCTTCGGTAACGGTTTCAGCGATTTTTTCTGCTGCCGGCAATTGGATTTTTGCTACGGCCACCGCCAGCAAAATCAGCAGACCGGTCAGACCCAGATAGGGCATTTCCAGCGTTTGCGCTTTTTGGGCGGCGGTCAGGGTGTTGCCGACATCAGTCAGGATAAACAGGCCGCCGACATACGGAGCAATCGTGGTGGCCACAGAGTTAAACGCCTGTACCAAAGTCAGGGTGGCGGACTCTTTGCCGGGCTTGGCCAACAAGGTGACATAAGGGTTGCCCGCTACCTGTAAAAACACGATGCCGGTTGCCATAATAAAGAAAATCGGCAGGAACACGGTGTAATACATGGTTTTATCGGCCGCGCCCTGTTCAGGCAGCATGGCGGTGGCGGGATAAAACAGGAACGCGCCAAACGCGGTAATTAAAAAACCGGCGGTAACGGTGTGTTTGTAACCGATTTTGTCAATCACCTTACCCACAGGAAAGGACATAATGGCGTAGGCGGAAAAAAACGCCGTTCCCACCAGCATGGAATCGCGGTTGGTCAGGTGAAACACTTCTTTAAGGTGCGGAATCAGGATGTCGTTTAGACAGGTGATAAAACCCATCATAAAAAACAGCGAAGTCAGCACGCCCAAAGCCATC
Organism: Conchiformibius sp.; assembly: GCA_030537065.1. Lineage (GTDB taxonomy): Bacteria > Pseudomonadota > Gammaproteobacteria > Burkholderiales > Neisseriaceae > Conchiformibius. The sequence continues at coordinate 1,480 of JAUNOT010000001.1, forward strand.
GGGCTGCCGCCCTGTTTGGGTGCGGCGGAGGTAGAAGCGGTCATAAGACTTATCCTTAATAAAAAGTTGTGAAAAAAAAACTCTGAAAAAAACCGGTCAAAATATGCCGAAGCTGTGAATCATATGCCCTTTCAATGATACTGACAACCTTTCAGGCTGCCTGAAAACTCAACGTAAACGCTGCCTATTCTGCCAATCAATAATTTCACTCGGTTGCCGCCGCTGCCCTACCCGTCCACCAATCACCATCACCTCACGTCCGAATTGTCTCCGGACTTCCCGTTCAGTTTTGCACGGCCGTCTGCCAGCACGGTTGCAAGAAGTGGATATTAATGGAAAGCGGGTCATTTTACACAAAGACCGTGCCAGTGCATGGTCGGGCACACGCACGGCCAGCTTATCACGCTGCCGACCACGCAATATTGCCGAAATACGGACAGATGACGGCAATAATACTGTTTTGGCAGCCGGCCACATTTCTGCTAATGCCAAGCGGTCGTTTTCAGGCAGCCGGTTCAATAAAGGCTGCAATTGGCCAATATGACTGCCGATAACAATCAACCCTTTATGTTGCGGCCGTTTTTTCAAATGTAAAATTCTTTTCAGCGCACGGCAATGACGGGGCAGCCCGCCCAAACCGTAACAAAACTCAGTCGGATAAGCAATCACACCGCCACACCGCAGATGGCTGCGAATCCGGTAAGGCAAACCTTTTATCCTTTGCATTTTATCCTTTCAATCTGCCTGAAAAAACGCCCCGAAGTGCTCGGGGCGTTGTTTATATCCGATTAAATATCAAATTTACTGCGGAAGAGTGATACCACCACTGCGTGCGCCTGCGGCCACACCGTTTACTTCAATTTCCACACGGCGGTTCGGTTGCAGACAATCAATCAATGCCTGACGGTTGCCGTTATCATGACATTGTTTCACCGGCTGTCCTTCACCCGCACCATAGGCAAACATAATCGCTTTGGGCAAACCGCGCTGTGCCAGATAGTGACGGACGGTTTCGGCACGCTGTTGCGACAGCAGCAGATTATAGTAATCGGTACCCAAATAGTCAGTATGACCGACAATACGGATATGCTCCAAGCGCGGGAAGCGGCGCAGTTGGTTAGCCAACTCATCCAACTCGGCCTTACCGCGCGGCAGCATGTTCGCTTCGTCACCACGGTCAAACACAAACAGGGCATCGGCCGACAAGGTAAAGCGTTGCGGTGATGCCGGCATAGCCGCTTCAGGCAGGGACGGCGGACAAACGGCATTTACAGGGTCAACCGGTTTCCAATGGAAAGTACGGGCAAACTTTTGTGTGTCAAACAAAACTTTATATTGGCAGGTGGTTACGCCGTCCGTACCTTGTCCGGGCGTATTGAAATGGAACAGATAATTCCACTCGCGTACACGGAAACCTTCATCAAACTGCGGGCGGCCGATTAAATCATACAGCTGGTCTTTGGTCATGCCGCTGCGGATTTGTTTCAGGTTGTCGCGGTTGGGGAAAGTACCGCGGTCTTTGTTAAACGTGGTGCTGGACGGATTCGGCCAAACCAGCTCTTCCGCCGTACCATCGCTGTTTACACGCGTACCGCCGGCACAAGCCGACAAAACCAAAGCCGTCAATGCCAACGCCGACCATTTTTTCATATGTTGTTTCATTAAAAATTCCTTTAATGTTGATTAGTTGGGGCAGGTTTTCAGGCAGCCTGCCCGTACTGCGACAGGCTGCCTGAAAGGACTTACCCGATTACCATTGGTAACCTGCACCTACGGTTGCACCGAATTTACCTTTGCTGTGGCCGCTTACCGTGCCTTTGATAATCCAGTTACCACCGTCGGTAATGGCAGAGAAGCCGACCGCGTAGCCTTGTTTGCCGCGATAGGTGCTGCCGGCAACGGCCACCATGCTCTTACCGGGCAGATAAGCCTGCGGCAGACCCGCAGCAGCCATAGCGGCCGCCACACCGGCATCGGCATTATCGGTTATCTCATTGACACGTTTACCCAACTGGTTAAGCTGGTTCACGTTCACCGCATCGGTACCGTTCACACCGTCTGCAACATTGGTAATGGTATTACCGCCGTTGTTCAGGCCTGTTGCGCTCAAAGACACACTGCTGTCTCCGTCACCATTGGTAATGGTCAGGCTGTCGGCTTTCAGATTCGAATCGGTTGCCACAGTGAAGCCCTTATCATTTTGGGTAATATGAACATTCTTACCCGCCACAACATTCAGGGTATCGCCTTTGCGTACCAAGCTTTCGGAAGCATTGGTTACTTTACCGCCGTCTTCGGAAGTTGTCAGCTTGAAGCCGCCGTCTGCGTTCTTCACGTTCTCAACACTATCGTCCACATACTTCATGACCGCACCCAAATCGCGTACGTTCACACCGGTGTTACCCGCCTGAATGTGAACCAGAGTGGCATTACCGTTACCGGCATCCAAAGCACCTTTCATGGCTTCTTTCAACACATGAGTACGGTTGGCTCCGTCAGGTGTCAAGCCCAAGGCTTTGGCCGCATCATCCAAACCGCTGGATACATTGCGGATGGCAACCGGTGTGGAGGCATTGTTGTAACCACCTGTACCGACCAATTGAACCACATTGCTCGGATTGGAGGTATCTGCCTTACCGTCTTTAGCCTCATTGACATAAGCCATCGGCGAATCAACGGTAATATCCAGTACACCTTGTCTTGCCTTGTCTTTATCCAATCTCACGGTCGTACCTTGGCCGTTGTTAAAGTTCACGCCTTTATCAAAGACAACGGTACTATTGGCAGAATCGGCATCAGCACCTTTGTTATTGGCGGAAACCACCCAACCGGCTTTGGTGATATTGGTTGCAATAGACTGCTCCAAGGCATACAGCTGGCCGCCGTTAACCGCATCTTTGCTGCCTGCGGTAATCGCACCGTCGGCAACATTGATGATTTTGTTACCGCCGTTGTCCAAACCGCCGGTGGTCAGGCTGACCGGGCCGCCACTACCGCCTTGCGGAGGCGTAATGGTAATGCCGCCGCCATTTACGGTTGTGCTGCCTTTATCGTCTTTAGCCGTTACACTGCTTACGTTCAGGTTATCGGCCGTCGCTACCGAGAAGCCGTTGTCAATTTGGGTAATTTGAATATTTTTACCCGCATCCAGCTTCATGGTGTCGTTTTGACCGATACGTTTGTCGGCACTGTCACTCGGAACAAACTTACCGCCTTCACTTTCTGAACCAGCCAGATTAAAGCCCGCATTATTAGACGAATTGATAATAGCCTCATTCAGGTTTTTCAAATCACCCACATTAACGGCATTGTTCAACTGGTCGCCTTTAGCGTTGGTCAGAGCATTCAGGAACGCATCACCTTTCAGGTCGCTGCCGACACCGCTATCCACATTTGACAAACGAACCGGTGCGGTGCTGTTAGCGCCAACCAAAGTAACACTATTGGTCGGATTCATAACCTGGTTACCTTTCATGGTCACATCAGCCGAATCGGTATAAGACATTGGCGTATCAATGCGGATGGTATTAACGTTACCTGTGTTAACCACATTGACTGTTGTACCACGTCCGTCAACAAAGTTGACACCGTCTCCGGCATTAATGTCGTCTTTCTTCTCACCATTGGCACTCAGACTCCAGGAGGCTTTGTTCACTACGTCCGCTACGGTCGTGG
>JAUNOT010000001.1:5254-68640 GCA_030537065.1 Conchiformibius sp.
CTACGACGTTCCAGCCCGATTCGTTTACGGCTTTGGCTATCGTGGTCGCGTTGACAACGATGTTGCCTTCGGCAGGGGTTTCTACTTTGCCGTCGGCTCCAGCCTTCATATCGGCAAATTTGACTTCTGCAGGTTCAGCTGAAGCAGACAGGGTGATGTTGGCTCCGTCGCGGACGGCATGGATGCCTTTGCCGGCGATGAAGTTCACTTCGCTGTTGTTTTTGATCTCGGCTGCCGCTTGGTCGCCTTTGATCTCGGAGGTGCCTCCGTCATTGCCCACATTCAACAACCATTTTTGTTTGTTCAGTTGGGCTACGTTAACGGCGTCACTGTCTTTGGTGCCTTCGGCTACGTTGCTGATGGTAACGGGCGCGTTGGTATCACCACCACCCAGTTTCAAGGTGTTGTTCTCCGCAGGGCTGAGGTTGATGGTATTACCGCCGTCACTCAGTTTGGTGCCTTTGAACTCAGGTGTGTCGGCAAATTTGATGGTCAGTTTGCCGTCCTTGCTTTCTACATAGGTGTTTTTGTCGCTTACTGCGCTTTCTTCACCTTGGTAGCCGCCTTCCACCATCAGGGTGTCACCCAGGTTTTTGTGGATGGTGTCGCCTTTGTTGGCACCGAAGTTCAGGCCTTTGCCAGTCAGGTTGGTGATGGTGTTGTTGCTGACGTTGGCAACATCGCCTGCTGTAGCCAGTTTGTTCGGCTCAGCCGTGGTTACGGTGGCATTGCCGCCGTTCTCTGCGGGTTTGAACTCTAACGGGCTGCTCAATTCGCTGACGTTGACGTCTACTTTGATTGTGCTGCCTTTGCCGTCTTCGTTCTGGGTGACGCTGACGCTGGTACCGGTACCGTTGGCAAAGTTGACACCGTCTCCGGCATTAATGTCGTCTTTCTTCTCGCCATTGGCACTCAGACTCCAGGAGGCTTTGTTCACTACGTCCGCTACGGTCGTGGCATTGACGAATTTCTTGCCTTCTTCCGTATCCGGCGTCGTTACTTTGCCGTCCGCTACCGTCAGTCCGGTCGTCGGGGTACCCGCTGATTCCGGTACTTTGATGGTCACGGTGGTCACACCTTCTTGGCTTTCGTCGCTTACGACTACTTCCGCACCTTCACCTACAAATTTGACTTTGTCTCCGGGGGTGACTTTGTTGCCGTTAGCATTGGTTTCACCTGAAATGTTCCAACCTTCGTTAACGTACTGGTTCAGGTTCTCTAAACCTTTTGTTACCGTGGTCGCAGGTTCGCCATAAGTACTGCCGTTGTCTTTTTTAACATTAAAGTTAAAGTTTCCTACTTCTCCCGTATCCGGGTTGTAGGCCGTGTCGCCGCCAATAATGTTGCTCAGGCTGTTGCCCGCCGCATACAACTGGCTGCCGTTTACGGCATCTTTGCTATCCGGTGACAACTTGCCTTCTTTGACGTTGGTGATGTTCACCGGCGCACCGTCTTTGTCGCCTACTTTCAGGCTGCCGTCGCTGACGGTCAGGGTAACAGGTTTGGCATCAGTATTGGTTACGCCTCCAATTACGACGCTGTCGCTGTTCACTTTGGTAAAGTTCACTTCGTCCAGGGTCGAGTAGGTGAAGTTGTTACCATCCTGCTTAACTTGCATGTTCTTGCCAGCCTGCAGTTTGACGGTCTCACCCGGATTGATCAGTTGTTTTTCAGCTCCGCTTACTTCACCACCTTCTTCTTTATCCGCTACGACGTTCCAGCCCGATTCGTTTACGGCTTTGGCTATCGTGGTCGCGTTGACTAATTTATTTTCGTCACCAACCGCAGGATTTTGTACTTTACCAGCCTCATTACCTTGTTGATTAACTGTTAATTTGGTTGTTTCGGGTGCTGCAGAAGAACGGCTACTGATGGTAACCACAGTCAAACCGTCAGTTGTTTCCTGTGCAACATCTACTGTTGTATCGCCGGAACCGACAAAGCGTACACGTTCACCGGGGGTTACTTTACCTTTGGTGACACCCGTACCATTTTGCACCAACCAACCATTATTAACATAAGTATTTAAATTACTTAATGCTGCACCTACATTATTAGCTACTTGGTTGTTGGCCGGATTAGAGGCATCTACCAAATTATAGGAAGGAGGCGTCAATGTACCGTCTTGATTCAGCCGTGAACCGCCGCCCAAATGGTTTGCGGTGGTAGTGCCAACATTACCCAATGCTTTTTGAGTCAGGTAAAGCTGGCTGCCGTTAATCGCATCGGTAGAATCTTCAGAAATTTTACCTGGAGCCACATATTTGATTTGACGCGCACGGTCTGCGCTGCCGACAGAAACAACCGAACCGTTTTTCAGGTCATTCCAACCGGCAAAACCGTCATATTTAATACCGTTTACGGTTGCATTTTTTTCGGTGGAAGCAACAGCAGCAGAAGAGTTATGACCGAGAATAACAATTTCTTCCAGCAAATTGGCGGGACGTCCAGTTATTTGAGTATTGATATTATTACCCAATACAAACGCATTGTTGGCGCCAACAGTATTGTTCAAACCGATAGCGGCCGAATCTTTGCCGGTAATTTTATTTTCCGCACCAACGGCAATAGAACGTGCGCCGCTAACGGTGGTGTTGGTACCGGCGGCAATCGCATCGACTGCAGTGGTTAAGGTATTGGCACCGATGGCCACGCTGGTATCGGCGGTAGTATTGGCGGTAGAACCGATGGATACGGCTTTTTTACCGGAAGAATAAGCACGGTAACCAATCGCTACGGCATCATCTTTGCTGGTGGTTGAGAACGGGCCGATAGACAGGGAGGAATTAGCCAAAGCACGCGCACCACCACCAAAGGCGATGGCATCTTTGGCGGAGGCCAAAGTTTGGTCGTGGGGTTGGTGGTTAGTACCTTTTTGTTCACCTGCCGTACCAGTAGTAGACGAAGCATTGGCCACATCGGGCGAACCGATGGCAATGGCGCGGTAGCCGCTGGCATTGGCGGAGTGGCCGATGGCCAACGCGGCAGTACCGTTGGCAATCGCGGTCATACCGATGGCTTGGTCAAAAGACTGCACGGCGGCTGCCTGACGGCCGACTGCCAAACCGGAGTTACCGCCGGCATAAGCTGCTGCACCGATGGCAACACTAGAAGCCGTCAGATTATTCTTAACATTACCGGCCGTTGCCATCGGGCCTAATGCCACACCCAAACTTTGTGCAAAGGAACGGTCGCCCAACGTTACCGAACCGCCGTCAGCCGTACTGTTTTGACCGATGGCAATAGAGGGTGATGGACCGCCTGCAATGCGTGTGTTTTTATCAGGATCCAGATTAGCAGGATTGGTTAAGGGGTTGGCAGGATTACCACGGTTTAAGTGGCTACTGGCACTACTTGCATTGGCGTTATAGCCCAAGGCGATACTGCCGTTACGGTCGGTTAAGGCGTTGGCACCGATGGCAATAGTGTGGTTACCTTTGACCGTTTTCTCTACCAGTTCATTTTCATTTTTAGTGCTCTTCTGCCAGCGCGGATTTTGGGCATTACTGCCGATGGCAATGGATTGGAAGCCTTCTGATGAAGCATTGGTACCGAAGGCGATGCTTTCGGTATTCAAGGCATTGGCATCCGTACCGATGGCAATGGCGCGGTCGCCGCCACGAGACATTTGGGCGGGGTTCAGGAGGGCAGTATCCAATGTACCGTTGGAGCCTGCACGGGCGCGGTCGCCGATGGCCAAGGTTTGATTGGAGAAGGCTACGGCGTTGCTGCCGAGGGCGGTGGCATTTTCACCACCGGCCATGGCATTGGCACCAACTGCGGTCGTGCGGTCGGATGCGGCAAAGCTTTGTGAACCCACGGCGGTGGCCTGGATACCGGTTACAGAATCAATTCTTAAGTTATTATTTTTAACGCTGCCTGAAACATATTTACCCATACCGGCGATGGCACCGGCACCAAGTGCGGTGGCACCATGGTGCAGCGATTGGGTGTGTGCGCCTACGCTAACGGCACCGTTACCTTGAGTAGCGGTAGCAACATAGATATTGTCGGGATTGCTGCTAAGAGTGGGAACAGAACCTGCACCGCCGTTGGCACTTCCTGCAACGTTATAGCGGTGCTTGGTGGCAATGGTGTATTGGTGACCGGCATTGTTTGTATCACCGGTATCGTCGCTACCGATGGCAATGCTGCCGTAACCGCCGGCATAAACGTCGTTACCAACTGCTGTGCTTTGTGCGCCGACCGCTTGGGCACGGGTACCAAAAGCAACAGTTTGTGCACCAGTAGCTAAAGTTACCCAGTTGGCATTGTTCGGGTCTGACGGTTGAGTACCAGTACCAACCGCCACGGATTCTTCCCCAGTAGCTTTCACTCGCGGACCGATGGCAACATTACCTTGATGATTGGCACTACCGCTTACAGCCTGGGTTTGGTAGCCGATGGATACACCATATTGATGTACTTTGGCATTGCTGCCGATACCGATTGCATTACCGCCGCCAGTAGCACCGGCTAATGCAGGCTGTAATTGTGAATTACTCGGGCTGATTAAAATATTGCTATTGCCCTGCCGACCGTTATCGTTAATAACCGCAGAGGCCGTACCCGCTACACCGCCAAAGGTCATGGCGATGGCGGCGGCAACAGCGGTTTTAACCGACTTGCCTTTCTTACCGCGCGCCGGCTCGTTTTCCGAGACGGCGACGTAGGTATTGGTGGATTCGTTATAAACAACCCGATAGGTATGGTTCATAATTTTTGTCCTTACAACTGATGAATAAAAAATCTTTCAGACAGCAGCAAAGGCCGCCCGTGGCGGCTTTTGCCTTATTGTGCCTTTTTTTGCCGTTTATTTTTTCAAACAAGTGCAAACCTTGGTTTTTACAGGCCGCATTCTGTTTAAATGGAGATGTCACGCAATTTCCGTGCCACATTTTAATGTTTTAACAAACGGGTAGGGGGCAATTTTGCCCCGCCGTTACGCCGTCGGCATCTTGCATTGTGCATGTGGTGCTTGCTTTGCATACTTTTACAAAAAAATGGAAAAATCGGCGTCTTTTGTAAAGGTTGAAACTTCTCGTAGCGATTGTAACGCCCGACGGTAAGGGGCTTCAAGCTAAATCGGGGGATTTTTTTATTTTTTCAGGCAGCCTGAAGCGGCCGCCTGCGGGATTGGGGCTTGATTTTTGTTATTTGGGGTTTGTGCAGTCAGAAGGTTGTGCTTGCTTGATTGGGGGCAATCATTTGGCAGGCACACGCCAGCGCAGCTTTCAGGCTGCCTGAATCGGCTTGGCCGCTGCCTGCCAGCGTGAGGGCGGTGCCGTGGTCAACGGAGGTGCGGATAAAGGGCAGGCCGAGGGTGATGTTTACGCCTTGTCCAAACGAGGCGTATTTAAGGACGGGCAGGCCTTGGTCGTGATAGGCGGCCAAGACGGCATCGGCATCTTTAAGCATAAACGGTTGAAACAGGGTATCGGCAGGCAGGGGATCGCTGATACGGATGCCTTCGGTGCGTAGGGCGGCGGCGGCAGGCTGCATGATGTCGCGCTCTTCCGTGCCGAGATGACCGCCTTCGCCTGCGTGGGGGTTCAGTCCTGCCAGTAGGATGCGCGGTTCGGGAATGTGGAATTTGTTTTGCAGGTCGTGATGGAGGATGCGGGCAATGCGTTGAATGCGCTCTTGGCTAATGGCATCGGCCACTTGGCGCAAGGGCAGGTGGGTGGTCAGCAGGGCCACGCGCAAGCCGCCGCCCGCCAGCATCATGACGACTTGTTCGGTTTGGGATTTTTCGGCCAGATATTCGGTGTGGCCGCTAAAAAAGGGGATGTTACCGGCATCGTTAATCACGCCTTTGTGCAGGGGCGCAGTTACCATGGCGGCAAAGCGGCCGTCTGCCACGCCCTGATAGGCACTGTCCAGCAGTTGTAAAACATAGGCGGTATTGGCGGGATTGAGTACGCCCGCTTGGCAGGGCGCGCGCAGGGGAATGTGGATAACGTCCAGCGTGCCGCTTTCAGGCTGCCTGTCGGCACGGTATTCGCGCAGGCGGACGTTTTTGCCGAGCAGGGCAGCACGTTGGCGCAATAAATCTATGTCGCCGAGTACGGCCACGCGGCAGGGCAGGCCGTGGTCGGACATATCCAAACAGATGTCGGGGCCGATACCGGCCGGTTCGCCGGAAGTGATGACGATGGTGTGCATGGTGGGTATTCCTATGGTTTAGATGCCGTGCAAAGCGGCGTAAATTTTTTCGGCCAAGGCGCGGCTGATGCCTTCGGTTTGGGCGATTTCGTCCACGCCCGCCGCCGTGACGCCGCGCAGGCTGCCGAAACGGGTTAGCAGGGCTTTTTTGCGTTTCGCACCGATGCCGTCAATCTCGTCCAAAGCAGAAGTGAGACGGGCTTTGTCGCGTTTTTTGCGGTGGCCGGTAATGGCGAAGCGGTGGGCTTCGTCGCGCACGGTTTGCAGCAGGTGCAGGGCCGGACGGTTTTCAGGCAGCCTGAAACGTTGGTTTTGAAACGGCAAAATCAGTTCTTCCAAACCGGCTTTGCGTTCTACGCCTTTGGCAATACCGACCAGCGGTATCTGCAAGCCGAGTTCCGCCCACACCGCCAAGGCCACGTTAATCTGCCCCGTACCGCCGTCAATCAATACAGCATCGGGAAAGACGGCGTTTTCGCCGTTGGCGCGCGCCTGCAAAAGTTTGCCGTAACGGCGGGTCAGGACTTCACGCATGGCGGCATAGTCGTCGCCTGCTTTGGCGGTGGCGATATTGTAGCGGCGGTATTGTTCGGGACGCATCGCCAAGTCTTCATAAACAACGCAGGAGGCTACGGTTGCTTCGCCCTGCGTGTGGCTGATGTCAAAGCACTCCAAACGGTTCAGGCTGTCGCTGCCGAGCAGTTGTGCCAAGTCGTCGGCACGCTGGCGGCGCAGGCTGTCGTGCTGCTGTTGCTGGCTTAAGGCGATACGGGCGTTGTGTTCGGCCATTTCCAACCATTTGCGTTTTTCGCCGCGCTCGGGACGGACAAAACGGACGGGCTGCTGGCTGTTGATGGCCTGACACAGGCTTTCAGGCAGCCTGAAATTGGACACCAGCACATCGGGCTTGGCGCGGTCAAGATAATGTTGTGCGACAAAAGCTTCAGCATACGCCTGCGGCTCGGTGTCGCTGCCGATAAAGTTTTTGTCACCTGCGTGCCGTCCGCCGCGGATAACCGTCCAGTTCAAACACACCGCGCCGGCTTCTTCCACCACCGCCAACACGTCAATATTACCGGCACGCTGCGGATGGCGGCTGTCAATAAACTGGCGGCTTTGCACCAGCCCCAAAGCCTGAATGCGGTCGCGGTAACGGGCGGCGGCCTCAAAATCCAGCGCGGCGGCGGCCTGCTGCATTTGCTCATGCAGCTCTTGGCTTAAAGCGTCGGTGCGGCCGTCCAAAAAATCGGCGGCGGCACGCACGCGGGCGGCATAGTCGTCCGCATCGGTTTCGCCGGTACACGGGCCGCAGCAGCGTTTGATTTGAAACAGCAGACAAGGACGTTGGCGGTGGGCAAACACGCTGTCTTCGCAGGTACGCAGCCCGAATGCTTTTTGTAAGGTTTCAATGCCTTCGCGCACAGCATGGCTGTTGGGATACGGGCCGAAAGCGCGGTCGGACGCTTTCAGGCTGCCGCGGTGATAGGCGATTTGCGGAAAGGCATGGCCGCTGATTTTTAAATAAGGATAGGATTTGTCGTCGCGGAACAGGATATTGTATTTGGGCGACAGCGATTTAATCAGATTGTTTTCCAGAATCAGGGCTTCGGCTTCGCTGCGGGTGACGGTAATTTCCACCCGCGCCACCTGCTTGAGCATCAGCACAATGCGCGGCGAATGGTCGTTTTTGTGAAAATAACCCGACACGCGCCGTTTTAGGTTTACCGCCTTGCCGACATACAGCACCGCGCCGTCTGCCGCCAGCATACGGTACACACCGGGCAGCACGGGCAGGGTAGATAAAAAATGGGACAGGTCAAAATCAGACATGTGAAATCATTTGCTTGATTGACACTTTTCAAATTCAGACGGATATTCTGAACTAAATTCTATATAGCCGCAGAAATTTAACATTTCATCAAAGTGTTTGGGTCTAAACAGATTATATTGGACACCGTCCTTACAGGAATAGAGCAATTTATCTATAATAAGAAAATCATTGTATTCTAAACGCTTTATAATTTCTTCTTCTGACAAGCAGTTTTCAATATAGATTCTTTGTTTTACATATAACCATGAATTAATGCCCTCTATTTTCTTCATACCCATATCCCATCTGGGAGATTGCATACTTTCAGCCAAATGGGCAATATTTTGTTTGGATTGAGCAAGTTTTTCATTTTTATCATTTGCTGAACGATTAACACCAAATGCCCCGTATAAGATAATGAGCATTAAAATAATCCTTTTCAAATACAGCATAATCTTTTTATTTATTTTCTTTGCCATACTTTTATCTTTATTGACGTTCCAAACGAGTTTCAGAACCCAAATCTTTTAATCTTATCCGCACTTCTTTAATATTCTGCTCGGTAAAGAAATTTTCCATATTCCGCCACACGGGGTGGAAACCGTAAGGCCCGTTTACCATTTCCCGTTTGGCTTCTTCCAAAGGCCAGTTTTGATAAATAATCCGGTACACCGCCGCAATCAAACCCGTGCGGTCGGCACCGTGATAACAATGCACCAACACCGCCCCGTGCTGTTGCGCCCGCTCAATCTGCCATAAGACTTCAGCAACGTCTTTGGGGCGGATAAACCAAGACATTAACGGCGTATTCACCAGCTTTAAATTGCGGTGACCGAAAGCCGCTTGGTCGTCGTTGCGGTCAAAAAATCTTAAATTGACAATGGTTTGGATATTATGCTGTTTCAATAGGGCATAGTCTTGGGCGGCAAGCTGTTCGCTGCGGAACAGTTTGCCGTCCAAACGGTATAAATTGCTTTCTTTATTTAATACGGTTGCCCAATGCGGATGATTTTCGGCTGCCTGAACGGCACACGCCGAAACGGAAAGCATTAGGAGAACAGGTAAAATTTTCTGCATATCAAGTCGGCGCGTGTCTGTAAGCACCGCGTACCGCGCAACCTTTTACCACTTTGCCGCGATAATACAGCTTGGCGGTAAACTCGTTCATGCGGCCGTTGTGGTCGCGGCAGCGTTGGCCGTTGATGTTGAGCGTCACTTCGCCGAAACGGGTTTTGCCGCTAAATTCCACGCCTTTGGCATATGCAGAACGCTTTACGGGAATACGGCGGTAATATTCCTTGCCCTTAATCGTTTCCAATTCCATGCGGTTGTTGCGGATAACCGCGCGCCAGCCGTTTTCGCCGTCGCCGCTAAAAGCGGTAAAGTTGCGTACCACCGTGTCTTTTGCCTGTACCGACAAGGCCGCGCACAAAGCCGCCGCCGCCAAAATCATTTGTTTTTTCATTATTGTTTCTGGTTTCATTCAAAAAGGCCGCACATTCTGCCACAGCCTGCCGCCGCTTTGCGCGGTTTAACCTAATCTTTCCAAATCCGCTTTTCGCGGCGCAGATACACGCCGTCATCAAACGTTGCCAACAACTGCGGCAGAAACGCCACCCCCACCGCCGCCAACAGGCCGCTTAAAAACGCCTCGCCCCACGCCAGCAGCAAAAATACCGGAAACACCGCCGCCGCCTGCGCCACGCCGACTGCCTGAAGCACCGCCGCCACCGCCGCACCCGTCAGCAGCATACCGGCCGCCGCCGCCAAAAAGCCGTACACAAAAATATACACAAACACATTCGGCGGCAGCCGTTTGCGTCCCCAACGCCGCACCGCAATGTTTACCGCGCAGGCAGGCAGCACTGTACACAGCACGTTTAACGGCCACACCGCCGACGCGTCCGTACCGAAGCGTGCCGCCGCCAACACCGCCAGCCAAACGGCCGCCCACGCCGCCGCCGCCCGTCCGCCCAACATCAAACAAGCCAAGTTTACGCCCAACAAGTGATAAGCCCCCCCCGCCAACTGCCCCACCGACACCTGCGCCTGCAACAACTGCGGCAGCACCAACACCGCCGCCGCCGCCAACAGCCGCGTCTGCCCCACGCCGCGCAAACCTGCCGCCGCATACGCCAGCACCGGCAAACACAGCGCCGCCGCCGTCCATAACAGGCTGCCGCCAAACCAATCGGGATGAAAATTCATACCACTTCCTTTGCGGTTTTAAACCAAAACATTGGCCGCAGTATAACTGCAAATTCAGGCAGCCTGAACTCAAGCATTGCCCTTTGCGGCAAAACGGGTTAGAATGCCGCTTTTCCATCTTCGGAGAGGTGGATGAGTGGTTGAAGTCGCACGCCTGGAAAGCGTGTATACGTGAATAGCGTATCGAGGGTTCGAATCCCTTCCTCTCCGCCAGTTTGACAACCCCTGCCTTGTGCGGGGGTTGTGTTTTTTTCTTGCTGCCGCGTGATTTGTTGTAAAATCGCGCCTTTTCTTTGCGGAAATACTCAGGTGTTTCCTTTGCACGGGTATAAACTATGGAAATTGTAAGCTGGTTTGCCGCCAAATTCCCCGAGTTGTACGAATATCGGGAGATGTTTTTTTACGGTGCGCTGACAACTTTGGGGCTGACGGCGGTGTCGGTATTGGCAGGCAGTATTTTGGGTCTGTTTGGGGCGTTGGCGCGGATTGTGCGCTTTGAAAAAGGCGGGGTGTTTTTAAACGGGGTCGCTTGGCTACTACGCAGCCTGTCCGGCCTGTATGTTACATTGTTTCGCGGCACACCTTTGTTTGTACAGATTTTTATCTGGCTATATGTATGGTTCCCGCTTTTCGTGCATGTGGACCACGGTCTGATTTTAAGCGGTGATGCCGCTAATGAGTTGCGCCGCAATTACGGTGCGCTGATTGCGGGCGGTTTGGCGCTGACGGCCAATGCGGGTGCGTATATTACCGAGATTTTTCGGGCGGGGATTCAGTCTATTGACAAGGGTCAGATGGAAGCAGCGCGCTCTTTGGGCTTGGGTTATTGGCAGGCGATGCGCTTTGTGGTGCTGCCGCAGGCTTTGCGGCGGATGCTGCCGCCTTTGGCTAATGAGTTTATTACGCTGTTGAAAGACAGTTCGCTGCTGTCGGTGATTGCAGTGGCAGAGCTGGCGTATGTGCAGAAGACGATTTCGGGGCGTTATTCAATCTATGAGGAGCCTTTGTACGCCGTAGCTTTGATTTATCTGGCGATGACGATGTGTTTGAGCTGGTTTTTCTCGTATTTGGAAAAACGTTTTCATAAGGGACAACACCATTAAAATAACAGGCTGCCTGAAACGGTTTTCAGGCAGCCTGTTTAATCAACTAGACTTGCGTAATTCTTTGGGCAACACAAACACAATGCTTTCTTCCACCGTACCGCCCTGCCGCACGGTATTGATGCCCCATTCACCGATGCGGGCAATCACTTCCTGCACCAACACTTCCGGTGCGGACGCGCCTGCCGTTACCCCCACGCATTGCTTTCCGTCAAACCATTCTTTTTGCAGGAAAGAGGCATTGTCCACCATATAGGCGTCAATACCGCGCAAGGCCGCCACTTCGCGCAGACGGTTGCTGTTGGACGAAGTGGGCGAACCAACCACAATCACAATATCACATTGTTCTGCCAGCGTTTTGACGGCTTCCTGACGGTTGGTGGTGGCATAACAAATATCTTCTTTGTGCGGGCTTTTAATGTGCGGAAAACGGGCTTTAAGCGCGGCGATAATGTCGCGGGTTTCGTCCACCGACAGCGTGGTTTGGCTGACGTGGGCAAGTTTTTCGGCATCGCGCACATCCAGTTTGGCCACATCGTCCACCCTTTCCACCAGCAGCATCGCGCCTGCGGAAAGCTGACCCATCGTGCCTTCCACTTCGGGGTGTCCGGCATGGCCAATCATAATAATCTGATAGCCTTGTGCGTCCAGCCGTGCCACTTCTTTGTGGACTTTGGTCACCAAAGGGCAGGTGGCGTCAAACACGCGGAAACCGCGTTGCGCCGCTTCGTCCTGTACGGCTTTGGATACGCCGTGCGCTGAGTAAATCAGGGTTGCGCCGGCCGGTACGTCCGACAGCTCTTCAATAAAGATTGCCCCTTTGTCGCGCAGATTATTGACGACAAAGGTATTGTGGACAACTTCGTGGCGGACGTAAATCGGTGCGCCGTATTCTTCTAAAGCGCGTTCCACAATGCTGATGGCGCGGTCCACACCGGCGCAAAAGCCGCGCGGATTGGCAAGGATAATGGTTTTTTCGTTCATAACGGTCTTTCGTTTCAGGCAGCCTGCTGTTTTTTCTTGCCTTGGGTAAAACTTTCAATAATCATCAGTGCCGCGCCCACGCAGATAAAGCTGTCGGCCACATTAAAGGCGGGGTAATACCAGTTTTGCCAGTAAAACAGCAGAAAGTCCACCACTTTGCCGTGGATAAAGCGGTCCACCACATTGCCGAACGCGCCGCCGATAATCATGGCCGCCGCCCAGTTGCCCATTCGTCCGAACTCGCCCTTTACCATGCCGCGTGCCAGCCAGCCGCTAATCACAAACGCCAGCACGGTAAAAATATATTTCTGCGCCCCGCCCATATCGGCCAGAAAGCTGAACGCCGCGCCGGGGTTGTACACCAAAGTCAAATCAAAAAAGTGCGGAATCACATTCAGGCGTTCGTATTCGGCAAAATTGACCAGCACGATGTATTTGCTCAACTGGTCCAACACGATGGCGGTAAGCGATAAAATCCAATAAGGCAGGTATTTCACAGACGGTTTCCTTAATTTATGCAAAGGGCGGATTGTACTATAAATATTTCAGGCAGCCTGAATATGCGGTGCAGAAAAATTGTACATAAACAGCCAAAAAACGTTAAAATCAGCCCCAAAGGCTGTTTCACGGCAGCCGCACCCTATTCCGACCAACATCATAAGCTAAGGAGTCTCCCGCATGAGACCGTTAAATAAAGGTTTCCGAACCGCGATTTTGGGTACATTGATTGCAACCGTTTTAGGCGGTTGCGCGGCGGCTGTTGTCGGCGGCGGTATTGCTGCCTCTTCCATTGCTGACCGCCGTTCCGCCGGTTCTATGGCAGATGATGAAGTGATGGAACTGCACATCAAATCCAAAGCCCAATCGGTATTAAGCAAAGGCTATCAGGGCTACAAACCCTCCGTTTCCGTCGTCAGCTACAACCGCCGCATCCTGCTGCTGGGACAAGTACCCAGTCAGGCCGACCGTCAGTTGGTAGAACGCATTGCCCGCGCCGAACGCAGTGCCGCCGCCGTTTATAACTACATCAATGTTGTGCCGCAGCAGCGTTCCATCGCCAACATCAGCAACGACACCCTGATTACTTCCCGTGTGCGCGCCAACCTGCTCAATGTTCCCGGCGTTTACCCCGGCCATGTCAAAGTGGTCACCTATGACGGCGTAAGCTATGTGATGGGTCTGCTCACCCCCGCCCAACAAGCCGCCGTCAGCCAGCGCGTCAGCATGACCCCCGGCGTATTGCGCGTGGTGACCCTGTATGAAAACTTCACCCCCGCCAACGCCTATTAATCCCCATCCGCAGGCTGCCTGAAAACATAGGCAGCCGCTGCGGCTGAAACGGAATATCCATGTCAAAAACCAAATTTACTTTCGGCAACATCTTATTAAGCCTGCTGCTGCTGGGTACGGTTGTCGTTATCGGACTGATTGTTTTGGTGTATTTCCAATTAACCAGTACCGGTCAGCGCAGCAGTCGCCAACAGCCGGTCGCTGAATCCACCCCCAACCGGCCGATTGAAATCATGTCGCCGGACGGCAAACCCGCCTTCCGTCCCCAAAACGCCGACGGCAGCCAGCCGCCGCAAGCCGCATCCGATACCGTCCAACAGGAAGCCGATGCCGCCGCCAATGCCTTGAAAGCCGACAACTCGCCTGTCAATACCCGCGCCCTCACTTCCGGCGCATATGTGCCGCGTAAACCGCGCCCGCCGCGCCAACCGCGCGTCAAACGCGAAAAAGAATACGGTAACCGTGGCTATGCTGCCAACAACGGTGACAGTCAAAGCAGCAAATCAGGCAGCCTGAAAGGCGAAGTGCCGTTGGAGCCGGTCAACCGCGCCCCACGCGAAAAACCCTTGGTGCCGAAAAACAGCGAACGCGCCAACCGTGAACGCGGCAACAACAATAATAATTCGGGCGAACGCCAGCTTACGCCGGTTAAACCCATCCGCCAAAACAAACAGCAATCGGAATCCATTGATGCACTGTTTTAAAAAAATCCTTTTAAAAATCAAAGAAGATATAAAAATAATGCTTTTTTTATTGACAAAACACAGCCATTACCAATATAATTTATTTCTTTGATTCGGGTCGTTAGCTCAGTCGGTAGAGCAGCGGACTTTTAATCCGTTGGTCGAGCGTTCGAATCGCTCACGACCCACCAAATCCCCAAGCCAAGCTCAACAGCTTGGCTTTTTCTACATCATGCGCTACGTCCTTACCCTTTCTTATGACGGCAGCCGTTTTTACGGTTGGCAAAAACAGGCAGACGGCCTGCCCACCGTGCAGGCGGCATTGGAAACCGCCTTAAGCCGTATGGCAGGCGAAAACATCCGCGTCACCGCCGCCGGACGCACCGATACCGGCGTACATGCCACCGCACAAACCGTGCATTTTGACACCGATGCCGTCCGTCCCCTTCAGGCTTGGGTACGCGGAGTAAATGCCCATTTGCCGGACGGCGTGGCGGTATGGCATACCCAAGCGGCAGAGGCGGATTTTCATGCCCGATTTGATGCCTGCGGACGACATTACCGTTATCTGCTGCAATCGGCGCCGGTGCGCTCGCCGCTGCTGTACGGCCGTGCCGGTTGGACGCACTACGCCTTAAACCGTGAAGCCATGGCCGCCGCTGCCGCGCTATTGGTCGGAACACATGATTTTTCCAGCTTCCGCGCCGCCCAATGTCAGGCCAAATCGCCGGTAAAAACCCTGTATCGGGCGGAATTGTCCGGCACGGACGGCTGGCTGAAACTGGATTTTCACGGCAATGCCTTTTTACATCACATGGTACGCAATATTGTCGGCGCACTGGTCTATGTCGGCTGCGGCCGCTTGTCGGTGGCAGACTTTGCCGAATTGTTGGCGGCAAAAAGCCGTTTGCAGGCGCCGCCCACTTTTATGCCGGACGGTTTGTATCTGACCGGCGTGGACTATCCCGCCAAATGGCGCATACCGCCCGTTTCTTTACCCGATTGGCTGAAATAATGAACCGCCGCAGATTTTTATTTTCCGTTTTGATGCTGCCCCTTGCCGCCTGTTCGCGCGGCAAAAAACACACCGCACTGCCTGCAGGCAGCCGCGTATTGGCTTTGGGTGATTCGCTGACTTTCGGCTACGGTGCGGAACGCTCGCAGTCTTATCCGTCCGTATTGGCGCAACTGACCGGCTGGCAAGTGGAAAACGGCGGCGTGTCGGGCGACACGTCGGCTCAGGCGTTGGCACGTTTGCCCGCCTTGATGCGCACACAACCGAAACTGGTGCTGGTATGTATCGGCGGCAATGATTTTTTGCGCGGGCTGCCTGAACAGGATACGCGCCGCCATATCGGCAAAATGATTGAAACGGTGCAGGCGGGCGGTGCGGAAGTGGTGTTGGCGGCCGTACCGCATTTGACCACCGGCGCGCTGCTGGGTTTTCCCAGCGACCACACTTTATACCGCGATTTGGCGGAACAATATGCTGTTCCCCTGCTGTCGGACGCTTGGGCGGAAATTTTGGGCAATAAAGATTTGAAATCGGATGCCATTCATGCCAATGCCGCCGGTTATCGCGTGTTTGCGGAAAAAATGGCGGCATTTTTAAAGAAACAGGGCTTTCAGGCAGCCTGAAAACCTATCGGGGCGGATAACTATCCGCCCCGATTAGGTTTTATTCTTTATACTTTTTCAGCAAAAAACGCCAGCATATTCACCCAAGACTCGGTGGCGGCTTCGCTGTTGTAGGCCAAATCCACGCCGTTGCGTGTACCGTTGTCGTCCGCTTCGGGATTGGTAAAACCGTGCTTGGCCTGTGGGAACACGTCAACGCGGTAATCGGCTTTGGCCGCTTCCATTTCGGCACGGAAAGCCGCCAAATCCGCTTCGCTGACAAACACATCATCGCCCGCATATTCCACCAATACCGCCGCTTGCAAGGTGTCGGCACGGGCGGGTTGGTCGGTGGATAAAATGCCGTGAAAACTGGCAACGGCATTCAAGG
Organism: Conchiformibius sp.; assembly: GCA_030537065.1. Classification (GTDB taxonomy): domain Bacteria; phylum Pseudomonadota; class Gammaproteobacteria; order Burkholderiales; family Neisseriaceae; genus Conchiformibius. The sequence goes on from JAUNOT010000001.1 coordinate 21,506, forward strand.
CCACACCCTGCCGCGCCATATCCAAGGCCACACGACCGCCGAAGCAGAAACCGATGGCGGCGGTGCGTTCGGCATCGGTTTCAGGCAGGGCGCATAATTGTTCCCATGCCAAACGGGTGCGTTCCGCCAATTTTTCAGGTGCGGCCAGCAGGCCGTTCATTAAAGCAACTGCTTCTTCAACCTTATCGGTTAATACGGCATCGCCGTATAAGTCCACCGCCAAGGCGGCATAGCCTGAATGTGCCAGCCGCTCGGCGCTGTGGCAGACGTGTTCGCTCAAACCCCACCATTCGGGCAGAACCAAAACGGCGGGCATGTGTTCGTGTTCGGTGTGTTCGGGCAGGTAAAGGCGGCTTTTCAGGACGGTACCGTCCGAAGCGGTGTAGCTAAGCTCGCGGTTGGGCGTGGTGTTCATAAAATTTTACCGTTATGATATATCGCACAAAATACAGCAAACCGTTTAATATACGGCTTTATCCCAGATATTACCCCCGCCTGTGCGACTTCAAACGGGTTGGTCGGATTCTACTGCCCGCAGGGTGCCTTTTCAAGGTGTTTGGTGCAAATATTCAGGCAGCCTGAAAATTTTTCAGGCTGCCTGAAATCAGTCAAACATATCTTTTAATTTATCTAAAAAACTGCGACGGCGCGGGGTTTGGTCGCGCTCCAAACCGGTGGAAATTTGTTCAAACTCGTTTAACAGCTCTTTTTGGCGGTCGGTCAGATTGACAGGCGTTTCCACCACCACATGACAGTACAAATCACCAACCAAGCTGCTGCGGACGTGTTTAATGCCCTTGCCCTTAACGCGCAGGCGTTTGCCGTTTTGCGTACCGGCCGGCACATTCATTTTGACGCGGCCGGTCAGGGTCGGCACTTCCACTTCGCCCCCCAAAGCGGCGGTAGGGAAACTGATGGGCAGCTCGCAATGCAGGTCGGTGGGGTTGTCGGGGTCGCGCTGGAATACTTTGTGGTCGCGCACGGAAACATGGATATACAAATCGCCTGCGGGCGCACCGTGACTGCCCGGCTCGCCTTCGCCGCTCAAACGGATACGTTGGCCGTCTTCAATACCGGCGGGAATATTGACTTCCACCGTTTTGGTGGTTTTCACACGGCCGTCGCCACGGCATTTGTGGCAGGGGTCTTTGATTTCCTTGCCCGAACCTTGGCAGCTCGGACAGGTTTGCTGGATTTGAAAAATCGCCTGCCGCACATGAATGGTGCCGGAGCCGTGACAGGTGGTACAGGTGCTGGCTTTGGTGCCGGGTTTGGCACCGGTGCCGTGGCACAAATCACATTCTTCATAAGTGGGAATGGTGATTTGTTTTTTCAAACCCTGTGCCGCTTCTTCCAAAGACACTTCCACCGAATACTGCAAATCGGCACCTTGGTGGTTTTGCTGCCGTCCGCCGCCCGCCCCGCCGAACATTTGGCTGAAAATATCGCCGAAATCAAATCCCTGTGCGCCACCGAATCCGCCAAAACCTCCAAATCCGCCTGCGCCGCCCATATTGTTCGGGTCGATGCCGGCATGGCCGAACTGGTCGTAGGCGGCCTTTTTTTCAGGGTCGGACAATACGGCATAAGCACTTTGGATTTCTTTAAATTTTTCTTCGGCTTCTTTATTGTCGGGATTGCGGTCGGGATGGTATTTCATCGCCAGCTTGCGGTAGGCTTTTTTAATTTCATCGTCACCGGCGCTGCGGGAAACACCCAATATATCGTAAAAATCTTTATTGCTCATGGCGGTCTTGCTTCAATACACAGAATGGGCGGCATATTGGGGCGGCGGTTAAAAAATCAAGCGTGCTTTTTCAGGCTGCCTGAAAGGCTTGGTAGCCCCACGCCGATGGGTTAGAATCGGCGCTTTGCCAACAAGCTTGAGGAGCGATTATGCAACTGGTCTTTATCCGCCACGGTCAAAGCGAGTGGAACGCCAAAAACCTGTTTACCGGCTGGCGCGACGTGAAACTGTCCGAACAGGGCATCGCCGAGGCGCAGGCTGCCGGACGCAAACTGAAAGAACACGGTTATCAGTTTGATATTGCGTTTACTTCGGTGCTGACCCGCGCCATCAAAACCTGCAACATCGTTTTGGAAGAATCCGAGCAGCTGTTTGTGCCGCAGATTAAAAGCTGGCGTTTGAACGAGCGTCATTACGGCAAACTGCAAGGCTTGGACAAAAAGCAGACCGCCGAGCAATACGGTGACGAACAGGTACGCATTTGGCGGCGCAGCTACGACACGCTGCCGCCCCTACTCGACCCACAGGACGAATTTTCCGCCCACAACGACCGCCGCTACGCCCACTTGCCTGCCGATGTGGTGCCGGACGGCGAAAACCTGAAAGTCACGCTGGAACGGGTGTTGCCGTTTTGGCATGACCACATCGCCCCCGCCATTCTGGGCGGACAGCGCGTGTTGGTGGCGGCACACGGCAATTCATTGCGCGCGCTGGCCAAACATATTGAAGGCATTTCCGATGCCGACATTATGGGTTTGGAAATCCCCACCGGCCAGCCTTTGGTGTATGAGTTGGACGAAAAATTAAACGTATTGAATAAATTTTATCTGTAACGTTCAGGCTGCCTGAAAACCGTTTCAGGCAGCCTGTTTTAAGGAAATTGTATGACTCCGCGTGAAATCTTGTCGGCAGGTGCCGTGATTCCCGTGATGGCGATAGACGATTTGTCGCTTGCCGTTGATTTGGCTCATGCTTTGGTGGCAGGCGGCATCCCCACTTTGGAAATTACCCTGCGTACGCCGGTCGGCATTGATGCCATCCGACTGATTAAAAAAGAAGTACCCGAGGCCATTGTCGGAGCGGGGACGGTGATTAACGGCGAACAGCTTAAAGCGGTGGAAGACGCCGGCGCCGTATTTGCCATCAGCCCCGGCATCAATATCAAATTGGCGCAGGCCGCACAGCAAAGCGGCATTCCCCTGATTCCAGGCGTGGCCACCGCCGGTGAACTGATGCTGGCTTTGGAATACGGCATGGACACTTTAAAACTGTTTCCTGCCGAAGCGGTGGGCGGCCGCGCCCTGCTCAAATCGCTGCACGGGCCGTTTCCGCAGGTAAAATTTTGCCCCACCGGCGGCATTACCCCGCAGTCCGCACCCGATTACCTGCAACTGCCCAATGTGTTGTGTGTGGGCGGTTCATGGCTAACCCCAAAAGATGCGCTGCAACGGCGTGATTGGCAAACCATTACCCGTTTGGCCGCAGAAGCTGCTGCCCTGCGTCCGTAAAACAGGCTGCCTGAAAACCGTTTCAGGCAGCCTGTAACTTTAATACAGCTTCTTAAACCAATCGGCAAGCTGTGTTTTCACTTCTACGCCCAATCTGCGGCCAAGCAGGCGCGTCCATTCGTCTTCACGCGGCGTGTAGTCTACCAGCTCGGGCGCTTTCACCACATCACGCGCCACGCTGTACACATTACCGAAGCCGTCTACCAAACCGGCTTTTTTCGCGTCCAGACCCGTATAAACGCGGCCGGAAAACATATCGGGAAACGCTTTTTCCTGCAAACGGTTGCCGCGCCCCGTGCGTACCGCCTTGATAAACTCGGCGTGAATCTGGTCAAGCATCTGCTGCCAAATGGCCTGCTGTTCGGGCGTTTCCGGACTAAACGGGTCGCCCATGCCTTTATTGCTGCCGGCGGTGCGGGTGCGGCGTTTGATGCCCAGTTTGTCCATCAGACCGGTCGCGTCAAAGCTGCTGCCCACCACGCCGATACTGCCGACGATGCTGGACGGGTCGGCATAAATCTTGTCGGCGGCGGCGGCAATATAGTAGCAGCCCGAAGCGCACAAATCTTCCGCCACCACATACACGGGAATGTCTTTGTGTTCCGCTTTCAGGCGGCGGATTTCTTCAAACGCGGTATTGGACACCACCGGCGAACCGCCCGGACTGTTGGCACGGATAATAATGGCTTTGGCGTTGTCGTTTTCATACGCCGCCTGCATGCCTTCGCGCAAAATACCGACATGGTCGGTAAATTCGTCGCCGCCGATTTCGCCCACCAAATCAATTACGGCGGTGTGGTCGTCGTGCGCTTCAAGCGGCATATGTTCCTTTTGGCCGCTGCCGAACATCGCCGCCAGCACGCTTAAAAACACCAGCAAACCAATGCCGCGCCACACGGCCGTCCAAATACGGGCGCGGCGTTGTTCGCGGTAGGCTTCCAGTAACACATCGCGCAAGGTATTGCGCTCCCAGCTTTCGCCGTTGTCGGACGGCGGTGTGCTGCTGCGGATACGGTAATTCATGCTTTTCCTTCTCAATAAAAAGTAAATCGTTTATTTTATCAAATACAAACTGCCGCCGCTCTAATTTAAAGCGGCGGCAGTTTTCAGGCAGCCTGAAACGGTTTTATAGTTAATGTGATTTATTTTTCATACAAGGCGGCAAGCCGCAGACAGTATGGATAATACGGCAAGGTGAGCCAACGCCGTATGAGAAATAAAGCATATTGACTATAGAACCTGTATTCATAAAATTGACGGCTTGATTTTATTGCCGGTTTGTGTGGATGCAAGGCGGATTTTTATGCCGATATTGAACATATCGGCGTGAAAAGCCAACGCGGCAGGCGCATAAAGCGGCGGTAAAAGCAGGCTGTTAAGATTGTGAATACAGGTTCTTAATGTTCACGCGCATGGTTAATGGTGTATTTGGGGATTTCCACCACCAAATCGGCATCGGCCACCACCGCCTGACAGCTCAAACGCGAATCCGCTTCCAAGCCCCATGCTTGGTCAAGCAGGTCTTCTTCCAGCTCGGTCGGTGCGACCATGCTGTCAAAGCCTTGACGCACAATCACATGGCAGGTGGTGCAGGCACAGGATTTTTCGCAGGCGTGGTCAATATCAATATCGTTGTCCAGCAATACGTCACACACGGTGCTGCCTGAAGCGGCGTTTTCAATTACTTTGCCTTCAGGGCAAAACTCGGCGTGCGGCAATACGGTAATTTTCGGCATGGTTAAGGTTCTCTGTTGTCTGTGTGAAACGGCGCATTGTACCGCAAATGCCGAAAAATACCTTTATCGGCGGGATAGGCAGCCTGAAAGCTGCCCGATACCGTTAATGCGCCTTATGCGTGGTGCTGTACACAATCTTATCCGTCCACGCCATGGCAATGGCCGACACCAAAAAGCCCAAATGCAGAAACAGCTGCCACATAATCTGGCTTTCAGGCAGCTTGCCCGCGTTGATAAACGTTTGCAGCAGGTGGATGGACGAAATGCTGATAATCGCCATCGACAGCTTGACCTTCAACACCGAAGCATTCACATGGCTGAGCCATTCGGGCTGGTCGGGGTGTTCGTCCACATTCAGGCGCGACACAAAGGTTTCATAGCCGCCAATCAATACCATAATCAATAAGTTGGCAATCATCACCACATCAATCAGGCTCAACACCGCCAGCATAATCGCATTTTCGTCCATCGCGCTCAAATTACTGAGCAGATGCCACAGCGATTTCAAAAACTTATACGAATAAATGCCCTGCACCACAATCAGGCCGAGATAAATCGGCAGTTGCAGCCAACGGCTGAAAAAAATCAGCCGTCCCAAAGGCGTGGCCGACAGGCGCGGTGCGACGGAATGCGGTTTTTCCATAAGATACCCCGAAACAAAAGGGCGGTATTGTAGGGGCTGGCGATGTTTCGTTCAAGCCGCCAGCCGCCGCAAAATACAGTGAATTGGACGGCATTTATAGCTGTTTCTGCGTTAAAAATCCGGCGGCACATCCTGCCAACCGAAGGCGGCGCACAGGTTTTGCCACGCGGCATCGGGCGGCGCACACACGTTTACGCTTTGGCCACCGTCCGGCGTGTTGAAACGCAGCGAATGGGCGTGCAGCATCAACCGCCGACAGCCGCAAAATGCCGCCACGGCGTGATTTTGTGCCAAGTCGCCATAGGTGGTGTCGCCGACAATGGGGTGGAAAATATGTTTCAGATGGCGGCGGATTTGGTGTTTGCGGCCGGTGTGCGGCTGCACGCTCAGCAGGGAATAGCGCGAGGTGGGGTAGCGGCTGCTGACAAAGGGCAGCTCAGCCTGCGCCAGACGGCGGTAGGCGGTTTGCGCGTCTTGGGCGGCTTTGTTGCGGTCGGCCTGCGCATCGGCGGCATCGTCCAACACTTCGCGCAGAGGATAATCAATGCTGCCTGAAACGTCCGTCCAGCCGCGTACCACCGCCAGATAGCGTTTGTCCACCGTCCGCGCTTCAAACTGCCGCGCCAACAGGTGCGCCGCCACGCTGTCCAAGGCAAACAGCACCACGCCCGAGGTGGGGCGGTCAAGGCGGTGGACGGGATAAACGCGCTGCCCCAACAGGTTACGCACGGTCTGAACCAGAAATACGGTTTCGCGGCTGTCAATCAGGCTGCGGTGCAGCAGCATGCCCGAGGGTTTGTTTACCGCCACGCAGGCAGCATCGCGGTACAAAATCATATCGTCCATTATGCGCCGCCCAGCAGTTTTTTGACGGGGGCAAAACCGCGTCGGTGTTCAGGCAGCACGCCATATTGCTGCAAGGCAGCTAAGTGGGCGGCGGTGCCGTAGCCTTTGTGCCGCTCAAAACCGTATTGCGGATAACATTCGGCCAAGGCATACATTTCGGCATCGCGTGCGGTTTTGGCCAGCACGGCGGCGGCGGCAATGGCGGCGATTTTGGCATCGCCCTTGACTACGGCTTCGGCGGCCACGCCCAAATCGGGCGGCAGGCGGTTGCCGTCCACCCACACTTTTTCAGGCAGCCGCGCCAAGCCGTGTACGGCACGGCGCATCGCCAGCAGGGCGGCGTGCAGGATATTAAGCTGTTCAATCTCGGCCACGTCCGCCGATGCCACGCACCAGACGGCCTGTTCTTTAATTTGTGCCGCCAACTGCTCGCGGCGTTTTTCGCTTAAGGTTTTGGAGTCGGCCAAGCCGTTCAGTTCAAACTGCGGCGGCAAAATCACGGCGGCGGCATACACGCTGCCGACCAAGCAGCCGCGTCCGGCTTCATCGGTACCGGCATGGTTGGGAGGGAGGATTTGCATGGGAATGGATGGGATAAAAGAAACAGATTTTAATGCACAAACACCTTGCGGCGGCTAAAATCGGCGTTTTCAGGCTGCCTGAAAGCAAGTTATCCACCAAAATTGTGGATAAGTCGGCTGCCTGAAGCCGTTTTTGCCGCCTAAACTCCTGTTTTCACAATGCCGTGCCTTTGTTGCCTAAAAAATAGGCAGCGGATTCGTTACCATAGGAAAACCGCCATGTCCCCCACCGAACGCCGCGCTTGGATACAACTGGCTTTGACACCGCATATCGGTGCGGAAAGTTTCCTGCGCCTGCTGCAACACACAGGCAGCGCCGAAGCCGCCCTTGCCCTGCCGCCCGACAGCGTGCGCACTGTGGCGGTGCGCGGCAAACAAGCCGCCGCCGCTTGGACGCAAACCGACAGCGCACAACGTGCCGCCGATGCCGCGCTGGCTTGGGAACAACAGGACGGCTGCCGTCTGCTGCTGTTGTCCGACCCCGATTTTCCGTCGCTGCTCGGCGAAGGGCAAACACCGCCGCCCCTGCTGTTTGCACGCGGCGACACCCGACTGCTGCACCGTTCAGCCGTCGGCATCGTCGGCAGCCGCCATGCCACGCCGCAGGCACAGCGTCATGCCCGCAACTTTGCCGCCGAATTAAGCGCGCGCGGCATCTGCGTGGTGTCGGGCATGGCATCGGGCATTGATGCGGCGGCACACGAAGGCGCATTAACCGCTTCAGGCAGCACCGTTGCCGTTTGGGGCACGGGTATTGACCGCATTTATCCGGCCGCCAATCAGGATTTGGCGCGGCGGATTGCCGAAAACGGGCTGGTGTTGTCGGAGTTCCCGCTCGGCACACGGCCGATGGCGGGTAATTTTCCGCGCCGCAACCGCCTGATTGCCGCCCAAAGCCGTGCCGTGTTGGTGGTGGAAGCCGCTTTGGAAAGCGGTTCGCTGATTACCGCACGGCTGGCGGCGGAAATGGGGCGCGACGTGATGGCGTTGCCTGGCCCGATTGACAATCCGCACAGCAAAGGCTGCCACAAGCTGATTAAAGACGGTGCCAAACTGGTGGAATCGGTGGACGATATTCTCGCCGAATGCCCCGCACTGCTTCAGGCAGCCGCGCCGCCTGCGCCCGCTTTCGGTCAGGCGTTGGCGGAACAGGCGCGTTTAAACGAAACCGCACCGCCGCCGTCTGCCGCCGCACTGCTGGCACAGATGGGCTACGAAGCCGTCCACCCCGATTATTTGGCGGAAACGCTGGGGCTGCCTGCGGCTGAAGTGTATGCCTTGCTGCTGGAGTGCGAATTAAACGGCACGGTGGCGGCCATGACGGGCGGACGTTTTCAACGGGTCGGCTGATTTTCAGGCAGCCTGCAACCAAAACGTTACCGGCCCGTCATTCACCAGCGACACCTGCATATCGGCACCAAACTTACCCGTCTGTACCGGCACATAAGCCGCCGCCATCCGGCAAAATTCACGGTACAACATTTCCGCCTGCGCCGGTGCGGCCGCCCGCGAAAAACTCGGCCGCAGGCCTTTTTCCGTATCTGCCGCCAAAGTAAACTGCGACACCACCAGTAAAGCTCCGCCCGCCTGCTGCACATTCAGATTCATTTTGCCGTTCTCGTCATGAAACACGCGGTAATGCACCACCTTATGCAGCAAACGCTGCAAAATCTGCATATTGTCGCCCTGCTCTACACCGAGCAGAACCAGCAAACCACCGTCAATCGCGCCCGTTTGTTCCCCGCCTACACACACGGCGGCACGGGATACGCGCTGAATCAAGGCAATCATCGGTTTTCCTTTCCCATTTTCAGGCAGCCTGAATACGGCCGACAAGATAAACACATATAAATAAAAAAGTTTTTTTATTATTATCCGCCAAGTGATGGCGGCGGCGGCAAAAAATGTATTTTAACGTTTATCCGCAGACAAAATTTTTGTACAATTCCGCCTTTTATTCAATACAAAGTGCGTTTTGACGCAGGCGGCGTACTTTATCGGACCCAATATGCATCCCACTAATAAAGAAATCATTATCGCCCTGTGTGCGGGCGAAGCCTCGGGCGACCTGCTCGGTGCACACCTGATTGATGCGCTGAAAAAACATTATCCTTACAGCCGTTTTATCGGCATCGGCGGCCCGCGTATGAAAGCGGCCGGCCTGTTTGACCTGTATGAACAGGAACCTTTGGCCGTGCGCGGCTATTTTGAAGTGCTGGGCAACGTATCTTCCATTCTGAAAATACGGCGCGGCTTGATTGCCGATTTGAAAAACATCCGCCCGCACGTGTTTGTCGGCATTGATTCGCCTGATTTTAACCTGCCTGTTGCCGCCAAACTGCGTTCGGTCGGCATTCCCTGCCTGCATTATGTCAGCCCGTCCGTATGGGCTTGGAAAAGCGGCCGCGTAAAAAAAATCGTCAAACAGGTTAATCAGGTACTCTGCCTGTTCCCCATGGAACCAGAACTTTACCGCGAAGCGGGCGGCAATGCCCAATTTGTCGGCCACCCACTGGCGCAGATGCTGCCGATGGAAAACAGCAAAGTTGCCACGCGGGAGCGGCTCAAACTGGACATTACCGCCCCCGTATTCACCCTGATGCCGGGCAGCCGCATCAGCGAAATTGATTATATGGCACCGGTTTTCCTGCGTGCCGCCGCCCTGATTTTGGACAAACTGCCCGATGCCGTCTTTCTACTGCCCTATCCGAGTGCGCCGGTACGCGAAACCCTGCTCAAATATTTAAATCAGGATGAATTTAAACAACTGCCGGTACGCCTTCAGGCAGCCAAAACCGAGCTGGCGTGTATGGCGGCCGATGTGGTCTTGGTAACAAGCGGTACTGCTGCTTTGGAAGTGGCGCTGTGTAAACGGCCGATGGTCATCAGCTACCGCATTTCCCCGTTTACTTATGCGCTGGTGCGCCGCAAAATCAAAATCCCGCATATCGGCCTGCCCAATATCCTGTTGGGCAAAGAAGTCGTACCCGAGCTGATTCAAAAAGACGCCACGCCGGAAAAACTCGCCACCGCCGTTTTGGACTGGTATTACCACCCTGTGCGCTCAGCCGAATTGGAAAAAGAATTTACCAAACTGCACCGCAGCCTGCTGCGTAACACCGATGAGCTGGCCGCCTATGCCGTATTGCACGAAGCAGGTGTAGCCGTATCCGCACCGGCCGAATACATACCGCCCGAAACGGAAACAGCAGAACCGGAATCAACCGAAACCGCCGTTCAGGAAGAAGTAGCGGCAAGCGTAGCGGAAACCAGTCCACCGCCTGCAAGCGAATCCGAAGCAGTAGCACAGGCAGAAGCTGCGCCCCTTACCGAAACACACGCAGCAGAAACCAGTGTTGAAACTGCCGTTCAGGCAGCCCCGAACGAAACCGCCGATGATTCAAGCCATCACCCCGAAGGCTCATTATTCGGCAAAATCAAAAAATGGTTCGGCAACGATGACGACACACCGCCCACTCCCGCCAAAGAAGCGGCAGTGCGTCTGGCCGAAGACGTAGCGGAAGCGCACAATATGCAGCAGCCGCAACCGACCCGCCGAGTTTTGGAAGAAGACGAGCTGCCTGCTGCCGTTTCGCCGATTAATTTGCCCATTTCCAGTGTTTTACAAAAAAACAGTATTTTTGACAAATACCGCGAACAAGCAGAAGCCGCAGAAGCGCTTACCCAAACTGCATCCGTCACAGACAGTCAAGAAATGCCGGAACCGGTTGCTTCATCCGATGGTGTAATACCAACGGAACAAATGGAAACTGCTCAAACTGAAGCACAACATCCCAAATCCATTAATGAAAGCGTCTATGCCAAATATATCAATCAAATCAGCATGGCATGGCTGCCTGATGATATGGCCAAACGCGCCCAAACACAACAAGCAGTGCAACAAGCTGCGATGGAGGAAAATGAAACTCCGGAAGCAGTTACAGCTGAAATAGACAACAGTTCTTCTCCACAACAGCCTGCATTCATTGTAGAGGAAACTGCCCAAGAAGCGACACAACCCGCAGAGGCAGAAGCGGAACACATATCACCGCCGCCGACACCCGAAAAAAAACGGATATCGGTTTCACAATACAGTACCAATCCGCAACGCTACGGCCACAAAAACGGCAACGGCATCTATTTCTAAAACCAACCGGCTGCCTGAAAAACTTTCAGGCAGCCATAAAAAACAGACCGTTTGTTTAAACAAACGGTCTGTTGTCTTTCTTACTTTACTCTTTACTCGGCAGCAGCTTCAGCAGCCGGAGCGGCTTTGTCCACCAGCTCAACCAATGCCAAAGGCGCATTGTCGCCTTTACGGAAACCGCATTTCAGAATACGGATGTAGCCGCCGTTACGCGCAGCAAAGCGTACACCCAAATCATCAAACAGTTTCACCACCACATCACGGTCGCGAGTGCGGTCAAATGCCAAGCGGCGGTTGGCCAAAGACGGTTTTTTACCCAAAGTAATCAGGGGCTCAACCACACGGCGCAACTCTTTGGCTTTCGGCAAAGTTGTTACAATCGTTTCATGGGTCAACAAAGAGTTGGCCATGTTACGCAACATCGCAGCACGGTGGCTGCTGGTACGGTTTAATTTACGGTTACCATTACGATGACGCATGTCATTATCCTTTAATCTTCAAAGCTTACGGCTTTTCCAAACCGGCAGGCGGCCACGATTCCAGTTTTGAACCCAAAGTCAAGCCTTTAGAAGCCAAAACCTCTTTGATTTCATTCAAAGATTTTCTACCCAGATTCGGCGTTTTCAGCAATTCGGTTTCAGTACGCTGAATCAAATCACCGATATAGTAGATGTCTTCCGCTTTCAGGCAGTTGGCCGAGCGTACCGTCAGTTCCAAATCATCAACGGGACGCAGCAGAACCGGATCAATCGGCGGCGCTTTTTCTTCTTCCACCTCAACCGGCGTACCCTGCAAATCAGCAAAGATTGACATCTGGTCAATCAGGATACGTGCTGCGGTACGCACCGCCTCTTCGGGGTCAATCGCACCGTTGGTTTCAATATCCAAAATCAGGCTGTCCAAGTCAGTACGCTGTTCCACACGGGCGGCTTCCACATCAAAGCTGACACGGCTGATGGGGGAAAAGCTGGCATCCAACTGAATCGCACCGATTTTGGTATGGTCCTTGCCCTGACGGCGGCCGGATACCGATTGGTAACCGCGCCCCTGCTCCACCTTAATTTCCATTTCAATTTTGCCGTTGTCGGCCAAATGGCAAATAATGTGGTCGGGGTTAATCACTTCCACATCGTGCGGCAGCTCGATATCACCGGCGCGAACCACGCCCGCACCGGATTTGCTCAGGGAAACGGTTACATCGGCACGGCCGTGCAGTTTGAACACCACCCCTTTGATGTTCAGAAGAATATCAACCACATCTTCCTGAACACCGTCCAAAGTGGAGTATTCGTGCAATACGCCCGCAATACTCACTTCGGTCGGGGCAAAGCCGTTCATAGATGACAGTAAGATACGACGCAAAGCATTACCTAAAGTATGACCGAAACCGCGTTCAAAAGGCTGCATGGACACCTTGGCGCGGGTAGCGGACAAAGTATCAACATCAATTTGGCGGGGTTTCAAAAATTCGGAAGTGCTGTTTTGCATTTAACTGTCCCTCATTACGCCGGCATTATTTAGAGTAGAACTCTACCACCAGCTGTTCATTAATATCGCTATACAACTCAGCGCGGTCGGGCATATTTTTGAATACGCCTTCCATTTTGGCGGCATCAACCGTTACCCAGCCCGGAAAGCCGATTTGGCCGGCCAAGCCCAAAGCTTCCTGAATACGGACTTGCTTTTTGGCTTTTTCACGAACGGCAACCACATCACCAGCTTTTACTTGGAAAGACGGGATATTGACTACCTGACCATTAACGGTAATCGCTTTGTGCGATACCAACTGACGCGCTTCAGCACGGGTAGATGCAAAACCCATGCGGTAAACCACGTTGTCCAAACGTGATTCCAACAATTGCAGCAGCAATTCGCCGGTAGAGCCTTTGCGGCGGTCAGCCTCGGCAAAATAGCGGCGGAATTGACGCTCCAATACGCCGTAGATGCGGCGGATTTTTTGTTTTTCGCGCAATTGCAGACCGTAGTCTGACAGGCGCGGTTTTTTCGCACCGTGCTGACCCGGTGCGGAATCCATTTTACATTTGTCCTGCAAAGAGCGGCGCGCGCTTTTCAGATATAAATCCGTACCTTCGCGGCGTGCCAACTTACATTTCGGTCCAATATAACGTGCCATGCTTCAATACTCCTTAAATACGACGCTTTTTGGGCGGACGGCAACCGTTGTGCGGCAACGGAGTAACATCGGTAATGCTGGTAATTTTGAAACCCAGTGCATTGAGCGCACGTACGGAAGATTCGCGACCCGGACCGGGACCTTTAATGCGTACTTCCAAGTTTTTCACGCCATATTCTTGGGCAACTTTACCAGCAGCTTCTGCCGCAACCTGAGCGGCAAACGGTGTACTTTTACGCGAACCTTTAAAACCGGCACCGCCAGAGGTAGCCCAAGACAATGCATTGCCTTGACGGTCGGTAATAGTAATGATGGTATTGTTGAATGATGCATGAACATGCACAATACCTTCACTCACGGTTTTGCGTACTTTTTTGCGTACACGCGAGGCTGTGTTTGCTTTAGCCATCAATTATTTCCTTACTCAATTATTTTTTACCGGCAATCGCTTTACGCGGGCCTTTACGGGTGCGCGCGTTGGTACGGGTGCGCTGACCACGGCAGGGCAAGCCGCGACGGTGACGGAAGCCGCGGTAGCAGCCCATATCAATCAAGCGTTTGATGTTCATGGTTACTTCACGGCGCAAATCACCTTCTACTTCGTATTGGGCAACCTGTTCACGCAAAGCTTCTAATTGGGACTCGTCCAAATCTTTGACTTTGGTGCTGGCAACCACGCCGGCAGCTTCGCAAATCTTTTTCGCACGAGTCGAACCGATACCGTAAATGGCTTGTAGACCGATTACGATATGGGCATTGTTGGGGATATTCACCCCTGCAATACGAGCCATATTTTTTCCTTAAGGGCAAAAAGTGCGCACTATATCACAAAATCAAGGCTGCCTGAAATCAACCTTGACGTTGTTTATGGCGCGGATCAGTACAAATAACGCGGACTACACGGTTACGACGGATAACTTTGCAGTTGCGGCAAATGGGTTTTACTGAAGGTTGTACACGCATAATGTGGTTCCTTTTACTGGATTATCGGGCACGGAAAACAATTCGCGCTCGGGACAAATCATAAGGCGTCAGCTCAACGGTTACCTTATCACCTGGGGAAATGCGGATATAGTGCATCCGCATTTTGCCGGAGATATGGCCTAAAACGACATGGCCGTTTTCAAGCTGGACTTTGAAAGTTGCATTGGGCAAAGTTTCCAGAATTTCGCCCTGCATCTGTATGGTATCTTCTTTAGCCATAATTATTTACGTGATAATGTTTTCACATCGGGGCGCTTAATCAGGTCTTCATACTGCTGGCTCATCCGATAAGAAGCAAGTTGGGTATTAAAATCCATGGTTACCACCACCAAAATCAGCAGTGACGTACCGCCCAAATAAAAGGGAATACCCAAACCGGTTGTTAAAAACTCGGGAATCAGACAAACCACAGTAATATAAAGGGCACCGTAAAAGGTCAGACGCAACACCACATTTTCCAAATAACGGGAAGTTTGTTCGCCCGGACGGATACTCGGGATAAACGCCCCGCTCTTTTTCAGATTTTCCGCCATCTCTTTCGGGCTGAAAGCCAAAGCGGTGTAAAAATAACAGAAAAAGATAATGCTGCCTGCAAACAATATCATATAAACAGGCTGACCATGTTGTAGCTGCGCGGCAATTTTATTTGCCCAACCGGTCGGGTCTGACTGATTCAGCCAGCCGGCCAACATACCGGGCGCCATAATAATACTGGATGCAAAAATCGGCGGAATCACACCTGCCATGTTCAGCTTAAACGGCAAATGGCTGCCTTGCCCCGACATAACCTGACGTTTGGCATAATGTACCGGCACCTTACGCAAGGCGCTTTCAAAATACACCACACCGTAAGTCAATAACAATGCACCAAAAACCACACCGATTGAAGTAAGCAGGCTGATAGCATTCTGCTGTGTTAGTGTCCACAGTTGGATAATACCTGACGGAATCCCCGACACAATACCTGCGGTAATAATCAGCGAAATACCGTTACCGATACCACGCTCGGTAATTTGCTCGCCTAACCACATCAGGAACATAGTTCCCCCCACCAAACAAGTGACGGTGGAAACAAAAAATTCAAACTGGTTGGTTACAACGATACCTTGCTGATAGACAAAAGTGGCCACACCAAAACTTTGCACGGCCGCTAATGCCACCGTACCCATACGGGTATATTTGGTAATGACTTTGCGTCCGGCATCGCCTTCCTTTTTCAAGGCTTTAAGCGAAGGAACGATTTCCGCCGCCAATTGCATAATAATGGATGCCGAAATATAAGGCATGATGCCGATAGCAAAAATACTGAAGCGCTCAAGGGAGCCGCCCGAGAACATGTTTAACATGCCCAGAATGCCACCCCCTGCGCTTTCATACAGTTTGGCTAAAGCGGCAGCATCCACACCCGGCACAGGAACGTGTGCACCGATACGGAATACAATCAGTGCACCGAGCAAAAACATCAAACGCTTCCGCAAATCCGGATTGGCCAATAAATTTGCTTTTCCTGAAGAAGACAGTTGCTTAGCCACTTATCAACGCCTTACTCTTCTACTTTGCCACCGGCCGCTTCAATCGCAGCCTTCGCACCTTTGGTTACTTTAATACCTTTTAAAGTTACGGCTTTGGTGATTTCACCGGAAGCAATCACTTTAACATTTTGGGCATTGGCGGCAACCAAACCTGCCTGTTTCAAAGTCAGTACGTCAATTTCAGACACCGCTACCAAATTCAGTTCATTCAAACGTACTTCGGCATTGAAAGCGGCAGTCAGAGAGTTAAAACCGCGTTTGGGCAAACGGCGTTGCAAAGGCATTTGACCGCCTTCAAAACCCACTTTGTGAAAACCACCGGCACGGCTTTTTTGACCTTTGTGGCCACGGCCGCCGGTTTTACCCAAACCGCTGCCGATACCGCGACCCACACGGCGTTTAGCGTGTTTCGCACCTTCGGCGGGCTGAATCGTATTCAACAGCATCTTAATACTCCACTTTCAGCAGGTAGCTGATTTTGTTAATCATACCGCGATTTTGCGGGGTATCGATTACTTCAACCGTATGCTCGCGGCGGCGCAAGCCCAAGCCGCGTGCGCAGGCACGGTGTGATTCAATCGTACCAATCAGACTGCGAACCAAAGTTACTTTAATCTTTTTTTGCTCAGTCATGGTTTGCTCCCAAAATCTCTTCTACGCTCAAACCGCGCTTGGCTGCAATTTCAGCCGGTGTGTACAATTTGGACAGGCCGTCCAAAGTCGCACGCACGATGTTGTAGGGATTGGTTGAACCGTGTACTTTTGCAGAGATATTGTGTACGCCCAAAGCATCAAATACCAAACGCATCGGACCACCGGCTTTTACACCGCTACCTTCTTTGGCAGGCTGCATGAATACACGGGTTGCACCGTGTTTACCGATGACTTCATGATGAATGGTACCGTTTTTCAAGGGCACTTTAATCATGGAGCGGCGGGCTTGGTCCATTGCTTTTTGTACCGCAACCGGTACTTCGCGGGACTTGCCTTTGCCCATACCGATGCGGCCGTCGCCGTCACCGACTACGGTCAAAGCGGAAAACGCCATAATGCGGCCGCCTTTAACCACTTTGGTTACGCGGTTAACGGCAACCATTTTTTCAATCAGGCCGTCGCCGCGCTCTTCTGTTTCGTGTTTTGCCATTTTTGGTCTCCAAAAATCCTGATTAGAAGCTCAAGCCGTTTTCACGGGCAGCTTCGGCCAATGCTTTTACACGACCGTGATATTGAAAACCGGAGCGGTCAAACGCTACTTTTTCAATACCGGCAGCTTTGGCTTTTTCGGCGATACGTTTGCCCACCACGGCGGCGGCTTCTACATTGCTGCCTGATTTCAGGCTGCCGCGTACTTCGGCTTCTACGGTAGAGGCGGAAGCCAATACTTTATCGCCTTCGGCACTGATCACTTGGGCATAAATATGGCAGTTGGTACGGAATACGCACAAACGAACCATTTTCAAATCTGCAATGCGCGCACGGGTTTTGCGTGCACGGCGCAGTCTTGCAACTTTTTTATTCATGATTGCGGCCTCAATTATTTCTTCTTAGCTTCTTTCATGACTACCACTTCGCCGACATAGCGGACACCTTTGCCTTTGTAAGGCTCAGGCGGACGGTAACCACGAATTTCGGCAGCCACTTGACCGACAACCTGTTTGTCTGCACCGGTCAAAACGATTTCGGTTTGAGAAGGGGTTTGTACGCTCACGCCTTCAGGCATGGTGTGTACGATGGGATGAGAGAAACCCAAAGACAGGTTCAAGGTATTGCCTTGTGCCTGTGCGCGGTAACCCACACCAATCAGTTGCAGTTTTTTCTCAAAACCTTCAGATACGCCTTTTACCATATTGGCAACCAAAGCACGCACAGTACCAGACATAGCACCGGCATGTTTGCTGGCATTGGCGGCGGCAAAAGTCAGTTGGCCGTCATTCAGCTCGATTTTCACATCACCGGTCAAAGGCAGCGACAAAGCACCGTTTTTACCTTTTACGGTCAAGGCATCTGTTCCGAAGTTTACTTCTACGCCAGCAGGAACAGTTACTGGATTTTTCGCTACGCGAGACATCTTAAAACGCTCCTTAGGCAACAATACACAACAGCTCACCGCCGACACCGGCAGCGCGCGCTTTACGATCGGTCATCACGCCTTTAGAAGTGCTGACAATCGCTACACCCAAACCGTTCATCACGGCGGGAATTTCGTCAGAACCTTTATACACGCGCAAGCCCGGACGGGAAACGCGTTTGATTTGCTCGATTACCGGACGGCCTGCATAGTATTTCAACTGTACGGACAGTACCGGCTTGGCATCGGCGGATACGGAAAAATCTTCGATATAACCCTCTTCTTTCAAAACTTTGGCAATCGCTACTTTCAGTTTTGAAGAAGGCATGGCAACCGCAGCTTTGCTGGAACGCTGTGCGTTACGGATACGGGTCAACATATCGGAAATAGGATCATGCATACTCATTTTTTATACTCCTATTACCAAGAGGCTTTGATAACGCCCGGAATACCGCCGCGCATAGCGATTTCACGGATTTTGATGCGGCCCAAACCGAATTTGCGGAATACGCCGCGCGGACGGCCGGTCAATGCACAACGGCGGCGTTGGCGTACCGGAGCAGCATTGCGGGGGATGGATTGCAATTTCAGACGCGCTTCAAAACGCTCTTCGTCAGTTGCATTGGCATCGTTGATAACGGCAAAAATCGCAGCACGCTTGGCAGCGTATTTTTTGGCCAGAGCCACACGCTTTGCTTCTCGATTAATAAGTGCTTTTTTAGCCATGATTAACCTTTAAAGGGAAACTTGAACAGGGACAACAAAGCCTTGGCTTCTTCGTCGGTTTTGGCGGTGGTGGTAATGGTGATGTTCAAACCGCGCAGCGCATCAATTTTATCGTATTCGATTTCGGGGAAAATGATTTGCTCGCGTACACCCATATTGTAGTTACCGCGTCCGTCAAACGATTTGCCGCTTACACCGCGGAAGTCGCGTACACGGGGCAAGGCGATGGTTACCAAACGGTCAAGGAACTCAAACATGCGTTCGCGGCGCAGGGTAACTTTGCAGCCTACCGGATAGTTGTCGCGGATTTTGAAGCCGGCGATGGATTTGCGGGCAACGGTTACCACGGGTTTTTGACCGGCAATTTTTTCCAAGTCGGCAACGGCGTGTTCCATTACTTTTTTGTCGGCTACGGCTTCGCCCACACCCATGTTCAGGGTAATTTTTTCAATGCGGGGAACTTCCATGATGGATTTGTAGCCGAACTGTTTCATCAGCTCGGGAACCACGACGTTTTTGTAATGCTCTCTTAAACGCGCCATGTTTATTTACCTCGATTGGGGGCAGGCACTTCTGCACCGTTGGATTTGAATACGCGGACACGTTTTACTTTGCCTTCGCCTTCAACCAGTTTGATGCCGACACGGTCTGCTTTTTGGGTTTCGGGATTGAAAATCGCCACATTGGAAATGGCCAACGGCATGTTTTTTACAATGATGCCGCCTTCAATGCCGCGCATGGGGTTGGGTTTTTGATGGCGCTTGGCAACGTTGATGCCGTCTACTACGACTTTGTCGCCCAAGACGCGAACCACTTCGCCCCGCTTGCCCTTGTCTTTACCGGCAATCACGATAACTTGATCGCCTTTTACAATTTTATTCATTACCGGTTTCCTTTACAGCACTTCGGGTGCCAGTGAAACGATTTTCATAAAGCGTTCGGTACGCAGCTCGCGGGTTACCGGGCCGAAGATACGGGTGCCCATCGGCTCCAGTTTGTTGTTCAACAATACGGCGGCATTGTTGTCAAACTTAATCAGCGCACCGTCGGGACGGCGGATGCCTTTGGCCGTGCGCACGACAACGGCGTTGTAAACATCACCCTTTTTCACACGGCCACGCGGGGCGGCATCTTTTACCGCCACTTTGATAATATCGCCAACGCTTGCGTAGCGACGCTTGGAGCCGCCTAACACTTTGATGCACATCACACGGCGCGCACCGGAGTTGTCAGCCACATCCAAGATGGTCTGCATTTGAATCATGTTGTTTAACCTTAAAAATATAACCAACTTAATTTACCACTTTCAGGCAGCCTGCCAGCCGTGCGGCCATTCATGCTGCCTGAAACCTTGCGGTTCCAGTAAACCAGTCTTGGTCCCAAAGGGAAGACGCTCTGAATTAGAGCGGAAAGAAGCGGCGCAGTTTAGCGGAATTTTATTGTTCTGGCAAGTGTCTGATGCAAAAAGTCTGCCAGGCTGCTTTTCAGGCTGCCTGAAAGCTATTGTTCCAGCCATTTGCGCTTGATTCGGTCTAACGTGCCGTCTGCCTTAATTGCCGCCAAACCGGCATTTACCTGCGCCAGCAATTCTGTATTGCCTTTGCTAATCAGGAAAACAAAGTGCTGCTTTTTGGCGGCGGCATCGGCACGCAAATACACGCCTTTATCATGGAATTGGTTGGCATAATAGGTCAAAACCACTTGGTCGCCGTAAACAGCATCGGCCTTGCCGCTTAATACGGCTTTTACGCCTTCGTAAATGCTTTCAATCGGCACAGTGGTGATTTTATCGGCATAAGGCAGACTTAAAATTTCTTTTTCAGCCATAGATTTAACGAACACCGCCACCCGTTTGTCTTTCAAATCAGCCAAACTGTTTATTTTTGCGTCTTTGGCCACAAACAAAACAAACTGGGTATCCATATACGGCTCGCTCACTTCAAAACGGGCGGCACGCTCGGGATTGGGATACATCGCCGCCGACAGCAAATCGGCCTGTTTGTTTTCAATACTTTTGAACAGCATTTCCCAAGTATTGAGCATGGGCTTAAATTCAAAATGGATATTTTGCTTCTGCGCCACCGCCTGCAAAATTTCGGTTTCAAAGCCGCCGACATTGCCTTTACCGTCGCGAATCACAAACGGGGTATAAGGATAGGAAGTGACTTGATAGGTTTTCTGCGCCACGACTGGGCTGCCTGAAACGTTGGCTTTGGTTTCTTCTCGTCCACAGCCGAGCAACAAACCCAAACACATCAGCCATACATATTTTTTCATATTGCATTACTCACATATAAATCTGCCGATTGAAGCACATCCCCCTATTCAACCACTTTGACATTTATCAAAACATTTCAGGCAGCCTGAAAAAGCAAAAAGCGGAGTTTGCAATCATCTTGCAAACTCCGCTTCTATTCTTGAGGCGAAACCGCTTACACGGTACGCGCTTTCTCAACCAACTCTTTTACCACCCAAGCTTTGGTTTTGGACAAGGGGCGGGATTCTTCAATCACCACCACATCGCCGATACCGTATTGGTTTTGCTCGTCGTGGGCATGGATTTTGGTGGAACGGCGCACGATTTTACCGTACAAAGGATGTTTTACCTTACGCTCAACCAAAACGGTAACCGTTTTATCCATTTTGTCGCTAACGACTTTACCCTGCAGGGTGCGGACAGTTTTTTCAGTACTCATTGCTGGCTGCCTTTTTCAGTAATAACAGTTTTGATACGGGCAATATTGCGGCGCACTTTTTTCAGTTCGCTGCTGTTGCCCAACTGGCCGGTTGCATGCTGCATACGCAAACCGAATTGGGTTTTCAGCAGAGCCAACAACTCCTGATTGAGTTGCTCAACTGATTTTTCTTTCAATTCTTTGGCTTTCATTATTTACCCACCTGTCTGGTTACAAACGTGGTTGCGATCGGCAGCTTGGCCGCAGCCAGAGCAAACGCCTCACGCGCCAGAGATTCGGCCACACCGTCCATTTCATACAATACCTTGCCGGGTTGAATTTCGGCAACATAGTATTCAACAGAACCTTTACCGCCACCCATACGCACTTGAATCGGCTTTTCAGTAATCGGTTTATCGGGGAATACGCGAATCCAAATACGGCCGCCACGTTTAATATGACGGGTCATGGCACGACGTGCCGCTTCAATTTGACGGGCGGTCAAACGGCCGCGACCGACAGCTTTCAGACCGAAATCGCCGAAAGCAACAGTATTACCGCGTGTCGCAATGCCGGTATTACGGCCTTTGTGCTGTTTGCGGTATTTCATTCTAGTTGGTTGCAGCATGACGACCACCCTTTCTACGACGGTTTTCCTGCTCAGGTTTCGCTTGAACCTGACCCGCTTCGCCTTTATACACCCAAACTTTCAAACCAATCACACCATAAGTGGTGTGGGCTTCGCTGGTTGCATAATCCACATCGGCACGCAGAGTGTGCAAAGGCACGCGGCCTTCACGGTACCACTCGCTACGCGCAATGTCCGCACCATTCAAACGGCCGGAAGTCATGATTTTGATGCCTTTGGCACCGGCACGCATGGCATTTTGCATGGCGCGTTTCATGGCACGGCGGAACTGTACGCGTTTTTCCAATTGCTGGGCGATGCCGTCGGCAATAATTTGCGCGTCCAATTCGGGCTTGCGGATTTCTTCAATATTCACGTGAACGGAAACGCCCATCAGCTTTTCCAAATCGCGTTTCAAACCTTCAATATCAGCACCCTGTTTGCCAATCACCACACCCGGACGGGCGGAATGAATGGTAATACGGGCGGATTTGGCCGGACGCTCAATCACGACACGGCTGACCGAAGCATTGGCCAAACGTTTGCGCAGGTATTCGCGTACATCAATATCCTGTTTCAAAACATTTGCAAAGTCAGTGCTTTTGGCAAACCATTTTGAAGACCAGTCTTTATTTACAGCCAGGCGGAAGCCAACCGGATGAATTTTTTGTCCCATTGCTGTTCCTTAATTGCCTACTGTCACATTAATATGACAAGTTTGTTTTTCAATACGGTTGCCACGGCCTTTGGCACGGGCTTGGAAGCGTTTCAGCGATGCGGCTTTGTCCACATAAATGGTAACGACTTTCAGCTCGTCGATATCAGCACCTTCGTTGTGTTCTGCGTTGGCAATGGCAGACTCCAGTACTTTTTTAATCAGTTCGGCACCTTTTTTGGGGCTGAACGCCAAAATATTCAATGCTTGGGCAACATCTTTGCCGCGAATCAGGTCTGCAACCAGGCGTGCCTTTTGTGCAGAGATACGGGCATTTTTATGCGATGCAGATACTCTCATGTTTTATCCCTTATTTTTTCTTGGCCTTTTTATCAGCCAAGTGGCCTTTAAAGGTACGGGTCAATGAGAACTCGCCCAATTTGTGGCCGACCATATTGTCGCTGATGAACACGGGCACATGGGTGCGGCCGTTGTGTACGGCGATGGTTAAGCCGATGAAATCGGGCAGAATGGTGGAACGGCGGGACCAAGTTTTAATCGGACGTTTGTCGTTGGTCGCACGAGCCGCATCAACCTTTTTCAACAAATGCAGGTCTACGTATGGACCTTTTTTCAGTGAACGAGCCATATCAATTAACCTTTATTTGAATAACGGCGGCGGACAATCATATTATCCGTACGTTTATTGTTGCGTGTACGGTAGCCTTTAGACGGTGTACCCCACGGGCTGACGGGTTCGCGAGCCTCGCCGGTACGGCCTTCACCACCACCGTGCGGGTGGTCTACCGGGTTCATTACCACACCGCGTACGGTCGGACGGATACCGCGCCAACGGTTGGCACCGGCTTTACCGATTTTTTTCAGGCTTTGCTCTTCATTGCCCACTTCGCCAACGGTGGCGCGGCAGTCAATGTGGATGCGGCGTACTTCGCCGGAACGCAGACGAACCTGTGCATACGCGCCTTCTTTAGCCAACAGTACGGCAGAAGCACCGGCAGAACGGGCGATTTGCGCACCTTTACCGGGTTTCATTTCAATACAGTGAATGGTGGTACCGACAGGAATGTTGCGGATGGGCAGGGTGTTACCTGCTTTAATCGCAGCTTCCGAACCGGACAGCAATACTGCACCTGCCTGAATACCGCGCGGGGCGATAATGTAACGGCGTTCGCCGTCAGCGTAGCACAACAGGGCGATGTGCGCAGTACGGTTGGGGTCGTACTCAATGCGTTCTACTTTGGCAGGAATACCGTCTTTATTGCGTTTGAAGTCAATAACGCGGTAGTGGTGCTTATGACCGCCCCCTTTGTGGCGGGTGGTGATATGACCGTTATTGTTGCGGCCGGCGGTGGAGTTCTTTTTCTCCAGCAGCGGGGCATACGGCGCACCTTTGTGCAGACCTGCGGTAACCACGCGAACCATGCCGCGGCGTCCGGCAGAGGTCGGTTTCATTTTTACGATAGCCATGCTTACTCCTTATCCGCAGCAGCAGCCGCGGCTTCCAAATCCAGCTCCTGACCGGCGGCCAAGCTGACATAGGCTTTTTTCACATCGCTGCGGCGACCCAAAGTACGGCCGAAACGTTTGGTTTTGCCTTTGGTCGTGGTAGTGGTAACAGAAGCCACTTCCACACCGAACAGCAATTCCACAGCCGCTTTGATTTCCGGCTTAGTGGCATCAGGCAGCACTTTGAAAGTCATTTGATTGCGTTTTTCAGCCAGCAGATTGCTCTTTTCAGAAACAATAGGAGCCAAAATTACTTTCATCAGGCGTTGTTGGTTCATACCCATTGCTCCTCTAACTGTGCAACCGCGTCTTTAGTCAGTACGACTTTTTTGTAGCGCAGCAGGCTGTACGGATCGGTTTGCTGGGCTTCCAGAACCAATACGTTGGGCAGGTTGCGTGAAGACAGATAAACGTTTTCGTCCAACTGTTTGGTGATAAACAGCACTTGCTCCAAACCCAAGTTTTTCACTTTATCGGCAAACTCTTTGGTTTTGGGCGTGGCGGCAGACAAATCGTCAATCACAAACAAACGCTCGTCACGTACCAGTTGCGACAAAATCGCCGCCATACCGGCACGGTACATTTTGCGGTTTACTTTGTGGCTGAAATTTTCATCGGGTTTGTTTGGGAACGCGCGGCCGCCTTTGCGCCACAGCGGAGACGAAGTCATACCGGAACGGGCACGACCGGTACCTTTTTGACGCCACGGTTTTTTGGTGGAGTGTTTCACTTCGGCACGGGTTTTTTGGGCGCGGTTGCCGGAGCGGGCATTGGCCAAAAATGCGGTTACGATTTGATGTACCAGCGCTTCGTTGTATTCGCGGGCAAACAGGGCATCGGAAGCGGTAACGCTGCCTGAAACCTGACCTTGCGCATCAATTAATTTCAGTTCCATTACACACCTGCTTTCTTCACGCTGTGGCGTACAATCACATTGCTGTTTACCGCGCCGGGAACGGCACCTTTAACCAGCAGCAGATTGCGTTCTACGTCCACGCGCACGATTTCCAAATGCTGAACGGTCGCTTTGGTGTTACCGTATTGACCGGCCATGCGTTTGCCCGGGAACACGCGGCCGGGGTCCTGCGCCATACCGATGGAGCCGGGAACGCGGTGCGAGCGTGAGTTACCGTGGGAAGTGCGTTGCGCGCCGAAATTGTGGCGTTTGATGGTACCGGAGAAACCTTTACCTTTGGAGGTGCCGGTTACGTCCACCAGCTGACCGGCTTCAAACAGGGCAACAGTCACTTCGTCGCCTGCTTTCAATTCGGCCGCTTTGTCGGCAGAAACGGCAAATTCAACCAAACCGCGACCGGCTTCCACACCCGCTTTCGCAAAGTGACCAGCTTCGGCTTTATTGACACGGCTTGCCTTTTTCTGACCGAAGGTTACCTGAACGGCATTGTAGCCGTCGGTTGCTTCGGATTTGATTTGGGTAACGCGGTTAGCAGTCAGTTCCAACACGGTTACGGGGATGGAGCCACCCTGATCCGTAAATACGCGGGTCATGCCTACTTTGCGTCCAACCAGACCTAAAGTCATGATTTTTTCCTTGTATAACAAAGGGGTCGGCTACGATTGGCCGACCTGTGGGCAAAAAATGAGACTTGGCACGAATGCCAAGCCCGTAAATATAACACAGTTTTCAAACGGTTTTCAAGAAAAACCTGTTATGCGGAAGCAGATTGCGGCTTTTCAGACAGCCTGAAAAGAAATGACCAAAGCCTGCATCACTTCATCAACCGACGGAATTTGGCCGATACCGCCCAAACTGACGGCACGCGGGGACGGCTGTACGCCGGTTTTAGCGGGGTCGCTGTCGGTGTAGATGCCAACCAAAGGTGCGCCAACCGCATCGGCCAGATGCAGCAAGCCGGTATCCACGCCCAACACCGCCTGCGCCCCGCGTAACAGCGCGGCTGCCTGCAATAAATCCATGCTCGGACACACACGGACAAAGGGCAAATCTTGTGCCAGCTGTTCGGCGCGGGTGCGCTCGGTTTCGCTGCCCCAAGGCAGGTAAACTGTCCAGCCGTAGTGTTCGTGTAAACGTTTCAGGCAGTCGCGCCAATGATTTTGCGGCCACAATTTGCTGTCGCGGCTGCTGGCGTGCAATGCCACCGCATAATCAGACGGCAAATTGGCTACGGCCGCCGTTTCAGGCAGCACGACACCGAAATCAGCTGCGCCGTCCGGCGTGTAACCGAAAGCCTGTGCCAGCAGTTGCCGGTTGCGCCACACCGCATCGCGTCCTTTTTCTACGGCAAATCGGCGGGCATAAAACAGAGCGGCCAAAGGTTCACGCGCACTACTGCCGTCCAAACCGTAAACGGGCGCACCGGCAAAACGGGCAAAAGCGGCGCTTTTCAACAAGCCCTGCGCGTCCAATACCCAATCGTAGCGTTCCGCCTGCAAATCACGGCGCAGGGCGGCCAGTTCGCGGCGCACGGCTGCCTGAAACGGGGTTTTACGCCATTGCCGCCAACGCAGGGTTTTCACCGCCCGCACCGACGGATGCAGCCGTGCAATATCGGCAAACGCCGCCTCCGTCAGCCAATCCAGTTCAATATCGGGACGGTGCCGCTGCAAATCCGACAACGCAGGCAAGGTGTGAATCAAATCGCCCATACTGGACAGGCGTACAAGCAGGATTTTCATCGGCTCAACTCCAATAATTTCTCTTTCGCCGCCGCCAACAATTCCGGCCAACCGCCTAACGGCGAGTGCTGCCGCACGGTCTGCACAGACGGATACCACAGATTCTGCATTCCCGGCACACCCCAGCGCCAATCATAGACAAACGGCAACATCAGCACCGCCGGCACACCCATTGCCCCCGCCACATGGACAACCGAAGTATCCACCGTCAGCAGGCAGTCCATTTGCCGCAAACGCGCGGCCGTATCAGTAAAATCATGCAATTCATCGGCAAAGCTGCGGATACCGTGCCGCTTCAGCCAAGCCCGTTCGGCATCGTTCAAATCTTTTTGCAGGCAGAAAAACTCGGTATCGGGCATATCCAGCAGTACATCCAACTGGCCGACATCGTGCAGGGAACGGAAACGGTCGTTTTCATGACTGGGACTGCCGCGCCACACCAAACCTATGCGCCGCTTGCCCGAAGCAGGCAGGACGGCCGCCCCATCTGCAAATAAATACGGCATGGATACCGGCTGTTCAGAAAACGGCTTATCTACATAAGCCAAAACCGCGTGCGGAAACACCCAATAATCCGCTTCAGGCAGCCCGCAATCGGCGGCGTTAAGTACCACATCAATATCCGGATGGCTCTGCATCAAGCGGAAAATCGGCGGCTGCACCAGCCAAATCAGCTTGCCCACACCGTAATCCTGCTTCAGCATTTTCGCCAAGCGGGCAAACATGATTTCATCACCCAAACCGAATTCGCTCCACACCGCCAGCGTTTTACCGCGCAGGCTTTGCCCCTGCCAGCGTTTGTCGTGCCACTCCGGTGGTGGTGGCGGACAAACATGGCTGCGGCGCGACGGCGACAAAAAAGTTTCGGCATGTGCTTCGCGCATTTTAAAACCACGGACGTAATCGCCTGCCGCCAATACCGATAAAATATGCAGCATCTGCACCGACGGCACCGGTATCTGACGGGCAGTATCCGCCCATAAACGCGCCGCTTCTTCCTGCCAGCCGATACGTTCATAAAACAAGGCGGCATACTGACACACCGCCAACTCATTCGGCGCAGTCTGACAGGCCAGCGCATAACAGCTGGCCGCTTCGGCCAGATACCCGCAATGTTCTGCCCGCAATGCCGCTTCTAAAACCGTCATCGCCGGCAACACATAAGCCTTTTTACGCACAACGGTACTATGATTTTCCCATGCCTGAACCGTTTCAATCAGTGCGTCGGCAGCCAGCATAACATCACTCAGAACACGGCGGTTGGTCGGCGTATTTTCTAAAAACAAATGCCCGTTCGGCTTGAGGATACGCAGCCAATTGACCAGACTGCGGGTACGGCTGCGCTCAACCAGGCTGCCTGAAACCAATACATAATCATAACTTTGATTAGCCACCCCTTGAAGGTAATGAAAATCCTCCTCATCACCTTGCGTCAAAACAATATCTTGGCGCGGAAGCGGCAAAGATTGGAAACGGGACAGGTAAGCATCACCGTCTATACTGAGAAAAATCGCATTCATATTTTTCCTTGCTGCCTGAAACGGCAAACACCCCGCCGATGCACGGCATCAGCAGGGTGTCGGATAAAAGCGGCTTAATTGTCGGCGCCGGTATAGGGACGGACGCTGACGGTTTTGCGGTTCAAACGGCCTTTAACGGCAAATTCCACATAGCCGTCCACTTTGGCAAACAGGGTATGGTCTTTGCCCATGCCCACGTTTTCACCCGCATGGAAACGGGTGCCGCGCTGGCGCACGATGATGGAACCGGCGGGAATCAGTTCGTTACCGTAGGCTTTTACGCCCAGTCGTTTGGCTTCAGAATCGCGGCCGTTTTTAGAGCTGCCGCCTGCTTTTTTGGTTGCCATATCAGATTACTCCTGTTTGTTTAGGCGATTGCCACGATTTCAATTTGGGTGAAGTTTTGGCGGTGGCCTTGACGCTTCTGGTAGTGTTTGCGGCGGCGCATTTTGAAAATGCGGATTTTTTCGCCGCGACCGTGTGCCACTACTTTGGCAGTCACTTTTGCACCTTCAATAAAGGGCGCACCCACTTTAACCGCGTCGCCGTCAGCAATCATCAAAACTTCGTTCAGTTCGATTTGGCTGTCGAGTTCGGCAGGTATCTGTTCTACTTTCAATTTTTCGCCAACAGCAACTTTATATTGTTTGCCGCCGGTTTTTACGACCGCGTACATACTCAACTCCATAGGAATCTCAGTTTACAAAAACACCGCACAATAGGCGTGCGGCTGGAAAACGCGGCATTATAAGTGCGGCTGCCGTTTTTGTCAAAACAGGCTGCCTGAAACCGTCCGACACTTTTTATAGAAAATAAACGGCATCAACTATAAAATGGCGGCTTTTGCAGACGGGAGCAAGCCGTGATTGGCCGTATTTACGGAAAACTGTTGGAAAAACAACCGCCGCAAATCGTGGTGGACACCGGCGGGGTCGGCTATGAAATTGACGTGCCGATGCAGACTTTCTACGCGCTGCCGCCGGTGGGCGAAACGGTGTTGCTGTACACCCATCTGCAGGTGCGCGAAGACGCGCATTTGCTGTACGGCTTTGCTTCGGGCGAAGAACGCGCCACGTTCAGGCAGCTTTTAAAAGTCGGCGGCATCGGTGCCAAAACCGCTTTGGGTATTTTGTCGGCGATGACGGCGGACGAATTGGCGCAGGCGGTGGCACAGGAAGACGTTAAACGTCTGTCGTCCGCACCCGGCATCGGCAAGAAAACCGCCGAACGCATGGTGTTGGAGCTGCGCGGCAAACTGTCGCCCTTATCGTCCGCACCGGCCGGTATGCTGCTGCCCGAACAGGGCGACAACCGCGAAGATATGGTCAGCACGCTGCTGGCCTTGGGTTACAGCGAACGTGAAGCACGCTCGGCAGTCAAAAACATTGCCGCCGATACCGAAGTGGGCGAAGGCGTGCGTTTGGCCTTGAAAAACTTAAGTCAATAACGGAGACGGAAATGGACAACAATTGGCAAAACTGGCAGCGCCGCGCCCAAGCACGGACTGAAGTGATTTTGGAGCGGGTGTTGCCGCCGGCCGAACAGTTGCCACCTACCTTGCATGAAGCCATGCGTTATGCCGTATTGGGCGGCGGCAAACGCCTGCGCCCGCTGTTGGTATTGGCCGCATCCGAATTGGGCACACCCGTTCAGGCAGCCTGCGAAGCGGCGATGGCGGCGGTGGAATGTATCCATGTTTACTCGCTGGTGCATGACGATATGCCCGCGATGGACAACGATTCGCTGCGGCGCGGCCGTCCTACCTGCCATGTCCGCTACGGCGAAGCCGTCGCCTTGCTGGTGGGCGATGCCCTGCAAACGCTGGCCTTTGAACTACTGTGCAACGACAACAAGCTGTCGGCATCACGCCGCCTGCGTATGGTGCGTACGCTGGCCAAGGCTTCAGGCAGCCTCGGCATGGCGGGCGGTCAGGCAGTAGATTTGGCCAACACCGGTTGCACCATGCCGCAACGTGCTTTGGAACGGATGCACCGCCTGAAAACCGGCGCGCTGATTCGCGCTTCGGTATTGCTCGGCGCCCTCAGCTGCCCCGATTTGAAAGACCCCGACTTCAGCCGTCTGAACCGCTATGCCGACAAACTCGGCTTGGCTTTTCAGGTGATAGACGATGTTTTGGACTGCGAAGCGGACACCGCCACGCTCGGCAAAACCGCAGGCAAAGATGCCGAAGCCGACAAAGCCACTTACGTCAAACTGCTCGGCCTGTCTGCTGCCCGCGCCTATGCCGAATCGCTGGCGATTGATGCGGTCAAAGAACTTGCGCCATATGACGGCCGCGCCGACCGCCTGCGTGCTTTGGCTGAATTTACTGTGGCACGGCGCAACTAAACAGGCTGCCTGAAATCATTTCAGGCAGCCTGAAGCGTTATAAGCGGGAAGGCAGAAAACCACCGCTTTGATGCGCCCACAATTTGGCATACAGGCCGTTTTGCGCCAGCAGCTCGGCATGCGTGCCTTGTTCTACAATTTTTCCTTCATCCAACACAATCAGCCTGTCCATCGCAGCAATGGTGGACAAACGATGGGCAATGGCAATCACCGTTTTGTTTTCCATCATCTTATCCAAACTTTGCTGAATCGCTGCTTCCACTTCCGAGTCCAGCGCGCTGGTGGCTTCGTCCAGCAACAGCACCGGCGCGTCTTTCAGCATCACGCGGGCGATGGCAATGCGCTGACGCTGTCCGCCCGACAACTTAACCCCACGTTCACCGACGTGGGCATCGTAGCCATGCCGTCCGGCATTGTCGCTCAAATTCGGAATAAAACCGGCCGCTTCGGCACGACAGGCTGCCTGAATCATTTCATCTTCCGTAGCTTCGGGGCGGCCGTAAACAATATTGTCGCGCACCGAACGGTGCAGTAGGCCGGTATCTTGAGTAACCAAACCGATTTGTGCGCGCAGGCTTTCTTGGGTAACCGCGCTGATGTTTTGGCCGTCAATGGTGATTTGCCCTTGCTGCGGTTCATAAAAACGCAGTAACAGGTTAATAATGGTGGATTTTCCTGCCCCGCTTCGGCCAATCAGCCCGACTTTTTCCCCAGCCTGTATGGTTAAGTGAAAGTTTTGCAATAAAGGCTTGTCGTTTTCGTAAGCAAAGTTTACCCCGTCAAAGCGGATTTCGCCTTGCCGAACAGCAAGGGGCAAGGCTTTGGGGCGGTCGGTAATGGTGGGGGCGCGGGTTAGAGTGCTGATGCCGTCTTTTACCGTACCAATGTTTTCAAACATTTGTGCCGACATCCACATAATGTGTTCAGACAAACCGTTAATACGCAGCGCCATTGTGGTGGCCACCGCCACCGCGCCCACACCGACGCTGCCTTCGTGCCATAAATGTACGCCCAGCGCGGTAGTAAGGACAATCAGTACCGCGTTATTTAACACCGAACACAGGTCAATGACGGTAGCCAAGCGCATTTGGGCATGAACGGTGTGCATAAATTCCTGCATGGATTCTTTGGCATAGGCCGATTCACGCGCACCGTGCGAAAACAGCTTGACGGTGGCGATATTGGCATAAGCATCGGTAATGCGGCCGGTCATCAGACTGCGGGCATCGGCCTGACGGCGTGAAGTTTGGCTTAAACGCGGAATCAGAAAACGCACGGTCAGGGCGAAAAACAACATCCAAATCATAAAAGGCAGTACCAAACGCCCGTCCAAAGTTGCCAAAACAATACCGGTGGTAACAAAAAACACCAGCACATACACCACCATATCGGCAAATGCCATTACCGTATCGCGCGCGGCCAGCGCGGTTTGCATCACTTTGGCTGCCACCCGTCCGGCAAACTCGTCCTGATAAAATGCCAGCGACTGACTTAACATCAG
The DNA here is from genome assembly GCA_030537065.1 of Conchiformibius sp. GTDB lineage: Bacteria > Pseudomonadota > Gammaproteobacteria > Burkholderiales > Neisseriaceae > Conchiformibius. The sequence goes on from JAUNOT010000001.1 coordinate 53,671, forward strand.
GCGGTGAAAGTTCCAGCGCAGGCGCATGGGAAACACGCCCAACAGCGTTTGCAGGCGGATATTGCGGGTAATAAAACGCCAGCTGACCAATATGGCGGGCAATGCTGCCATGGCGGCCAGCTCGCCGCCTTTCTGTTCAAACAAAGTTGCCGGAGAATAGGCATTGAGCCAGTCCACAATCACGCCCATAAAGCGGAACAGCAAGGCTTCCATCACGCCCAAGCCTGCCGCACCCACCGCCAAAGCCAGCACCCAGCCGCGTACGCCTTCGGAACAAGACCATAAAAAACGCAGCAGGCCGGTTTCAGGCAGCTTGGGCGGTGCGTCGGGATAGGGTTCGATACGCGACTCAAACCAGCAGAAGATTTGATTGAAACGGTTTTTAATCCAATTTAAGGGCATCATGATTTCCCGTCAAACAATAAAAGCTGCCTGAAAACGCTTTCAGGCAGCCTGAATAATGGCCCCGCCGACAGGAATCGAACCTGTATTTTACGCTTAGGAGGCATACGTTCTATCCGTTGAACTACGGCGAGAGCAGCTTTTAGGCCAAACGTGCCACCGACAAAACCGCCAGTTGGCGCATGACCTGCGTGGTTTCATTGTCGGGCAGCGCGTCCAAACAAGCGGCGGCGCGGTCGGCGGCGGCTTGTGCCTGCGCGGTGCAGTAGGCCAGCGCGTCCGATGCCGTCACATGGCGGTAAATCGCATCAAAACGGCTGCGGTCGGCGTTTTGCAGGGCGGCACGCACTTCTTCCGCCGCTTCCGCGCTACCCTGCCGCATCAGGTAAATCAAAGGCAAGGTCGGCTTGCCTTCCGCCAAATCGTCGCCGACGTTTTTGCCGATTTGTTCGGGGCTGCCTGAATAATCCAGCACGTCGTCAATAATCTGGAACGCCGTGCCGATGTGCATGCCGTAATCTTTCAAGGCCTGCTCCTGCTCGGCCGTCGCACCGGCCAACACCGCGCCCACTTGCGCCGCCGCTTCAAACAGCTTGGCAGTTTTATACTGAATCACGCGCAGGTATTCGGCTTCGCTGATGTCGGTGTTACCGATGTTCATCAGCTGCATCACTTCGCCTTCAGCAATAATATTGGTGGCTTCCGCCATAATGTCCAAAATTTTCAGGCTGCCTGAACCAACCATCAGTTGAAAAGCGCGGGTGTACAAAAAGTCGCCCACCAACACGGCGGCGGCATTGCCGAACAGATTATTGGCGGTGGCACGGCCACGGCGCAGTTCGCTTTCGTCCACCACATCGTCGTGCAGCAGCGTGGAAGTGTGGATAAACTCCACCATCGCCGCCAACGCATAGAGCTGTTCGCCCTCGTAGCCCAGCGCGCGCCCCGACAACACGGTTAAAACCGGCCGCAGGCGTTTGCCGCCGGCACTGATGATATAATTGCCGATTTGCGAAATCAGCGCCACTTCCGACTGCACGGCACGGTTAATCACCGCGTCCACACGTTTTAAATCGGCTTCAAGATAACGTTGAAAATAAGGCAGTTGGCGCAGCATGGGCAGGCTCGGACAAAAGTCAAAGGCAGGAATTATAACAGTTTGGCGGCAGCCTTTCCAAGACTGTTTTATAATCCGCGCATTTGCCCGCCCTTTGATTGACCATGCGTTTTCTCAGCTACAATATTCAGGCAGCCATCGCTTCAGACAGCTATTTGAGCTATCTGTCGCGGCTGCACCGCCAAGTTTTGCCCTCTGCCGCCAAACAACAGGTTTTGCAGCGCATCGCCGACTACATCGCCGCCTTTGACGTGGTGTGCCTGCAAGAAATTGATTTGGGCGGACTGCGTAACGGCTTTAACTGTCAGGCACAGCAACTGACCGCCGCCGCCGGTTTTGCCCACCACATCAGCCAAACCAACCGCGTGGTCGGCAAGCTGTCGCGGCACGGCAACCTGATTTTAAGCCGTCACCCCCTGCGTACCGCCGCCAATGAAGTTTTGCCTTCGCGCATCAAAGGACGCGGCATTTTGGCTGCCGCCGTATCGCTGCCCGAAGGCGAAATCGTGTTTGCCAACGTCCACCTCAGCCTCGGCCAAGCCGACCAAGCCGCACAAATCCGCCGCATCCGCGAACTGCTGTCGCCCTATCCCAACGTTTGCTTAAGCGGCGACTTTAACTGTCCGCCCGACGCGCCCGTGTTGAGCCTGCTGGCCGAAGACGGCTACCGGCGGCTGGGCAATCCCCACCCCACTTATCCGAGCTGGCGGCCGTCGCAAACGCTGGACCACATCTTTGTCAAAGGCCGTCTTAACGGCAGCGCACAAGTCGAACCCTTTACCGCATCCGACCACCTGCCCGTGTCGGCTACGCTGCATTGGCAGGCTGCCTGAATCCTTTTATACTGCCACCCACCGCCTTGTGAGAATCCCATATGACCCTCCGCCCCCTCCTGCTGTCGGCACTACTGCTGTGCGCCGCCTGCCAGCCCGAAACCCGACAAGCCGCCGCACCGGCCGCTTCAACCGCCGCCGACGTTCCCGTGTACCGCGTGGCCACCGACGCCACCTATCCCCCGTTTGAGTTTACCGACCACCGCGGCGACATCATCGGCTTGGATATCGACCTGCTCAACGCCATCGCCGAAGACCAAGGCTTTAAAGTGGAATACTACCACCACCCGTGGGAAGGCATGTTCGGTCAGCTTGCCGGCGATGCCGACATTCTTGCCAGCGCGATTGCCATTACCGAAGAAAGCAAACGCGAAGCCGACTTAAGCAGCAGCTACCACCAAACGCCCTACCGCGCTGTCGCCCTGAAAAGCGCACATCTGGACGAGTGGCAACTGCACAGCATCAGCGCCGGTAAAAACGAAGACACCATTGACGACCTGAAAGAAGAATATGGTGTAGCCGCCAAACGCATCCGCGAAGCCGACACCGTTTATCTGGCGCTGACCGATGTAGTCAAAAAAGAAGCCGAAGTGACGGTCGGCGATGCCGCCGTGCTCAAATACTATATGGACAGCCCCACGTTTAAGGGCTACCGTTTTGAAAGCAAAATCCTGCCGTCCGCCGAACCTGAAACCGACAAACTGGTTTTTGCTGTCAAGAAAGGCAATCACGCCTTGCTGGAAAAAATCAACGCCGGACTGGCCAACCTGAAAAAAAACGGCCGCCTCAACACCATTCTGCAACAATGGCGGCAAGACCCCGCCAAAGAGGAAACATTATGACCCCCACCCTTCCCCCCGAACAACTGCTGAACGTCTTTCAACAACGCTCCACCGCCAAAGCCTACGACCCCACGCGTAAAATTGCCGATGCCGACTTTGCCGCCTTGCTGGAAACGGCGCGGCTGTCGCCCAGCTCTTTCGGCTTTGAGCCGTGGCGGTTTGTCGTGGTGCAAAACCCTGATGTCCGCGCCCTGATTAACGAACACGCGTGGGGCGCAAAAGGCAAAATTTTGGACTGCAGCCATTTTGTGCTGATACTGGTGCGCCAACAAAACACGCTCAACGCCGATGCCGCCTATATCGACCATATGATGCGTACCGTCCACAAGCTGCCTGAAGACATCATCGCCCCGCGTCGCGAAACCTACCGCGCCTTTTCACAAAATGATTTTGATATTGACCACGACCGCGCCCGCTATGATTGGGCGTGCAAACAAAGCTATATCGCCTTGGGTAATATGCTGACCGCCGCCGCGCTGCTGGGCATCGACGCCACCGCCGTGGAAGGCTTCCCCTTGGAAACCCTGCACCGCCTGCTGACCGAACGCGGCGTGTATGACGGCGACACTTTCAAGCTGTCGGTGATGGCGGCATTCGGCTACCGTGCCGATGCGCCGCGCCTGAAAAGCCGCCAAAGCAGCAGCGATGTGATTGCGTGGTGTGAATAATATTTGACAGGCTGCCTGAAAACTTTTATGTTCAGGCAGCCTGATTGGCTTTTTTAAGGAACTGTTATGAAAAAAACTTTATTGATCCTGATACTGGCTTCGGCCGCCGCTTCAGTATCCGCCGCCGAATACCGCATTGACCCGCACCACACCAATGCCCGTTTCGCCATTGACCACTTTGGTGCCAGCACCAATGTCGGCGGTTTTTACGGCTTAAACGGCGATGTAAGCTTTGACGCAGCCAAAAAAACCGGCAGCATTGATATCCGCATTCCCGTTTCCAGCCTGCAAACCGGTTCAAAGGATTTTACCAAGCACCTGTTGTCAGCCGATTTGTTCCATGCCGAAAAATATCCGGAAATCCGTTTTGTATCGGATAAATTCCACTTTTCCGGCAACAAATTGAAAGCGGTGGACGGCAAGCTGACGCTGATGGGCAAAACCCTGCCCGTGCGCCTGAAAGCCGATAAGTTCAACTGCTACGACAGCCCGATTTTGAAAACGCAGGTGTGCGGCGCGGATTTGAGCACCAAAATCGACCGCACGCGCTGGGGCATGAATTATCTGACTGATGTGGGCATGAGCAAAACCGTGTCTTTGCAGATTCAGATTGAAGCGGGTAAAAAATAATACAGTTTCTTATCAGGAAAAACTGGTTTAATTAAAACAGTATTGTTTTCCTGTTTTGAAACGAATTACAATGCAAGCACTTTTTCAGACAGCCTGAAAAAGTGCTTTGTGTACCTTTGCAGCCGCACACAAATGCGGCTGCTTCTTTTTCACACCCATTCACACATCAAAAGGAAATTATTATGAATACTGAAACTTACCGTCCGATTGTTTTGTCACTGCTGCGGATTATCGTTGCCTACAACTTCCTGCTGCACGGCACTGCCAAGCTGTTCGGCCTGCCGCATATTGAAATGTTTGACGGCATGCCCTTGTTCTCGCTGATGGGCGCGGCCGGTATTTTGGAAGTGGTCGGCGGTATTTTGCTGCTGTTGGGCTTGTTTACGCGCATTACTTCGTTTGTACTGTCGGGCATGATGGCGGTGGCTTACTTTATGGCGCACGCCTTCCCGCAAGGTAATCTGCTGCTGCCCCTGTTGAACGGCGGCGAACCGGCTGTATTGTTCTGTTTTGTATTCTTGTATTTGTCCGTAGCAGGCGGCGGCAGCTTGTCGCTGGATGCCAAGCTGGCCAAATAACTCTGTTTTGTGTCTCCGCCAAAAGGCTGCCTGAAAAATTTTCAGGCAGCCTTTTGGTTCTACAGCCGCACCACCCCCATTACCCCTTTCACTTCCGCCACCGATGCCAACACGCGCGGTAAATCGTCCACCTGCTTCACTTCCAGTGTAAAGCGCATCACTGCTTCGCCCGCACGGCTTTGTGTTTGCACGGCGGTGACGTTTAATTTGTGGCGTGTCAGCGCGTCCGACACATCGCGCAGCAAGCCGGAACGGTCGTGGGCGCGTACCTCAATACCGATGGCAAACACCTGTTCCGCCGCCAAATCCGCCCAACCGGCCGCCAACACCTTTTCCGGATGCTGGCGCGACAAATTTTTAAAATCGCTGCAACCGAGCCGGTGGACGGAAATGCCGCGTTCACGGGTGACAAAGCCGCCAATCGGGTCGGGCGGAGCGGGTTTGCAGCACTTGGCCAAAGTCGTCATCAATCCGCCTTCGCCGTCAATCAACACGCCGTTGCCGCCGCCTGCGCTTTTGATTTTGGATTTGCGTACAATGCTTTGCGGATTAACGGCCGCAGGCGGCGGCGGTGGCGGCGCAACCAGCGCATTACAGGCTTTTTGTACCGCACGCGGCGTCAGTTCGCCTTGACCGATGGCGGTGTACACTTCGTCAAGCTGCCTGAAACCCAGTTGCTCGCACAACTGCTGCTGGTTCGGCTTCGGATGGATTTTTGCCAACACTTTATCAAACTGATTTTTGCCGTCTTCGCGCAGGGTTTCCGCATTTTGGCGGCGGATGTGGGCGCGGATTTTGCTGATGGCGCGGTGGCTTTTTACCCAGCCTTCATGCAGCCAGTTTACCGACGGTTGTCCTTCTTTGGCGGCGATAATTTCCACGCGCTGGCCGTTTTCCAAAGCGGTGGACAAAGGCACAATCTGCCCGTCCACTTTCGCGCCGCGGCAACGGTCGCCCAAATCGCTGTGCAGGGCGTAGGCAAAATCAATCGGGGTCGCGCCGGCCGGTAGGGAAAACACTTTGCCGTGCGGAGTCAGCACATAAATGGTGTCGCTGAACAATTCGGTTTGAAACGCCGCTGCCAAGTCTTCTTTGCCGCTTTCGGCCATGTTTTCTCGCCAGTCCAGCAGTTGCCGCAACCAAGCAATTTTTTGTTCGTAGGCGCTGTCGCCCTTGCCGCCTTCTTTGTAACGCCAGTGCGCCGCCACGCCGAATTCGTTGAATTCGTGCATTTCAAAGGTGCGGATTTGCACTTCAATGCCCTTGTCTTCGGGGCCGACAATCACGGTATGCAGGCTTTTGTAGCCGTTGCCTTTGGGGTTGGCGATGTAGTCGTCAAACTCGCCCGGAATCGGCTGCCACAGGCTGTGGACAATGCCCAAGGTGCTGTAACACTCGGCCACGCTGTCCACCAGAATGCGCACGGCGCGGATGTCGTACAGGCCGTCAAAGCCGACTTTTTTCTTCACCATTTTTTTGTAAATGGAATAGATGTGTTTGGGGCGGCCGGCCACGTCGTAATGAATGCGGGCTTTGTCCATTTCGCCGCGCAGGATGTTGAGAAAGTTATCAATATAGCGCAGACGTTCTTCACGTTTTTCGTCCAGCAGGGCGGCGATGCGGCGGTATTCTTCGGGATTGTGGTGGCGGAAGCCGAGGTCTTCGAGCTGCCATTTGAGCTGCCATACACCCAAGCGGTTGGCCAAGGGCGCGAAAATATCCAGCGTTTCTTTGGCAAGGGCGCGGGTGGCGGGGGAGTCGGGTATTTGGCCGAGGTACTGCATGGTGCGGGTACGCAGGGCGAGTTTAATCAGGACGACGCGGATGTCGGACACCATTGCCAGCAACATTTTACGCATGGTTTCGGCCTGTTCGGCGCGTTCTTGCGGGGTGGACAGCGCGTCCATGCGGGCAAAGTGGGTGAGTTTCTGCACTTCGTGGATGCCGCGCACCAAGTTGGCGACGGATGCACCACATTGTTCGCGAATGTCGTTTTCCCAGTTGTTGTGGTAACGGGGCAGGTCGGTCAGGATGGTGGCGGCCACGGCATCGGGCAGCAAGTCCATTTCCGCCACCATTTGCGCCGCCGCCAGCAGACGCGGTAGCAGGGGTTCGCCCGCCCGCCGACCGCGTGCGTCGGCAGGATAATGGCGGTCGGCCAGTTGCAGGGCTGCCTGAAGGGTGCGGCGGCCGCTTTCGGGCAGGGTGTCGGCATGGGCGAGGTAGTCGCGGCGCAGGGCGTGAAGGTCGGTCATGGCATTCTCCTGATGGAACGGGGCAATATAGCCGATGCGCGGCATAAAGGGAAGTGCTTGCTTTTTTTGGGCATTGGTTTTATATAGTTAAAATGCTTTATTTTCTATACGGCGTTGGTATTGTCTTGCCGTACTTGATGGTACGGTCTGAGGCAATGCCGCCTTGTCTGATTAACTATACGGAACGGGCTTTTCAGGCTGCCTGAAAGCGGCCGTTTAAACCCTTCACACCGGAGCAGGACAAATGAATGCTTTTCCCCAAATGCACAACCGTGTCAGCGAAGCGGAATATTTGGCCTATTGCGCCACGCAGCCTGAAGGCAAGTTTGAACTGATTGACGGCGAAATCGTTGCCATGGCGGGCGCATCGCTAAACCATAATCTGCTGACCATGAATTTTGCCGCCCTGTTACACGGGCATTTGGCCGACAGCGGCTGTTTTACCTTTGTGAGCGATTGGAAAGTTCAGGTCGGTTCCAATTATTATTATCCCGATGTGGTGGTGGACTGTCTGCCGCAGGAAGGACGGCCGAAGCTGATTATTGAAGTGTTGTCCGAATCTACCCGCCATACCGATTTATCAATAAAACTGGAAGATTATCAGACGATTCCCGACTTGTTGGAATATGTGGCGGTGGAGCAGAACGCGCAATTTATTGTGGTGTACCGCCGCAAGCAGGCATGGCGCGGGGAAGTGTACCAAAAAGGTGAAGTTTTCTTGGAAAGCATCGGCTTGTCCCTGAGTTTGGAGCAAATTTATCACCGTGTGGCGTTTGAGCGGAAAAAGCTGAATCTGCTGCGAAAATAAATTCTTCGCGTTTCAGGCTGTCTGAAATGCGGTTTCTTACGCTGTTTACATTGGGTAAACGCTGTTTAATAAAGGATAAAATCATGACCATATCCCCCGTCGCCCTGCGCCGTGCCGCCGATGCCACACCGCATCCCACCGCCGCCTACTGGCGCAAATGCGAGCTGGAAAGCCTGTTTGACCGGCCGTTTTTAGAGCTGGTGTTTCAGGCAGCCGCCGTTCACCGCCAACATTTCAATCCGCAGGCGGTGCAGTTGTCTACCTTGTTGTCTATCAAAACAGGCGGCTGCCCCGAAGATTGCGAATACTGTCCGCAGTCGGCGCACTACCAAACAGGCGTGGAAAAATCACAAATGCTGGACGTTGCCACTATTGTAGAAAAAGCCAAAATCGCCAAAGCGCGCGGTGCGGGACGTTTCTGTATGGGCGCGGCATGGCGCGGGCCGAAACCGAAAGACGTGGAAACCGTAGCGGAAATTATCCGTGCGGTTAAAGACTTGGGGCTGGAAACCTGCGGCACATTCGGCCTGTTGGAAGACGGCATGGCGGAAACCCTGAAAACGGCAGGTTTGGATTATTACAACCACAATTTAGACACCGACCCCGACCGCTACAACGACATTATCCACACCCGCCGCCATGAAGACCGCATGGCTACTTTGGGCAAAGTGCGCCGCGCCGGTTTGAAAGTGTGCTGCGGCGGCATTATCGGTATGAACGAAACCCGTGCCGAACGCGCCGGCCTGATTGCCAGTTTGGCCAATCTTGACCCGCAGCCTGAAAGCGTACCGGTAAACCAGCTGATTAAAATTGCCGGTACGCCTTTGGCCGATGCCGAAGATTTGGACTGGACGGAATTTGTCCGCACCATTGCTGTGGCGCGGATTGCCCTGCCCAACAGCTATGTACGTTTGAGCGCGGGGCGCAGCAATATGCCCGAAGCGGTGCAGGCAATGTGTTTTCTGGCGGGGGCAAACTCCATTTTTTACGGCGACAAACTGCTGACCGCCGACAATCCCGAAGCCGATGCCGATGCGGTTTTGTTAAACAAACTCGGCTTGTACCCGCAGACAGCCTGAAACTTTTTTGGAGAAGATGATGACCGCCACCGCAGATTTGATTGACCTTGTTCCCGATTTGCTTTCCTGCGAAACCGATTTCAAACCGTACGGCCGCCGCCTGCGTTTTCAAGGGCGCATCCGCACCGTGGCAGCCACCGCAACAGTGTCGCCATTAATGAAATGGATTTCGGTATTAAGGCCTTGGGTACAAATCCAAAAAAGCGCCAAAGACGGCGCGGACGAAACCGATATTCCCGTGTCCTTCGGCGGCGTAGAATTTATCGTGGGACACTATTTATACAGCGATGAAGACGGTATCGTGGTGTCGCTCAAACCGCTTCAGGCAGCCTGAACGCTTGTGCGAAGTTTGCCGATGCGTTATGTTCGCATTTTGTTGCTTAAATGAACCCGATAGGAGAAATCATGGAAGACCGTACCGAATTTCTGAACACGCTTCAAGAGCAAATCGATATATTGCAAGCTGCCCAACCCGCCGATGCCGAATTCGTCATACATCATCAACTAATTGATTTTATTCGGCAGCAAGGACAGCAAACCGGCAAAACCGAATTTGCCGAATTATTGGCGGTTTTTGTGGAAAGCATGGACTATTTGTATCCCCACAGATTGTCCAACAAAAAATGGATGATGTGTTCCCCTACATACCACGATATTGTGCGCCATTATTTTTACTATCCCGAAGAACAACAATCGTTCAGGGATATATTGGACGCTATTGACAAGAAATTTCGGGAGCTTGGTAAGAGCTACAATCATTTAAAAAGCCATAAAATGAAACTTTCTGTCTTCTACAATTATAGTTATGAAAATGATGTTTTTAATCTTTTAAGATTCGTTTTTGAAAGGTATTCGGAAGAAGTCGGTCATTTGCATACCCTTTGGGCGCAAGCCGACCCGCCCCTGTCCCAAGAACTGCGCTTTACCGCGTTGCGCAAAACCATCACGGTGTATGTTCCTGACGAATACCTGTGGGCTTCATTTGCCCCGCAGGCGGATGGTGCTTGTCCGCCCAGAAAAGACTGGTTGCATGACGAGCACAATTTCCATGAATTTATCAAATGGTTGGTGTCTGTCTTTGCCGAAGCAGCCAAACGGCGTACATCAAAATGGTCCGAATGGCACGATTTTAAACCTCGGGGCGCAGCATATAGGCTTGCCGCACTTGTGGCGGATAAAGACAAACGCTTGTTGCAAGAACCTTTATTCAGCTTGTTGATTCAAAACATTGAAGCCTTGCAAAGTGTTTGCTTGTTTTCAGGTAAGGATCAAAATGTTCAGTTGGCGAGTATGCTGGTGGGGCAGTTGGAAAAAAACCATCAAAAACGCGGGCTGAATCAGGCGGAATACGATTTAATCAAAACTTATCTTTTGCCCGATGGCGATGGTTGGGAGCCTTTCCGCAGTTATGAAATGCCGAGCAAAACCTATGCCACTTTGGTTTATAAATTACACCATTTGCTTCGAGAGTTTGAAGCGCGGCAGGCAGAAGCGGCAGGGGCGGCAAACGAGTATTGGCTGGAAAATCTGACCCACCCCGTTACTGGGGCAATGAGCATTCGTGACGAATGGAACAACAAGCTTCGCGAAGAAACGTTTTTCTCGGGCGAACAAATCAACCGTCAGTTTCAGCTTTTGACCAATACCGAAAAACTGCTGTGGATTCCGTTTTGGCGTTTGGTCAATCAGCCGACAGCCGGCAAAAAACCGACCGGCAAATGGCTGAAAAGCGCCGAAGCCGTTTGGCAAAGCGGTGTGAACCATGTGTTTCAAGACTGTTTTGTCCAATGGGTGGATTGGCTGGTAGAAGAAAACCCGCAGAGTTGGGATACCTACCGCGAAATCGAATGGGGCAATATTTTGCAGTTTGCGATGGTGTTTTTGCCGACTGACGACAAAATGGTCATCGATAAAATGGCGTTGTTGGCCAAATTGTTTTACGGCAAAATTTTCAATAAGGGGGCGTTGAGTACGGCTTTGGGGAATATGGTGTTGGATCATTTGCGGCTGTCGGGTGAGTATGCCCAACAGAAACTGCGGGCGTTGTATCAGGAAACCCAATATTCCACGGCAAAAAATGCGATTAAGCGGTGCTTGCTCTAAAAATTCAGGCTGCCTGAAAAAACGCCCGTTTCTGTTTTCTAACAAAAACGGGCGTTTAAATGGATACTGCTTAGCCTTGTTTACGGGCAGGCAATTTTTCTTTAATACGGGCGGCTTTACCGGTCAGGCCACGCAAGTAGTACAACTTGGCACGGCGCACGTCACCGCGGCGTTTCACTTCAATTTTTTCCACACGGGGCGAGTACAAGGGGAAAGTACGCTCTACGCCTTCGCCGTTGGAAATTTTACGCACGATAAAGCTGCTGTTCAAACCACGGTTGCGTTTGGCAATTACTACGCCCTCATAGGCTTGCAGACGGGTACGGTTACCCTCTACCACACGCGCCCACACCACTACGGTGTCGCCGGGGGCGAAAGCGGGGATTTCTTTACCCAAACGGGCAATTTCTTCTTGCTCGAGTTGTTGAATCAGGTTCATTGGTTTTTCCTTAAATATAATATGGTTACGCCTGTTCCTTTTGGATTTTATCCAAAAGACGGGCTTCCTGTGGGAGTAAGTCGCGGCCGACCAGCAAATCGGGGCGGCGCGCCAAAGTACGCCGTAACGCTTGTTCCAAGCGCCATTCGGCAATCGCGGGATGGTTGCCCGAAGTCAGCACTTCCGGCACGCCCATGCCTTGAAATTCGGCGGGACGGGTGTAATGCGGACAATCCAGCAGGCCGTCGGCAAACGAATCCTGCTCGGCGGAACGGCTGTCGCCCAACACGCCCGGAATCAGCCGCAAAACGGCATCCATCAACATCATGGCCGGCAGCTCGCCGCCGGAAACGACAAAATCGCCGATACTGATTTCTTCGTCCACGCAGCTTTGCAGCACACGCTCGTCCACACCTTCATAACGGCCGCACAGCAGCACCAGATTGTCGTATTGCGCCAAGCGGCACACATCCGGATGTTTAAGCGGACGACCCTGCGGACTGAGGTAAATCACGCGGCTGCTGTCGCCACGGTAGCGGCTTTGGGCAAAACGGACGGCTGCCTGAAGCGGCGGTGCCATCATAATCATGCCGGGGCCGCCGCCAAAAGGACGGTCGTCAATATAACCCAGCCGGTTGTCGGCAAAACGGCGCGGATTAACTGCCTCAAACTGCCACAAACCCTGTTGCAGGGCGCGGCCGGTTACACCGTGTGCGGTAATGCCGTCAAACATTTCCGGAAACAGGGTAATGGCTTGGACAAACATCAGTAATCCGTACCCCAATCGGCGGTAATGCGCTGTTCGGTCAGGGAAACGTCGTCAATATAATGGGCGACGAAGGGAATCAGTTTTTGCCCGTAAGCACCTTGCACCACCAAAACGTCGTGTGCGCCGGTCTGCATCAGGTTTTGCACTTTGCCCAATTCTGCGCCGTCGCGGTTGAACACGCTTAAGCCGACCAAATCGGCCCAGTAGTATTCGTCTTCTTCGGCGGGGGCAAAGGCTTCACGGGGGATTTCAATGGTGTAGCCGCGCAATAAGGCGGCGGTGTCGCGGTCGTCCACGCCTGCCAGTTTGACTTGCAGTTCGTCGCCGACGGCTTTGCCGCTTTCCACTTGCGCGTTCAAGACGTTGCCGTCTTTCTGCAAACGCCATTCGGGATAATCCAGCAGGCTGTCGGTGTATTCGGTATCGGCTTTGACTTTCAGCCAGCCTTTGATGCCGAACGCACCTTTGACATAGCCCATGGCAATCCAGTTTTCACTCATGAATTAAGCGGCGGCCTGTTGGTTTTTCACCAGTTTGGCAACGGCTTCGCTCAGTTGGGCGCCTTGGGCAATCCAGTGGTTCAGGCGGTCGTCGTGCAGGCGGACGCGCTCTTGTTTTTCGTTGGCAACGGGGTTGTAGAAGCCCACGCGCTCAATAAAACGACCGTCGCGGCGGGCGCGGCTGTCGGCTACGATGATGTTGTAAAAAGGACGTTTTTTGGAGCCGCCACGGGCCAAACGGATAACTACCATGTTTTATTCCTTAGGGAAGTGTATCAATATAGAAAACCGCGCATTTTAGTGGCTTTTTGGCGGTTTGGGCAAGTGTTTTTTCAGGGTTTATCCTTGATTCTTTTTCGGTTTGAAAGCAGGCGCGGCTGCGGCAAAGGCTTTATAATGGCTACTTTTGCCGTTTTCAGGCTGCCTGAAAGGAGTTTGCCATGCGTCCGCTTACCTGTGAAATCCGCCTTAACCGTTTGCGCGATAATTATCAGATTTTAAAACATTTGCACGGCGGCAGACTGCTGGCCGTGGTCAAAGCCGATGCCTACGGACACGGCGCGGTACGCTGTGCACAGGCCTTGGACGATATGGCGGACGGCTTTGCGGTGGCGATGCTGGAAGAGGCGGTGGAATTGCGCGAACACGGTATCGGTAAGCCGATTGTGCTGCTGGAGGGCGTGTTTGAAGCGGCGGAATATGCACAGGTGGAACGCTATGATTTATGGCCGGTTATCCACCATCAGGCACAGTTGGAACAATTTTTGGCCTACGATTGGGCGCGGCCGGTCAAAGTCTGGCTGAAAATGGACAGCGGCATGCACCGCGCCGGTATTTTTCCACACAACTACGCCGCCGCCTACACCGCTTTGCAGCAAAGCCCGAAAGTGGCGGAAATTGTGAAAATGAGCCATTTTGCCTGCGCCGACGAAGCGGAACGCGGCATGACGGAAATGCAGTTGGAAACCTTTGACGCTGCCTGCGCCGGTTTGACCGGAGAAGAAAGTTTGGCCAACTCCGCCGCGCTGCTGGCCTACCCCGAAGCACGGCGCGACTGGGGGCGTGCCGGTTTGGCCTTGTACGGCATTTCGCCTTTCGGCGGCACGGATGAACGTTTGCAGGCGGTGATGCGCCTGACCACGCGTGTGTTTGCGGAACGGGTGTTGCAGCCGCATGAACCGGTCGGCTACGGCGCGGCGTTTTACACCAAACGTTCCACGCGAGTGGGGTTGATTGCCTGCGGCTACGGCGACGGTTATCCGCGCCGCGCCGCGACCGATACGCCGATAGCGGTAAACGGTTTGCGCACGCGCGTGATTGGACGGGTGTCGATGGATATGATGACGGTAGATTTAAACGAGGCGCACGAAGGCATCGGTGACGAGGTGGAACTGTTCGGCGATACGGTATCGGTAAACGAAGTGGCGGCGGCGGCCGGAACGTTGGCGTATGAAGTCGTGTGCAATATTAAACGCGCCAAACGGGTGTACAGCGAATAAGCGGCAGGCTGCCTGAAAACGGTTTCAGGCAGCCCCAATTAGGTTATTGTTTTAAAACAAACCCACGTTGAATTAACTTTTCCTCCTTAAATTTATTACCGTTCAATCCCAAATAAGTTCTCATAGCAATTTGTACAACAAGCCAAAATAGAAAAGCAAACAAGACTGTATTATCGTTCTGCCCACCATAGCCCCCTTGCGAAATAGCATAATTTACTCTAGATTCTATTGAAGATGATAATATAGAACCAGTAATAAAGAATATTGCAAAGCAAGCCGTCGCCCATCCCCACAGACGATTATATAAAGACCAAATAATCGGAAAGAAGAAAGCAGTAAATGAAAAACCAACTTTAACTTCTTTTTCTTTACCATTTACATTATGATATTTTTTAAGGGGCTGTCCTAGATAACGACTAAATTCTCATTTATAGGTTAAGATAATGCC
>JAUNOT010000033.1 GCA_030537065.1 Conchiformibius sp.
AAAAGCGCATCATCAACATATCGGTTTTGCCGCCCATATAGCCCGACACCGCGCCGTACACCGTACCAATCAGCACCGCCACCAGCGCGCCCGCTACGCCCACCATCAGCGAAATGCGTCCGCCGATGGACACGCGCGTCAGCAAATCGCGGCCGAGCGAATCCGTACCGAAATAGTGTTTGTTGTCAAACGAAGGGGCAGTGTGCATATTCGCCCAGTCGGTGTGGCTGTAATCAAACGGGGTCAGCGTCGGTACAATCAGCACCCACGCCGCAATCAGCAGCAAAATAAACATACTGGACAAGGCGGCCTTGTTGCGGCGGAAACGCAGCCATGCGTCCTGCCACAGGCTGCGGCCTTTCACTTCCGCTTCCGCCATATTGGCGGCCAAAGCGGCACCGGTTTTTTTATCAACTAACATGGTTTTCTTTCCAAACAAACGGTTGGTTTCATTTCAGGCAGCCTGAAACGTTTAATAGCGGATTTTCGGGTCGATGACCGCATACAGAATATCCACCACCGCATTAAACACAATGGTCAGCACGCCCACCAAAATGGTCAGGCTCAACACCATGCCGTAATCGCGGTTGAGTGCGCCGTTGACAAACAACTGGCCGATGCCCGGCAGGCCGAAAATGGTTTCAATCACAATCGAACCGGTAATAATGCCGACAAAGGCCGGCCCCAAATAGGAAATCACCGGCAGCAGCGCAGGGCGCAGCGCGTGCCGGAACACCACATAGCGCATCGGCAGGCCTTTTGCCCGTGCGGTGCGGATAAACGGGCTGTTCATCACTTCAATCATCGAGCCGCGCATAATCCGCGAAATGCTGGCGATATAGCCCACCGACAGCGCGGTAACCGGCAACACCAAGTTCATAAACGCGCCGCCGTTCCAGCCGCCGGCCGGAAACCATTTCAATATCACCGCAAACAGCAGCACCATTAGCGGTGCTTTCACAAAGTTGGGAATGACCACGCCGGTCATTGCCAGCGTCATCAGCGTGTAGTCGGTGGCGGTGTTTTGCCGCAGTGCCGCCAGCACACCGATGCCCACGCCGATGCTGACCGAGATGATAAAGGCATACAGCCCCAGCTCCACCGAAACGGGCAAGGCCTGCGCCAGCAGTTCATTAACCGTATAGTCTTTATATTTAAACGAAGGGCCGAAATCGCCCTGCGCCAGTTGTTTCAGATAATTCAGATATTGCAACCAGATGGGGTCGTTCAGATGGTATTTGGCTTCAATATTTGCCAACACCGCAGGCGGCAGGTTGCGCTCGCCGGTAAACGGGCTGCCCGGTGCCAGACGCATCATAAAAAACGATACGGTAATCAGCACCAGCAGGGTGGGAATGGCTTCCAGAATGCGCCGTACAATCAGTTTAAACATGAGAAGGCCTTTGGATGGGTTTGTGAAGAGATTTATTGTATGACTCGGTGATACGTTTTCAGGCTGCCTGAAAACGCTAGGGTCTGTTGACATTTCGGGCATGGCATGAATTTTTCGTCCAAAAACGGCGGATTCAAGGCAAAAATCCGCGCCGATGCCCGCCCATCGGCAAGGATTTTTAACGCGGAAGCCGCCGATTTTTGGCGGAAAAGACACCGTGAACGAAATGTCAACAGACCCTATACCGTTTCCCGACGCGGCAGGCTGCCGCGGGCAGGAAACGGCGCGGTTGCTTAGTGTTTCAATACCGACCAGTTTTTCACTTGATAATTGTCCATCGGGTCTTTATTGGAATAACCGGCGATATACGGTTTAACCAGACGCGGCGACACATAGTGGTACACAAAAATGGTGGCGGCATCTTTATCCAACAGTGCTTCGGCCTGTTTGTACAAATCGGCGCGCTGCTCGGGCGTCACATCGCCGCCCAAAGTTTTGGCAATCAGACCGTCAAACTCGGCGCTGTTGTATTTGCCGTAGTTGCTGGAGCTGGTGGATTTAAACGTATTCAGGAAGGTGGACGCTTCGTTGTAGTCGGCACACCAGCCGCCGCGTGCCATTTGGTGTTTTTGGTTGCGGCGCGTGTCCAAATAGGTTTTCCATTCCTGATTGTTCAGGGTAATTTCCACAAAGCCCAAAGCCTGTTTCCACAATTCGGACGCGGCCACGGCGTTTTTCTTGTGGTTTTCGCTGGTGTTGTACAGCAGCTCAAACTTCAGCGGTTTGCCTTCGCCGTAACCGGCTTCCGCCAGCAGTTTTTTCGCTTCTTCAACCCGTTTGGCGGCATCCCAGTTTTTCCATTCGGGAGTAAAGTTGTTCATGCCCTGCGTGGCGGTGGGGGTGAACTGATAGGCAGCGGTTTCGCCGCGTCCGACCACTTTTTGCGCGAACAGCTCGCGGTCGAGTGTCAGCGACAGGGCTTTGCGCACGCGGGCATCGTCAAACGGCGGCTTGGTATGGTTGAACTCGTAATAATAGGTACACAGATAGGGCGAAATTTTCATTTGTTCGCCCATTTCTTCTTTCAGCGATTTGAACTGCTCGTGCGGAATGTCGTTGTAGGTAACGTCCACTTCGCCCGCTTTAAAACGGTCCATATCGGTGGTGGCTTGGGTAATCGCCAAGAAGGTGATGCGGTCGATTTTGGTGTTGGCGTTATCGTAATACTGCGGATTGCGTTCCAATACGATGCGGTCGTTTACCGTCCATGATTTGGGCAGATACGCGCCGTTGCCGACAAAGTTTTCAGGCTGTGTCCATTTGTCGCCATGTTTTTCTACGGTGGCTTTGTGTACGGGCTTCACCGATGAGTGAATCATGGTGTCGGGGAAGAACGGCGCAGGTTCTTTCAGGGTGATTTGCAGGGTTTTGGCATCCAGCGCTTTGACACCCAAGGTGTCGGGTTTGGCTTTACCGTCCATAATTTCCTGCGCGTTGACCACGCCCACATCGGCCAGATAGCTGGAATAGGGTGAGGCGGTAGCAGGGTCGGTCAGGCGGCGCATGGCATAAACGAAGTCTTCGGCGGTAACGGGGTCGCCGTTGCTCCATTTGGCATCACGCAGGTGGAACGTCCATACTTTGTTGTCGGCGCTTTCCCATCTTTCCGCCATGCCCGCTACGGTATTGCCGTCATTGTCGGTGGTGGTCAGGCCGACCAGAATTTGGCGCAGGATATTGGATTCGGGTACGCCCGACACTTTGTGCGGGTCAAGCGATTCGGGTTCGGCACCGTTGTTGAGGGTGATTTCCTGTTTTTCGGCCAGCTCACCGCTGCTGCCTGAAACGGCAGGGGCAGCCTGATTGGCTGTGTCGTTGCCGCCACCGCAGGCGGCCAAACCGAAGGCAATGCCCAATGCCAGCAGCAGGGGCTTGATGTGGGAGGACGGTTTCATCATTGCGGTTCCTTTTTTTATAAGGGGATAAAGGGCGGTTGTTGCGCCAAGGCCGCAACAGACCAAGGAATATGCTATCTTTAAGAAATTTAACCTTTGTGTCAAGTTATGTTTGCATTCTGCGGCGGCTTTTTTAAAAAAGGGGCGGATGTTTATCCGCCCCTTTGGGTTTTTCAGGCTGCCTGAAATCAGTGTTGGTGGTGGTTTTGGCCGCTTTCCTTGCCGTGTTGATGTGCCGGTGCGGCGGTCATCGGTTTTACTTTGACGGTAATGGTTTTGCTGCGGCCGTTTTTAAATTTCAGGTTGAGGGGAAAGGTTTTGCCGACCGTCAGCGTCTGTTTTAAATCAAAAAACATGACATGATAGCTGCCGGGCTTCAGTTCTACGGTGGCTTTGGCGGGCAGGGGAATGCCGCCTTTGACTTCGCGCATCCGCATTACGCCTTTGTCGTTGATGTGGGTGTGCAGCTCGGTGCGTCCGGCCAGTTGCACGGGGGCGGTGGCGGCCACCAGCACATTGTCGGCGGCATCGGTATTGTGCAGGGTAAAGAATGCGCCGCTTTGTTTTTGGCCGGACACGGTGGGGCGGGCATAGGCTTCGCCGCGTACTTCCACGCCTTTGGCGGCGGCGGCGTGTGCCAGAACGGCACAAATCGAGGCAAATAGGACGGGTTTAAATGATTTCATGGGTAATACTCCTTAAAATATAAATACCATTCGGCCGCACGGCGGCGGCGCGGGGGATTGTATCGGTAACGGCGGCGGTTTTCCACAAACACGCAGGCTGCCTGAAATGTTTTCAGGCAGCCTGCGTGTTGGGTTTAGTTTAATTTCCAGTCTTTAACCAGCCAGTTGCTCATCGGGTCTTGGTTGGTAAAGTTACCGATATGCGGTTTGACCAGCATCACGGAAACGCGGTTATACACGGGAATGATGCCGGCGTCGTTTTCCAACATTGTTTCGGCTTCGTGATACAACTTTTTGCGGCTTTCAGCATCGGGCGCAGACAGGGTTTTGTCCAGCAATGCTTCAAACTCGGGCTTGATGTATTTGCCGGTGTTGTTGGTATTGTTGGCGCGCAGCATATTCAGGAAGCTGGACGGCTCGTTGTAGTCGGCACACCATCCGGCCAAGGCGATTTCAAACTTGCCGTTGCGGCGCGTTTCTAAAGAGGTTTTCCATTCCTGATTAATCATTTTCACATCCACCAGATTGCCCAAAGCAGTTTTCCACATGGACGCACCGGCCGACACCAGTTTTTTGCCCACATCGCTGGTGTTGTACAAAATCTCAAACTTCAAGGGTTTGCTTTCGCTGTAACCGGCTTCGGTCAGCAGCTTTTTCGCTTCTTCGGTGCGCTTGGCGGCATCCCAAGATTTCCACGACACTGCTACTTCGCCCATGCCCTGTGTGGACGGCGGCGTAAACTGGTAAGAGGGGGTTTCGCCGCGCCCCATCACTTTACCGGCAATGGTTTCGCGGTCGAGGGTCAGGCTTAAGGCCTTACGCACTTTGGCATCGGCAAAAATCGGGTTTTTCAGGTTCGGCTCGTAGTAGAACGTGCAAAGGTTGGTATTGGAATACATTTCGCTGCTGCGTTCGGCTTTGACTTTTTGGAACTGCTCGGGCGGTACGGGCACAAGGTCCACTTCATCGGCCAAATAGCGGTTGTAGCCGACGGCGGCATCGGTAATCGGCAGGAAAACGATATTGTTGATGTTGGTTTTGGCGTTGTCGTAGTAGGCGTTGTTGCGCTCCAACACGATTTGGCTGTTTACTGTCCATTCTTTCAGCTTGTAGGCGGCGTTGGGCATATAGTTTTCAGGCAGCGTCCATTTTTCGCCGTGTTTTTCTACGGTGGCTTTATGCACGGCATAGGTCGCGGGCAGCAACAGCATATCGGGGAAATACGGCACGGCTTCGGTTAGGGTAAATTGCAGGGTTTTGGCATCCAACGCTTTCACGCCCAAGGTGTCGGGCTTGGCTTTGCCTTCGGCAATGGCGGCGGCGTTTTCCACTTTGGCATCGCCCAGATAGCTGCCGTAGGGCGAAGCGGTGGCAGGATCGGTTAAGCGGCGCAGCGAGTAAACAAAGTCTTCGGCGGTAACGGGGTCGCCGTTGGCCCACTTGGCATCACGCAGGTGGAACGTCCACACTTTGTTGTCGCTGCTTTCCCATTTTTCCGCCACACCCGGCACGGTGTTGCCTTGGGCATCGGCCGCTACCAAGCCCATCAGCATTTGGCGGATAATGGCAAACGAAGCGCTTTCGCCGGATTTGTGCGGGTCGAGCGATTCGGGTTCGGCGCCGTTGTCAATCACAACATTATCTTTACCGGCCGGTTTGGCGGCGGCAGGGGCGGCCGCACCGGAAGCAGCAGGGCTTTGCGTACCCGACTGGCCGCCGCAGGCAGCCAGTCCGAAAGCGAGGGCAAACAACAGGGAAGCGGGTTTGAGGGTCATGGCGTGTCCTTTCGGAAAAGGTGGATGGAAATAGGATTGACGGCCGTTTTTCAGGCTGCCTGTTCCGCCGTTGGTGCGGAAAGTAGATGCCTTGCCCGAAACGGCGGCAGACCGTAAACCGATTCTAACGTTTGCAGCGATATTTTATCAACAAAATAAAACATTTTTTAACGGTAATTTAACAAACAAATTGTTCGCAAATTTCTTTTCAGGCAGCCTGAAAAAGTATTTTTCATAAAAAAACATATTTCTATAAAAATATCTTTACGGCTTGCTTGACGTGCTTAACCGGTTTTGATTTAATGCGCACTTCCGTTACGCAGCGTTGCGTAATGTAAAGCACAGGGTGATTAGCTCAGTTGGTAGAGCGTCTGCCTTACAAGCAGAATGTCGGCGGTTCGACTCCGTCATCACCCACCAAGTTTTTGGATTGATTGCTAATGGCAGTTAAACCATTGCGCGGTGGTAGCTCAGTTGGTTAGAGTACCGGCCTGTCACGCCGGTGGTCGCGGGTTCGAGCCCCGTCCACCGCGCCAAGTTTCCTTTTCATCTGCAACTCCCTTCAAATACATCTTGATGTATTATTCTGAAAACCTTTCGGGTTTATCCCGAAAGGTTATTTTTTGTCCGCTTGCAGCAGCGCTGCCGCAAAATGCAGGTGTTGTGCCGCCGTTTCGCTCAAGCTGAAACGCTGCGGCTGCGCCGCCCAAATCTGAATCAGCCCCACCACCGCCGCTTCCAGATAGAGCAGGGCGGCATCGCTGCTGTTTTCAGGCAGCAGCGCACGCATCCGTTCGCGACACAGATTGTGGTATTTTTCCGTCAGCCGCGTCAGCGTGCGCGTGCGTTCGGTGCGCTCGCATTTGAAATGTACCACCGTATAAAATTTATAATGACGCTCGTTGTGTTCAATCAGCCGGAAGACCGCCAGCAGGCTGTCCTGAACGCGCTGCCACGGGTTGCTGCCGCTGCAGGTGTTGTCCAAGCAGCCGATAATGTCGCCGAAACAGTCTTCAAACAGCGCTTCAAACAAATCTTCTTTGTTGCGGAAATGCCAATACAAGGCTCCGCGCGTTACCCCCGCCTGCTCGGCAATTTGTTGCAGCGTTGCGCCTGCCACGCCTTCGCGGTAAAAAACTTCCAATGCCGCATCCAATAGATGGCGGCGGGTTTGCTGGGATTCGGTTTTGCTTTTTCGCATGGTGGGGAAGCGGCGGAAAGAAAAGGTTGGCGTAAAAAATAAAGGATTTTGGTGTGCGCCGGTGACGGTTGGGGACAAATTCCCCAAAACATACACCAATGAATGTATAATAACGCCTTATTGACGATTTGACAAAGCAGGCTGGCTGAAACCCGATTTCAGGCAGCCCGCTTTTACAGTTTTATCACAATTCCTTTTCGGTTTGAAACCCCGCCGTTTACGGCGGTAAAATTAAGCTTTTTTATTCGGGCGGGACGTAACATCGCCCGAATCGGGGCAACACATGGGGCTGTGCTTTATGTGCGGCTCTGTGTGTTGAAACATTATTAAAACAGGAAACATCCGATATGACCTCCATCCGACCGGTACGGCATATTTGGCGGCTGACGGCTTTGACCGTGGCCGCTTCACTTGCGCTGGCTGCCTGCGGCAACCAAAACGAAAAGCGCGAAAAAGAAATTGCCGCCAAAATGAAAACCATCGAGCCGACCGTTACCGTCATCACCGTGCAGCCTGAAGAAGTGGCGCTGGAAAACGATTTGCCCGGCCGCTTGGAATCGGTGCGTACTGCCGACATTGTGCCGCAGGCCACCGGCATTGTGAAAGAAAGACTGTTTGAAGAAGGTTCGTTCGTTAAAAAAGGCCAGCCGCTTTACCGCTTGGACGACGCTTCGTATAACGCCGCCCTGCAAAGCGCGCACGCCGCCCTGATGACGGCGGAAGTGGCGTTGGAAAAAGCCCGCGCCGATGTTGCCCGCTACCGCCCTTTGGTGCAGGCAGACGCCATCAGCAAACAGGAATGGGATGCGGCACAGGCAGCCGAGCGGGCAGCCGTGGCGCAGGTGCGTTCCGCGCAGGCGGCCATTCATTCGGCCGAAGTGAATATGCGCCACACCCAAATTACCGCACCGATTTCCGGTCATATTGCCCAATCGCTGGTCAGCGAAGGCAGCTTGGTTACCGCCAATACCACCAAAATGGCCAGTATCCGCCAAAACGACCCGCTTTATGTCAATATCACCCAGTCCGCATCCGATATGCTTAAATTGCGCCAGCAAATCAGCACCGGTCAAAAAGTGCTGAACGAGCATATCCCCGTCAGCATCGAGCTGGAAGACGGCACTTCTTACCCGCATCAGGGGCGTTTGCTGTTTGCCGATTCCAATGTGGACAAAACCACCGGCCAACTGACCGTCCGTGCCGAAATCCCCAATCCGCAAATGCTTCTGATGAGCGGCCTGTATGTACGCGTTAAGCTGCCGCTGACCAGCGTACCCGAAGCCTTTTTGGTACCGCAGCAGGCTGTGACACGCGGTCAGACCGACACGGTTACTATTGTCAATGCCGCCGGCAAAATGGAACCGCGTACGGTAAAAACCGCCGGTCAGAAAGGCAATTATTGGGTAATTAGCGAAGGTTTGAATCCGGGCGATAAAGTCGTGGTGGACGGCACCATGATTGCCGGTATGCTCAATGCCGCCAAGGTTAAAACCCAAGAGTGGCAGCCTGAAAACGGCATGTCTGCCGCCCCTGCCGCATCTGCGGCGGCCTCCGCACCGGATACGGCCGACAACAGCGGCGGTGATGACGCTTCCGCCGCCGAATAAGGAAATGGTGTTTCATGGCTAAGTTTTTTATTGAACGCCCGATTTTTGCGTGGGTGATTTCCATCTTTATTATTCTGGCGGGGGTGATTGCCATCCGTAACCTGCCGGTATCGCAATATCCCTCCGTGGCTGCCCCCACCATTACCCTGTCCGCTACCTATCCGGGTGCATCGGCACAGGTCATGGAAGACAGTGTGTTGGCGGTGATTGAGCGCAGCATGAACGGCATTGAAGGCTTGGACTTTATGTCCACTTCTGCCGATTCCAGCGGTTCCGGTTCGGTATCGCTCACCTTTACCCCCGATACGGACGAAGATTTGGCGCAGGTAAACGTGCAAAACAAACTTTCCGAAGTGTTGTCCACGCTGCCTGCAACCGTTCAGCAATACGGGGTAAACGTTTCCAAATCGCGTTCCAATTTCTTGATGGTGCTGACTGTTTCGTCAAAAAACCAAACTTTGGAAGACATTGCCGATTATTCGCAGCGCAATATCGTACCCGAATTGCAGCGTTTGAAAGGCGTGGGCGCGGTGCGGATGTTTGCCGCCCAACGCGCCATGCGTATTTGGGTAGACCCCGCCAAACTGCAAAATTACAATCTGTCGTTTGCCGATATTTCCAGCGCCATTTCTGCACAAAACGCACAAATCTCCGCCGGCTCGCTGGGTGCGCTGCCTGCCGTGCCGGGGCAGACCGTGTCTGCCACCATTACCGCTCAGGGCCAGCTCAGCACGCCCGAGCAGTTTGGTAATGTGGTGTTACGCAGCAATACAGACGGTGCGAATGTGTACTTGAAAGACGTAGCGCGTATTGAATTGGGTTCGGAGGGCTACGGCTCCAGCACCCGTTTGAACGGCACGCCTTCAGTCGGTATTGCTGTTATGCTATCCAATAGCGGCAACGCCACCGCCACCGCCAAGCTGGTTAAAGAGCGCATGACGCAGTTGCAAAACTATTTCCCCGGCGATTTGACCTGGAGCGCACCTTACGATACGTCCATTTTTGTGGACATTTCTATTGAAAAGGTGATTCACACCCTGCTGGAAGCAATGGTATTAGTGTTTATTGTGATGTTTGTGTTCCTGCAAAACATCCGCTATACGCTGATTCCGGCGATTGTGGTGCCGATTTCGCTGTTGGGCGCGTTTGCGGGCATTCACTATTTGGGTATGTCCATTAACGTGCTGACCATGTTCGCCATGGTGCTGGTTATCGGTATTGTGGTGGACGATGCTATTGTGGTGGTGGAAAACGTAGAGCGGATTATGGCCGAAGAAGGTCTGCCGCCTAAAGAAGCCACCAAAAAAGCAATGGGGCAGATTTCGGGTGCGGTTATCGGCATTACCGCCGTGCTGGTGTCGGTGTTTATTCCGATGACGCTGTTAAGCGGCGCAACCGGCCGTATTTACTATCAGTTTGCCAGTACCATGGCTTTGGCCATCGGTTTTTCTGCATTCTTGGCCTTAACGCTGACCCCCGCGCTGTGCGCCACCATGCTCAAGCCGGTTAAAGCCGGACACCATCACGACAAACGCGGCTTCTTCGGCTGGTTCAACCGCAAATTTAATGCGGGCAACAAACGCTATGAAGGCGTTGTGGCCGGTTCGCTGCGCCGTGTCGGCAGCATGATGATTGTATTTTTTGCTTTGGCTGCCGGTGCAGGCTGGATGTTTACCAAGTTGCCTGGTTCGTTCCTGCCTGCGGAAGATTCAGGCAACCTGATGGTTAGCGTGCAGTTGCCTGCCGGTGCGACTAAAGAGCGTACCGATGCCACTTTGGCGGAGTTGGAAAAAATCGCTTTGGCGATGCCCGAAGTCAAAGACATTATTACCGTGTCTGGCTTCAGCTTTTTCGGTAGCGGCCAAAATATGGCGATGGGCTTTGTGATTTTGAAAGACTGGGACGAACGCTCGGCGATGGGCAAAGACGACCCGTTTATGGTGCGTCTGATTATGGGTGATTTGATGCGCGATGCCGCCATCGTTACCAAGAAACTGACCGGTGCGCTGATGACTTCGGGCAAAATTAAAGACGGTTTTGCCATTGCGGTCAATCCGCCCGCCATCCGTGAGTTGGGCAACGGCGGTATTGAGTTCTACCTGCAAGACCGCAACAACAACGGCCATGCCGCGTTGTTGGCCAAGCGTAACGAGCTGTTGGGCAGAATGCGTCAAAACCCCATGTTTAATGCAGGCAATACCCGTGCGTCCGGTTTGGAAGACGCACCGCAGCTCAAGCTGACCATCAATCGTGAGGCGGCGGCGGCGCAGGGCATCAATTTGAACAGTGTGCGTACCACGCTGACAGGGGCATTGGGCGGTTCGTATATTAACGACTTCCCGAATAAAGGCCGCTTGCAGCGCGTGATGGTGCAGGCGGAAGCGTCGGCACGCATGCAGCCTGAAGACATATTGAAGCTGACCGTCAATAACGGCGAGGGTAAGGCCGTGCCGTTGTCCACTTTTGTTCAGGCAGACTGGGTGAACGGTATGCAGCAGAGCGTGCGTTTTAACAGCTATCCTGCGATGGCTTTAAGCACGGCTGCCGGTGCTAATTATTCCAGCGGTCAGGCGATGGCCGAGATTGAAAATCTGGTCAAAGAAATCGGCGGCGGCGATTACAGCGTGGAATGGGCGGGTCAGTCGCGCGAGGAAGCCAAAGGCTCGGCGCAAACGCTGATGGTATATGCGCTGGCGATTTTGGCGGTTTTCTTGGTGCTGGCGGCCTTATATGAAAGCTGGTCGATTCCGTTTGCGGTGATTCTGGCCGCGCCTTTGGGGTTGCTCGGCATTGTGCTGGGGGTGATGGGGCGCAACTGGTTTAATAATTCGCTCGGCATTCCGGTCGGTTATGCCAACGATATTTACTTTCAGGTCGGCTTGATTACCGTTATCGGTTTGAGTGCGAAAAACGCGATTTTGATTATTGAGTTTGCCAAGGATTTGCAGGAAGAAGGGCGCACCGCCGTTCAGGCAGCCATTGAGGCGGCGCACCTGCGTTTCCGGCCGATTTTGATGACTTCGTTTGCCTTTATTTTGGGCGTGGTGCCGCTGTACTTCGCTTCAGGTGCAAGCTCGGCCAGCCAGCGTGCCATCGGTACGACCGTGTTTTGGGGCATGACCATCGGCACGTTCCTGTCGGTGTTGCTGGTGCCGGTGTTTTATGTGTTTGTGCGCCGTATCGTTAGAGGCAAGCCGCCGCGTAATGCCGCTCAAGCCGCAGAAGCTGCCGGTCTGACCAAAAGATAAAACGATGCCGTTTTTTCAGGCAGCCTGAACGGGCTGCCTGAAAACCGAACAAAAAGGAATAATCATGAAAAACGCTCCTTTATTTTATGCTTCCCTTGCCGCCTTACTGCTGGCGGCCTGCGGCAGCAACATCAAACCGCTGGTCAAACTGGCACCCGAATACGAACAACCGACGGTGAACGTACCCGAAACCTTCCGTTA
Organism: Conchiformibius sp.; assembly: GCA_030537065.1. GTDB lineage: Bacteria > Pseudomonadota > Gammaproteobacteria > Burkholderiales > Neisseriaceae > Conchiformibius. The sequence goes on from JAUNOT010000033.1 coordinate 12,067, forward strand.
CGACACCGCACGTTCGCAGGGCATTCAGGCAGCCTCGTTGGGCTGGAAAGACTATTTTGCCGACCCGCGCCTGCATGCCTTGATTGATTTGGCTTTAAAAAACAATACTGATTTGCGTACTGCCGCCCTGAATGTGGAACAGGTGCGCGCCCAATACGCCATCACCCGCACCGCCGAAATGCCGATGCTGAACGGCAACGGCGGCATCGGCCGCAGCGGTAATGTCGCAGGCAGCCGCGGCAATTACAGCGTTGGTTTGGGCACAGCCACTTACGAGCTGGATTTGTGGGGGCGCGTCCGCAACAGCAGCGATGCCGCGCTGCAACAGTTTTTTGCCACCGAGTCGGCGCGTGATGCCGCCCATTTGAGCCTGATTGCCGCCGTGGCCAAAGCCCATTTTGCCGAACTGTATGCCAACGACAATATGGCCTTGGCCAAGCGCGTTTTGGCCAGCCGCGAAGAAACCTACCGCCTGACCAAACTCAAACACAAGGCGGGCGTGATTTCTGCCGTTGCCCTGCGCGAGCAGGAAGCTGCCATTGAAACCGCCAAAGCCAACTATGCTGCCGCCCTCAAAGGCCGCGAGCAGGCGCGTAATGCCTTGGCCTTGCTGATTAGCCAGCCTTTGCCGAACAATCTGCCCAAAGCCCTGCCTTTAGACAGCCAGTATAAAATCGCCCGTTTGCCGGCCGGATTAAGTTCGCAGGTGCTGCTGAACCGTCCCGACATCCGTGCCGCCGAATACCAACTGCGTCAGGCCAATGCCAATATCGGTGTGGCGCGTGCCGCACTGTTTCCCACCATCGGCTTGACCGGCAGTTTGGGTTTGGGCAGCAGCCAGTTGGGCGATTTGTTTAAAAGCGGCAGCCGCAGTTGGTCGGTCGGCGGGGTTATCAATATTCCGATTTTTGACTGGGGCAAAAACAAGGCCAATATTGAAGCGGTAAAAATCGCCCAAGAAAAAACTGTGGTGGCGTATGAAGCGGCGGTACAGGGGGCGTTCCGCGATGTGGCCGATGCTTTGGCTGCGCGTGCTGCCTTGGACAGCCAGTATCAGTCGCACCTTGCCCAGCGCAAAGCCTACAATGAACGCCTGCGCCTGATTAAGCTGCGTTACCAGCACGGTGCGGCCAGCTCGCTGGATTTGCTGGACGGCGAGCGTACCAGCTATTCGGCGGAAAGTGCCGTGTTGTCCACCCGTTTGAACCTGCTGGAAAATATGGCGGATTTGTATAAAGCCTTGGGCGGCGGCTTGAAACGGCTGACCCAAGACGACGAACCGGCCGCCAAACAAGCACCGCCCAGCACGCCGCTCAAACTTAATCTGCAAAAAAGACCCAAATAATTAGGTCATATCGGCACCGTTGTCTGTCAAGATAGCGGTGCTTTGTGTTTTTCAGGCTGCCTGAAAGGATAAAACCATGAAAATTGTTATTGCTCCCGATTCGTTTAAAGAAAGCCTGACGGCGGAACAAGTTTGTGCGGCGGTGGAACGCGGTTTCCGTGCCGTATTGCCCGATGCCGAATACTGCCGCGTACCGATGGCGGACGGCGGCGAAGGAACGACCGAAGCATTGTTGTCTGCCTGCGGCGGCGAGCGTGTCTGCCTGTCGGTAGCCGACCCTTTGGGGCGCACGGTAGAAGCGGCCTATGCCCGCCTGCCGGACGGTACGGCGGTTATGGAAATGGCGCAGGCAGCCGGTTTGCACTTATTGCTGCCGCACGAGCGCAATCCTTTGCACACTTCCACCTTTGGTGTCGGACAAATGCTGCGCCATGCTTTGGAAAACGGCGCACGGCGGATTATTTTGGGCATCGGCGGTTCGGCCACCAATGACGGCGGCGCGGGCATGGCGCAGGCCTTGGGTTTCCGCCTGCTGGACGCAAACGGTGTAGAACTGCCGCGCGGCGGTGCGGCTTTACGCCGTTTGGCCGCAATAGACGCTTCAAGCAGCCTGCCCGCTTTGCGCGAATGCCGTTTGTCGGCTGCCTGCGATGTGGATAACCCGTTGTGCGGCGAACGTGGCGCCAGTGCAGTATTTGCCCCGCAAAAAGGGGCGGATGCGGCAATGGTGGCCGAATTGGATGCGGCCTTGGCGCATTTTGCCGATGTGGCGGCGCGGCAATACGGCGGCGACCGCCGTGATGAAGCGGGAAGCGGTGCGGCGGGCGGTTTGGGATTCGGCCTGCGCGTTTTGCTGGGGGCGGATTTGTGCGCGGGGGTGGAACTGGTGATGGCGGCCAACGGCTTGGCGGACAAAATTGCCGGTGCCGATTTGGTGATAACCGGTGAAGGGCGGATGGACGGACAAACCCTGTTCGGTAAAGTGCCGTTGGGCGTATTGCGGGCAGCACAGGCGCACGGCGTACCCGTGCTGGGTTTGGCAGGCAGCGTGGGGCAGGGCGCGGAAGCCTTAAACGAACACGGCTTTGCCGCCGTGCTGCCTTGTATTGACCGTGCTGCCGACTTGCCCGATTTACTGGCGCGGGCGGCATGGAATATTGAACGCACGGCGCGTCAGGCAGCGGGATTGTGGGCGGCGGCGCAGCAATCATTTTCAGGCAGCCTGAAAATGTAATCTTGCTGCAGCCTGATTAAAATGATGTAAAATCAATATTTAAAAATTTATTAAAAATCAAATAATAATAAGCATGTTTTCCTTTTTCGGCACTTGGTTTTCATTCGTATTTCCGATAAGATGGCACGTTTTTACGCCGACACAAAGCCCCCATCATGATGAAAACCGCCGTTAAAATCCTTCTGATTCTCGCCCTGCTCGCCGCCGCCGTTTGGGGCGGCTGGCAATATTTCCGCCCCGAAGAAAAAACCGAATACATCACCGAAGCCGTTAAACGCGGCAGCATCAGCCAAACCGTGTCTGCCGTGGGCGAAATTTCCGCTTCGCAACTGGTGGACGTGGGCGCACAGGCATCGGGGCAGATTAAAAAAATGCACGTTGTGATTGGTCAGCAGGTGCAAAAAGGCGATTTGATTGCCGAAATCGACAGCACCAGCCAGCGCAATGCCTTGGACAACCACCGTGCCAAGCTGGACACTTATCGGGCGCAGTTGGAATCGGCGCAGATTTCCCTGAAAACCGCACAGAAAAAGTTTGACCGCTACCGTGTCTTACAGCAAGAAGATGCCGTTTCCAAAGAAGAATTTGAAAACGTGGAAGACAGCCTTGCCGCCGCCAAAGCCAAAATTAAAGAGCTGCATTCGGTTATCCGCCAAACCGAAACCGCGATTAACACCGCCGAAGCCGATTTGGGCTACACCCGCATCACCGCACCGATGGGCGGAACGGTGGTGTCGCTGGTGGTGGAAGAAGGACAAACGGTAAACGCCAACAACACCACGCCCACCATTGTGCAAATTGCCGATTTGGGGACGATGTTGAATAAAATGCAGATTGCCGAGGGCGATGCCACCAAAGTAAAAGCAGGGCAAAACTTGAGTTTTACCATTTTGTCCGAACCCGATACGCCGATTGAAGGCGTGTTGGACAGCATTGACCCTGGTTTAACCACGCTGTCTAAAGGCAGTTACAGCAAATCTACCGACAGTACCGACAATGCGGTTTACTATTATGCGCGGGCGTTGATTGACAATCCCGAAGGCAAGCTCGCCATCGGCATGACCACGCAAAATACCATTGAAATCAATCGTGCCGACAATGTTTTAATTGTGCCGAACACCGTCATCAAAAATCAAAAAGGCAAAAAAACCGTGCGCGTATTGGGCGCAGACGGCAAACCACAGCCGCGCGAAGTGGAAACGGGTTTAAAAGACAGCATGAATGTGGAAATCCGCAAAGGTTTGAAAGAAGGCGAACAAGTGATTGTTTCGGAAATGAGTGCGAGTGAACAAGAAGCGCAGGTAAACGGTAAACCGCAGCGTCGCAGCCCGCCGATGCGTTGATTGTTGTTTCTACACCAGCAGGCAGTTTGTGCGTTCAGGCTGCCTGAAAACCCCAACCGTTCCGAAAGCCCGCATTATGTCTTTAATTGAATGTCAAAACATCAACCGCTATTTTGGCGCGGGCGAAAACCGCGTTCATATCTTAAAAAACATCAACTTATCCATAGAAAAAGGCGATTTTGTCGCCATTATCGGGCAATCGGGTTCGGGCAAATCCACGCTGATGAATATTCTCGGCTGCTTGGACACGCCCACATCAGGCTCGTACCGCATTGGCGGCGACGAAACCGCGCAAATGAACGCCGACCAACTCGCCGCCTTGCGCCGCAAACGTTTCGGCTTTATTTTTCAACGTTATAACTTATTGGGTACGCTGACGGCACGGGAAAACGTCGCCCTGCCCGCCGTGTATGCAGGCATGGAACAGCGCGACCGCCGCCAACGTGCCGATTTGCTGTTGGCAAAGCTGGGTTTGCAGGGCAAGGAAAACAATAAACCATCCGAACTGTCGGGCGGACAGCAGCAGCGCGTGTCCATTGCCCGCGCCCTGATGAACGGTGGCGAAATTATTTTTGCCGACGAACCCACAGGCGCACTGGATTCCCACAGCGGCGAAAACGTGATGGACATTATCCGCGAACTGCACCGCGACGGGCATACCGTGATTATGGTCACCCACGACCCCAAAATCGCCGCCCAAGCCAACCGCGTGATTGAAATCCGTGACGGCGAAATCATCAGCGACCGCAGCCAAGCCGCGCCTGCCCCGTCTGCCGTGCGCACGCTGCCTGAAAAACACGGCTGGGCGTTTTACAAAGACCAGTTTGCCGAAGCCTGCACCATGTCTGTGCAAGCCATTATCGCCCACAAAATGCGCTCGCTGCTGACCATGCTCGGCATTATTATCGGCATTGCCGCTGTAGTGTCCGTGGTTGCCTTGGGCAAAGGTACGCAGGAAAAAATATTAAGCGACATCAGCGCAATCGGCACCAATACCATCGGCATTTACCCTGGTAAAGGCTTTGGCGACCGCAGCCGCCACCGCATCCAAACCCTTACCGTTGCCGACAGCGAAGCCATCAGCCGCCAAAGCTATGTGGACAGCACCACCCCCATGATGCAAAGCAGCGGCACACTCACCTTTCAAAACACCGACCTGTCCGCCACCCTGTACGGCGCAGGCGAACAATATTTTGACGTGCGCGGCATCAAGCTGGCACAAGGGCGATTGTTTGACGAAGAAGACGTCAAAAACCGCGCCCAAGTGGTTGTGATTGACCCCAACACCGTGAAAAAACTGTTTCCTGAAGACACAAACCCGCTGGGCAAAACCGTTTTGTTTAAAAAACGCCCGCTGACCGTTATCGGCATCAGCGCCGAACAGAAAAGCGGTTTTGGTGGCGGCGGCGACAGCCTGCAAATGTGGGCGCCCTACACCACCGTGATGAGCCAAATTAGCGGCGACAAACACATCAACAACATCACCGTTAAAATCAAAGACGAAGTCAATTCACAAGTTGCCGAAAAAAGCCTGACCGAATTGCTAACCGCGCGGCACGGCACGCAAGACTTTTTTATGAACAACAGCGACAGCATCAAACAAACCGTAGAAAGCACCACAGGCGCGATGACGCTGCTGATTTCGTCTATTGCCCTGATTTCGCTGGTGGTGGGTGGTATTGGCGTAATGAATATTATGTTGGTGTCCGTTACCGAGCGCACCCGAGAAATTGGTGTGCGCATGGCAATCGGTGCGAGACAAGGCAATATTATGCAGCAGTTTTTAATTGAGTCGGTGTTGCTGTGTTTGATTGGCGGCTTTGCGGGGATTGCGCTGTCGTTTGCCTTGGCAGCCATGTTTAACCGCTTTGCCGAAGATTTCAGTATGGCGTTTTCTACCGCTTCTATTGTCGGCGCGGTGCTGTGTTCCACCGTAATCGGCGTATTATTCGGCTTTATTCCCGCCAAAAACGCTTCCAAACTCAATCCGATTGATGCGCTGGCGCATGATTAACGGGCTGGCTTGAAGCGCAGCGAAAACCCAACATAAAAGTTTGTTCAGAAATGTTGGGTTACGGCTTCCGCACAAGCCAAGCTACACGCTAGAAAAAGGAGCTGCATTAATAAAATGGAAAATACATATCCAATATATTATGAAAATAAGGACTTCGTGATTTATTCTAACCAATCATTCGATTTATCTAACAGTGATTTTAAAAGTGAAAACTTAGATTTTTATCTGAAGATAGGGGAATATACGTATTGGGGTAGTGTATTTACCATGAAATCTATTTCAGATATTATGAAAAGGGGTGGTGAGAATGAAAATCCAGCATATAGTTACTACTTTTGGTCATCTAACTTTATTATTATAAAGGAATTTTCATTAGAATGTTTTCTAATTACAATTAATAGTATTATTCAAGAAAATATCTATGAAGATATACTACATCTTGTAGAATGATTAAATAATTTGGGGCTGTCCTAGATAACGACTAAATTCTCATTTATAGGTTAAGATAATG
>JAUNOT010000034.1 GCA_030537065.1 Conchiformibius sp.
AATTGACCGTTACCGCCAATCCGCCCGCAGCTCAGAAATCTGCTAAACCGGTTACCCAGCCAGTGAAAAAATAGGTATTGGGTATAAGAACGATTGTATTTTCAGGCAGCTTGGCTGCCTGAAAGTTTTTTATAAAACCATTATGTTTAAACCGAAAATTATTTTTTTTGATATTGACGACACGCTGTATATCAAAGACGAAGCGCGTGTGCCCGAATCTGCCCGCCGCGCCCTATTGCAACTGCGGCAAAGCGGCGTGATAACGGCGATTGCTACCGGCCGCAGCCCGTCGGTGCTGCCTGAAGCGGTGAAAGCCCTAATTGATGAATGCGGCATTGAACTGTTGGTGTGGATAAACGGCCAATATATCCGTTACCGTAATACCACGCTGGCCGATTTTCCCATGCAGACCGATACCCTGCGCGACACCGCCGCCCGTCTGACGGCAGCCGGTATCAACCATGCTTTTGTGTCGGCAGCGCAACTGGCGGTGGCACGCGAAGACGCTTATCTGGCGGCAGCCGCCCGTGTTTTGCGCCTGCCTTATGAAATTGACCCCGAACACTATACCCGTTACCCCATATATCAAATGTTGGCATTTTTTCCGCCCGAACAAGATGATTTCGTACGCGGATTGCTGCCGCCGCAACTGAAGATTGTGCGCTGGCATACGGGTGGCGTGGATATTCTGGATAAACAAGGCTCTAAAGCACGCGGCATTCGCGCTGCTTTAGGCGCGTTGGGGTTGGAGATGGCCGATGCGATGGCGTTCGGCGACGGTGCCAATGATGTGGAAATGCTGTCGGCGGTCGGCTTCGGTGTGGCAATGGGCAATGCCGCCCCCGAGTTAAAACGGCTGGCCAAATATGTTTGTCCGCCGATACACGAAGACGGCATTGAACGCGGTTTGCGCGACTTGGGCGTGATTTAAGTCGGCTGCCTGAAAAATCTTTTCAGTCAGCACGGCGGCTTTGCCACCACATGCCCCACAACACCAGCAATACCGCCGTAAAAAATAAAGCACTCCACACCGCCAACGGCACACCCAATACACGGTACACCTCGCCGCATGCACCCGTGCCGCGAATTAAAGGCTCGTACCAGTCAAGTAAAGGCCAATCGCGCAGACGGAACGTCCACGGTGCGCCGCAGGAAGGCTGCATATCCAAAGGCAGGCTTTGCAAATGCAGCTGCTTGGCGGCAATATACAGCCCGAAACCCGCAGGCAGCGACAACAGCACCGCTGCCGCCGTGCGTCCGCCCATACGCTGAAGCGGCAGCAGCAAGCAGGGCAGCGACAACAGCGCAATCCCCACTAAAGCCAAACGCTGCTGAATACACATCACGCACGGGTTCATGCCCAACACATACTGGGCAAACAGCGAAGCGGCCACACCGCCAAACGCCACGCCCGACACCAAAAATAAAACCTTGCGGTATAACGGCATGATTCCTCCCTCGCCGCGCAAAAAGGCAAAAGTATAACCGCCGCCCCCTGCCGCCGCATTATTTTTCACAAATTCTAACGCTTTGCCGTTTAGGTAATCTGAAACTGAAAAATCTGCTTGAAACCTTTTTGTTTCAAGCAGATTTTTTATTTTTCGCACAAACGCTCGCTTAATATCTGCAACACATCGCCCAACATTTTGCGGTCGTTTTCCGACAAACGGGCAAACAGACGGTACAGGCGGCGGGCTTGGTCATCGGCAAGCGGGCTGTTTTCATCTAATAAATCCGCGCTGGAGCAGCCCAAAATTTCAGCAAGCTGATATAAACGGGCAACAGTCGGCATAACCAAGCCGCGTTCCATACGCGACACCGCCACATAACCGATACCCAAGCGTTCGGCCACCTGTTCTTGGGTCAAACCTGCCTGCTGGCGGCGTTTGGCAATACTTTGTCCGATTTGGCGGTTGATGGCAGAAAGGTCGGGAGCAGACATAACGGGTTTGAAAGATTAGAAAAACGCGCATCTTGTCGCATCTCTATCTTGACATGAATATCTTTTTAAGATAAATTTGAACTTTAAAAGTTCAATTTCAAACAATTCTTTTCATCATTCATTAGGAAGGACTGTGAGATGGACGAGCCAAACTGTTTATCCAATTTGAAATATATTCGCGACATCGCTGTTACTGCGGCAACACTATTCTTATCCGCACAAGGATATATCGTTACAACAGAAGTGGACAAAATGGAAGATGTGGCACGCATGACCGACCTATGCCCAACAGACTGCATGCAACCATCCCCAAGCCAATCCTCAATTTCATCTGCCGCAATCTCCCCCAAAATATGCCGTGCCGCAGCAGCCCGCACCCGTACCGGCTTATCCCTACCCGCAAACGGTTCAGCAGGCATCCGCACCCCAACCCGCCCACCCGAATCCGCCAATGACCAAATAAGGATTCATCAATCAAAACAGCTATCCGTAATACAATTTTCGGATAGCTGTTTTTCATGCCCGATAAAGGCAAGCCGACACGGTAACGGTATAATAAGCCCTTTTTTCAGGCAGCCCGATGAACCGCAAAGCCCTCGTTATTTTTTCCGGTGGACAAGATTCCGCCACCTGCCTACTGTTGGCGCAACAACAATTCGGCGCAAACAACGTAGAAGCCATCACCTTCCAATACGGCCAACGCCATGCCATTGAGCTGGAACAGGCCGCATGGATTGCCCACGACTTGGGTGTTAAACAAACCGTTTTGGATTTATCGCTGATTCAGGCCATTACCCACAACGCCCTGATGGACGAAAACGCCGCCATCGTCACCGCCGACAACGGCCTGCCCAACACCTTTGTGGACGGGCGCAACGCCCTGTTTTTACTGTATGCCGCCATCTACGCCAAATCGCAAGGCATACACGACATCTTTATCGGCGTGTGCGAAACCGACTTTTCCGGCTACCCCGACTGCCGTGCCGAATTTGTCGCTTCCATGCAGCAAACGCTGCGTCTGGCGATGGATTACCCGTTTACCGTCCACACTCCGCTGATGTATCTGACCAAAAAACAAACTTGGGCATTGGCCGACCAACTGGGTGCGTTTGACTATATCCGTCAGCACACCCACACCTGTTATTTGGGCGTGCGCGGCGGCTGCGGCGAATGTCCGAGTTGCATCCTGCGCGAAAACGGCCTGCGCGAATATCTGAATGAAAAGGAAAACGCATGAATCCTGCCGAACATATCCGCGAGCTGACCGAGCGTCTGAACCGTTACGGCTACGAATACCACACTTTAGACAGCCCCACCGTTTCCGATGCCGAATACGACCGTTTGTGGCGCGAATTGGAAAATCTGGAGCAACAATTTCCGCAATTCAGGCTGCCTGAAAGCCCGACCGGCCGTGTCGGCGGCGCGATTGCGGCAGGGTTTGCACCCGTCACACACAGCGTGCCGATGCTGTCGCTCAACAACGCCTTTTCCCCGCAAGACGAAAACGGCGTGTTTGACCATGCCGAAATGCAGGCGTTTGATGCGCGTATCTGTAAAGATTTGGCGGTGGCGCAAACGGAATACACGGTTGAGCCGAAATTTGACGGCTTGGCCATCAGCCTGCTGTATGAACACGGCGTGCTGGTGCGCGCGGCCACACGCGGCGACGGCAGCACCGGCGAAGACGTTACCGCCAATATCCGTACCATCCGCAGCATTCCGCTCCGCCTGCACGGCGGTCAGCCGCCTGAAATTTTAGAAGTGCGCGGCGAAGTGTTGATGTTGAAAGCCGATTTTGCCGCACTGAACCAAAATCAAACCGCCGCCGGTCAAAAAACCTTTGCCAACCCGCGCAATGCCGCCGCAGGCAGCCTGCGTCAGTTGGATTCGCGCATTGCCGCCCAACGCAAACTACATTTTTTTGCTTATGCCATAGCCCAGTTGCAAGGCGCGGACACACAGCCTGAAAACCACGCGCAAGAATTACTTTTCCTGCAACAACTCGGTTTCAGGCTGCCTGAAAATAATTGGGCGGTGTGCCGTTCTGTAAACGAAGTGCTGGCGTTTTACGAACAGATGGCGCAACGCCGCCCGTCGCTGCCGTATGAAATTGACGGCATGGTTGTTAAAGTGAATGATTTGACACAGCAGCAGCAACTGGGTTTTGTTTCCCGCGCCCCACGCTGGGCGGTGGCGCATAAATTTCCCGCTGAAGAAGCCCTAACGGTAGTAGAAGCCATAGACGTACAGGTCGGGCGCACCGGCGCACTCACACCGGTGGCGCGGCTTAAACCCGTTTTTGTCGGCGGGGTGAATGTGACCAATGCCACCCTGCACAATCAGGACGAAGTGGCGCGTAAAGATGTGCGTGTGGGCGACACCGTGGCGGTGCGCCGTGCCGGTGATGTGATTCCCGAAGTGGTGCACGTGTTGCCCGAATGCCGTCCGATGCAGGCGGCAGGCGGGGATTTGTTTGATACCGTGATGCAGCCGCTTTATCCGCCTTACCGTCTGCCCGAACATTGCCCTGTGTGTGCTTCGGCGGTGGTGCGCGAGGAAGGCGAAGCGGTGGCGCGTTGCAGCGGCGGTATGTTGTGTCGGGCGCAAAGGGCGCAGGGGCTGATTCATTTTGCTTCACGCAAAGCAATGGATATTGAGGGCTTGGGCAGCAAGCAGATTGAAGCTTTGGTGGAGGCGGGCGTGTTAAACAGCTTTGCCGATGTGTACCGCTTGGATGTTGCCGCCCTGCAAACGATTAAAGACAGCAAATCCGCCGCTACCAAATGGGCGGAAAACATTATCAGGGCGGTGGAGGGCAGTCGGCAGCCGCCTTTGGCGCGTTTGCTGTTTGCCTTGGGTATCCGCCATGTGGGCGAAAGCACCGCCAAGCAACTGGCCGCCGCTTTCGGTACGCTGGCACGGGTACGCGCCGCTCCCGAAGCGGTGTTGGCCTGCTTGCCCGATATCGGTTCGGTGGTGGCGCATTCGGTGGCCGCTTTTTTCAGGCAGCCTGAACAAAACGCCTTGTTGGACGATTTATTGGCGGCAGGTGTGCAGCCGCAGGAAACGCTACCCGATGCCGCCGTGTTGCGTACCCTTACCCCGCCGCGCTGTTTGGCGCGTCTGCCCGCCGCCAAATTCAGCGACAAACGCGCCCAAGCCCTGTGGGATTTGGCAGGCAGTTTTGACGGCTTGCTGCACGATGCCGCGCTGCCTGAAGAATGGCAGGCATGGCGGGCGCAGGACGGTCATTGCGAGCTGTTGCATGAACTGGAAGCCTTTTTGTCTGATTTGCCTGCGGCGGCGGCAGAAGAAACAACGGCGGCGGTGTCGGCATTGGCGGGCAAAACTTTTGTGTTGACTGGCACGCTGCCGAACTTAAAACGTGAAGAAGCCGCCGCCCGTATTGAACGGGTCGGCGGCCGGATTTCAGGCAGCGTGTCCAAAAAAACCGATTTTGTCGTGGCCGGTGAAGCGGCCGGTTCCAAACTGGCCAAAGCCGAAGCCTTGGGCGTAACGGTGTTGGACGAAGCGGGGCTGCTGGCGTTATTGGAACAGGATTAAAATCAGCGCATTATGCCGTTTTGCCGTCATACAGCGCACGCACCGCCGCACCAATGGCGGCAATGCCCTGCCGCAACACATTTTCATCGGCGGCAATGCTCAAACGGATGCACTCTTGTGCGTGCGGCAGGTGTGCCGTGCCGATAAAAAAGTATTCGCCCGGAATAATCAGCGTACCGGCGGCTTTTAACTGCTCGTATAGGGTTTGGGTCGGCACGGGCAGCCCTTCAAACCACACCCACAGGAAAATCGCCCCTTCCGGTTTATGGATACGCATCGGATAGCCGTCCAATTCCTGTTTTAGCAGCGACACCGCCAAATCGGCGCGGTGGCGGTAAAACGGGCGGATAATTTCGTCCGACAGCGTTTTCAGGCGGTCGTCTTCCAGCAAAGGCACAGCCACCGCCGCACCCCAGCGCGTCGGAGCGAGATTGACAATCGCATTTAGGCTGCTGAGCGCACGGATAATTTGCGGACAGGCCACGACAATGCCGCAGCGTACGCCCGGCAGTCCGATTTTGGACAGGCTGAAACACAAAACCGTGTTTTCGTTCCAAGTCAGGGCGGTGTCGCTGTAAATAATATTGGGAAACGGCATACCGTAGGCATTGTCCACAATCAGGGGAATACCGTATTGCCGCGCCAAAGCGTCCAGCCGTGCCATTTCTTCATCGGTCAGCACATTGCCGCTGGGGTTGGTCGGACGCGAACAGCAAATCGCGCCGATGCGGCCTTCGCGCAGGGCGGGCAGTTGTTCCAAAGCGTCAAAATCAATCCGGTATTTAAAAAAGCCGTCCTGCCCGTTGTGGCGGACGGTTTCTATTTTGGGCGCGACGGCGGTGAAATGGCAGCCTTCGGTATGCACGTCGGCATAACCGACATATTCGGGGGCAAGCGGCAGCAGAATGCTTTTGTCGCCATCGGCAAAACGGCCGCCGAACAGGTTGAACAGGTAGAAAAAGGCGTTTTGCGAACCGTTGGTCAGGGCAATGTGTTCGGCGGTGAGCTGCCAGCCGTAATGGCGGTTGAAAAAGCGCACCAAAGCGTCAATCAGACGCGCATCGCCCTGCGGGGTGGAGTAATTGCAGATATTTTCGGCCGCCTTACCGTTTTCCGCCAGCATTTGACGCAATACGTCTTCAAAAATCTGATTGATTTCTTTGATTTGGGCAGGGTTGCCGCCGCCGAGCATATTGACGGGACGGTCGCTGTTCAAAGCACGGCCGAGGTCGTCCATCAGTTGCAGAATGCCGCTTTGGCGGGTAAATTTTTGTCCGAATAATGAGAATTGCATAAAATCTTTCTGTTTTTTGAGGATAAAATTTTCAGGCTGCCTGAAATACAAGCTGCGGTATAGTTAATATGATTTATTTTTCATACAAGGCGGCGAGCCGCAGACAGTACAGGAAGTACGGCAAGGCGAGTTAACGCCGTATGAGAAATAAAGCATATTGACTATATCAGGCATGGCCGTTTTTTTCGTCATGATTTTGCGTTTCCGCAGGCAGCCCTACCGGCAAAAACAAACTCCACGGCCGTTCGCGCCCGATTTGCACCACGCAGCGCATAATCGCCCACCAACTGTCGATTTTCGTTTCGCGCGAACGCAAGGCCACCCACAGCGTAATGGCGAAACTCACCCACAGGTTTACCGCGCCAATCAGCAGCACAAACACAATATTTTTCAAAAACTCATACCACGGCAGCGTACCGCTCACCGTTGCATAGCCGATATTGGCCGAAGAAAACGCCACATGGCGGATATCCAAAGGCAGGCCGGTGGCGTGGCCGATAAAGCCCGTCATCCCCAACAGCATGCCGAAACAAATATTCCCCATAATCGAGCCGTAATGATTGTGGACATAATCGGCAAACTGCGCCCGTGCATTTTCAGGCAGCCAGCGCAGCAAAGGATGATGGCGCAAACGCATACGCAGATTCAAATAATCGCAACGGTTGTCAAAAAAGCCCGAAATAATCCCCGAACAAAACAGCCACACCCCCGCAATCGCCGCAAACCACAGCGTGCCGCCCAAAGGATTGACCGCCTTCAGCTGATACAAAACCTGCGCCTTATTCAAAAACGGAAAATCGTTAAACAACATCAACGCACCCGCAATCATACTGGCCACCGTTACCGCCACAAACACATTGCCGAACACCGCCGCACTCTGCGAGCGCAACACGTCCACCAGCAGTTGCGCCAACTTCATATGAACCGCATTGCCCTTATCGTTGCGCTCTACCGCCGCCGCAAAACGCGAAGCGGTCATCGCAGGCTGCTTGGTCGCCACCGTCATGCCCAACATATAAATCAGCGCAAAACCGATGCCGTAATTCAAACCTTCCGCCAAACTCAGCCAAAAGCGGTTGTCAATCGCCATGCCCAAATGGATTTTAAATAAAGACATCAAGGCGATAATCAACCCGCCGCCCGCCGCCGAATAAAACATACTCACATATTCCTGACGGTTGCGGGTAATGTAATGTTCGCCGTGGTCGCTGGAGTTCTGCGTAATACTGCGCGCCAGCATTTTCACGCTGCGCGTCCACAGCCACGCCAAGCCGTGCTGTTCGGCCGCCGCCTGCGCCAACCGTCCGGTCAGCAACACAATGCGAGCGGGCGGAATCGTTACCGGCGAAAACACGTCCATCAGCAGCGTCATGCGGTTCAGCGTCTGGTCCAAACGCTCCAGCAGATGCGCCACGCCCAAAGACGAGCCTGCGCCTGCACCCGTGCCTTTTTTACGCAGGGTGTCCACTTGACGGCGGCACTGGTTCAGCATCACATACAAATGGCTGTCGTCAAACGGCTTGTCTTCCGTGCGCGCTTCCACCCAATGCTGCACTTCGCGCTGCAAGGCGACAAAGGGCGAATCGCGGTTTAACAGCTTTTTATCCAAACGGATTAAATCCGGCTCCAGTTCTTCCGCCGCCACCCAGATGGACAGCATTTCCACCGCATACAGCCCCTCCTGCCGCATATAACGCTGCACGGTTTCCCGCCCCTGTTCGGAAGTGTGGCGGCGCAGCAGGTTCATAAGATGCAGCCATTCCTTAACCGGTACGGCCTCCAGCCACACGCCGTCATCCTGATGGCTGAACAGCTTGGCAAACACATCACGCAAATCGCCCATGTCTTTATAAGACGGATTGATGCGCTCATACAGGCGGTCAACCATTTCCCGCCCAAAACCTTCGCGGGCAAAAATACCCGCGCTGATAAACAGGGGGTAAAGGCGCAGGCCGCACAGCCAACGGTTCAATAATGTGGCGGTTTTTTCACACAACTCGCGGTCGTTTTCCAACACGCGCCGCACCGCGGCAACACGGTCTGCCGCTTGTCGGCTGCCACCCTGACGCAGCCAGACGCTTAAGCCGTCAAGCAGGGAAAACGCATCGTTGGCAGATACTTTGGCGGTGATAAATTCGGACAGTTTTGCTTCGTTCAAACGGCCAAACATGCGGCGGCGCTCCTTATCCAATGGGGCGGACGATTATAGCATGGTGTTTTTTTATCGTAACAACGGCACGCCAAAAGCGCGTTTTACCGCTTCAGGCTGCCTGAAAGCGGGCAAAATCGCGTATAATCGCCGCGTTCCCATCTTATTTTCCAGCAGCCACACTATGATACGTTTTGAATCTGTTTCCAAAAGTTACCCCGGCGGATTTCAGGCTTTGAAAAACGTCAGCTTCACCATTGAAAAGGGCGAGATGATTTTCATTGCCGGACATTCCGGCGCGGGCAAATCCACCATTTTGAAGCTGATTGCCGGCATTACCAAACCTTCGCGCGGGCGCGTGCTGATTAACAAAAATGATTTGAGCACCCTGTCCGACAACGAGCTGGGCTATCTGCGCCAGCATGTGGGCATTGTGTTTCAAGACCACAAAATCCTGTTTGACCGCAATGTGCTGCAAAACGTACTGCTGCCTTTGCGCATTATCGGCTACGACAGCCGCAGCGCGGAAAAACGGGCGCGGCTGGCGATTGAAAAAGTAGGCTTGGGCGGGCGCGAGCTGGCCGAGCCGGTCAGCCTGTCGGGCGGCGAACAGCAGCGTTTGTGCATTGCCCGCGCGGTGGTACACCAGCCCAGCCTGCTGATTGCAGACGAGCCTTCCGCCAACCTTGACCGCGCCTACGCATTGGATATTATGGAATTGTTTAAAACGTTTCACGAAGTGGGCACTACCGTAATTGTGGCCGCCCACGACGAAACCCTGATGCAGGACTACGGCCACCGCATCCTGCGTTTCCAAGAAGGCAGGTTTACATCATGATGCACTATATTTCCCTACACCTTGAAAGCGCGCGCCGCGCCATCGGTTATTTTTTCAAACAGCCGATTGCCACGCTGCTGATTTTATCCATGCTGGCCATCGCCATGACTTTGCCGCTGACGCTGTATCTGGGTGTGCAAAGCAGCCAGAACGTGTTGAACAAATTAAGCGAAGTGCCGCAAATCACCCTGTATCTGGAACAAAGCGCGACGGCGGCGGAAGCAGACGCAGTACGCAAGCTGCTGACGGAAGACCGCCGTGTCAAAGACATCCGCTTTGTAACCAAAGACCAGGGCTTGGATGAAATGAAACAGGTATTGGGTTCGCAGGACCTGATTACCATGTTGGATGAAAACCCCCTGCCCGATGTATTTGTGGTTACGCCGCAAAACGGTAGTCCCGACGCGGTGATGGCGCTGAAAAGCGATTTGGACAAATATCCGATGGTGGAATATACGCAGATGGACCAAGAATGGATGCAGACGCTGTTCCGTATGAACCAGCTGTTGCAACAGGTGTTCTGGTTCTTGTCGGTTACTTTGAGCGTGGCTTTTGTGTTGGTGGCACACAACACCATCCGTTTGCAGATTTTGAGCCACAAGGAAGAAATTGAAATCACCAAGCTGCTGGGTGCGCCGTCTTCCTTTATCCGCCGCCCGTTCCTGTATCAGGCTGCCTGGCAGAGTATTTTGTCTGCGGTAATCAGCTTGGCTTTGAGCGCGTGGGTGATGCAGTCCACCCGTCCTTTGGTAGACAAGATTTTCCAGCCCTACGGCATCAACCTGCAATGGCGCAGTTTTGAAGCATGGGAAATGCTGGCGGTCTTGGCAGGGGTGTGCGCCTTGGGCATTGTCGGTGCTTGGTTGGCCAGCACGCAACATCTGTTTGGCTTTAAAGCGCGTAAATACTGATAACAATGCTGTCTGTTCCAACAGACAGCATTTTTTCAGGCTGCCTGAAAGGATAAACCATGCCCGCACTCTATCTGATTCCCACCCCGCTTGCCGCCGCCGACACGCCCTGCCTGTTGCCGCAGGAACAAGCGCAAATCGCCCACATTACTGACTTTGTTGTAGAAGCGGAAAAAACCGCCCGCGCCTGCCTGAAACACCTGGTTCCCACGCCCGTGCGCGAACTGCGGCTGCACACGCTTAACGAACACACCAAAGCCATCGAGTTGCCCGAACTGCTGCGCCCCTTGCGCGAAGGACGCGACGTCGGCCTGCTCAGCGAAGCAGGCTGTCCGGCCGTGGCCGACCCCGGCGCGGATTTGGTGGCGGCGGCACACGCGGCCGGTTTTGAAGTGCGGCCGTTAGTCGGGCCGTCCAGCATTCTGCTGGCTTTGATGGCATCGGGCGCAAACGGCCAATGTTTTGCCTTTAAAGGCTATCTGCCTGCTGATGCCGAAGCCCGTTCAGGCAGCCTGAAACGTTTGGAACAGCGTTCACGCCACGAAAACGAAACCCAAATCTTTATTGAAACGCCTTACCGCAATATGGCCTTGCTGAACGAAGCTTTGGCGGTACTGCATCCCGATACCCTGCTGTGTGTGGCGTGTGAACTGACTTCACCCGCGCAAACAATTATCAGCCAAACCGTTACACAATGGCGCAATATGCCCGCCCTGCCAGACTTTAAAAAACGTCCCGCCCTATTTGTTTTACACGCGGCTAACACATCTTCACATGGAAAACGCCGATAATCGTTTCCACATTGCCGACAGGCAGTGCCTAACAAACAACCTTTAACGGAGTACGCAATCATGAAAAAATTAAGTCTGTTGATTTTGGGTGCATTGGCTTCTGCCAGCGTGTTGGCTGCCCCTGCCGATAAAAACTTTACCGGCGCCAGCGTAGGTGCGGAAATCGGTACGACCAAATATAAAGTGAAAAATGCAAATGTTGGCACTTCCGCCAAGAACACTAAAGATTTTACCCTGACCGGCGGTTACGGCTTTGAATACGGTGACAGCAACTTTATTGGTGAAGTGGGTGCAAAAGCCAAAGTAAACAACAGCAAAGCACTTACCTATACACGTGAGTATGCCGATGAAAAAATTCAAGGGAAAGTTGATGAAAAACAACGCTTGAGCGTAGGTTACAGCCAAGGCTACCGTGTTACCAGCGATTTGATGCCCTATGCCAAAGTAGACTACATCCACAGCCGCATGAAAGAAACCGGTAATAAGGCCAACGGCAAGGTTTCGATGAACGGTGTCGGTGTCGGTGTCGGTGCCAAGTATGCGGTTGCACCGAATGTAGAAATCGGTGCTGAGTATGTACACAGCCGTTTGCGCAGTAAAAAATTGAATAACGGCAACCGCGTCAAAATGGAAGGCAACAGCTTCAACACCGGCGTTTCCTACCGCTTCTAAAATATTGATTTCATAAAATCAGGCTGCCTGAAAACGGAACATCCGCTTTCAGGCAGCCGCTTATTTTGATACAGGGACAACAAAACCGTTTTTCCGCTTGCCCCTACCCCCCCAGTCTAATACAATCACTCGCTTTTGTTTCCGCCGTCCCATACGGCCGCCACCGCTACCCATTCACTTGGAGTATTGCTTATGACCACCCCACAGCCTTATCTGCAAATCAAAGGCTTAATTAAAAAGTTTGGCGACAACACCGCCGTTAATGCCGTTGATTTGGATATCCACCAACACGAAATTTTCGCCCTGCTGGGCAGCTCCGGCAGCGGTAAATCCACCTTGCTGCGGATGTTGGCGGGCATGGAAACCCCGTCCGGCGGCCAAATTATTTTGGACGGGCAAGATATTACCAAACTCGCCCCCTACGACCGCCCCATCAATATGATGTTCCAAAGCTACGCCCTGTTTCCGCACATGACCGTAGAACAAAACATCGCTTTCGGCTTAAAACAAGACAAACTGCCCAAAGAAGAAATTGCCGCGCGCGTAGAAGAAATGCTGCGTTTGGTGCAGATGCTGAAATACGCCAAACGCAAACCGCATCAGCTTTCCGGCGGCCAACAACAGCGCGTGGCTTTGGCGCGTTCGCTGGCCAAACGCCCCAAACTGCTGCTGTTGGACGAGCCTTTGGGCGCATTGGATAAAAAACTGCGTCAGCAAACCCAGCTTGAGCTGGTGCATACGCTGGAAAAAGTGGGCGTAACCTGCATTATGGTTACCCACGACCAAGAAGAAGCCATGACCATGGCCACCCGCGTGGCGATTATGTCGGACGGCGAACTGAAGCAAGTCGGCACGCCCAGCGATGTATACGACTATCCCAACAGCCGTTTTACCGCCGAATTTATCGGCGAAACCAATATTTTTGAAGGCAAACTGGTGCATAAAGATGCCGAACACGCGCTGATTGACTGCCCCGAGCTGCCTGCAAAAATCTACACCGACCAAAAATTTGAAGCCGAAGACGGCCAAACCGTGTGGATTTCCATCCGCCCCGAAGACATCGACCTGCACAAAGAAAAACCCGCCCACCGCGATACCCACAACTGGGCCAAAGGCGTGGTTAAAGAAATTGCCTATCTGGGCAGCTTCGCCATTTACCATGTGCAGATGCCGGGCGGCCGCATCATCAAAAGCCAAGTGCCCGCGCCCTACTGGTACACGCGCAATCTGACCCCGCCCACTTGGGACGAAGAAGTGTATCTGGATTGGCCGGAAAACCAGCCCACACCGCTCACCCGCTAAAGGAGGCTGCCTGAAATGTCGTCTGTCAACATCAAACGCCGTCTGCGCCCCGGCCGCAAACTGGTTATCGGCGTACCTTTTGTGTGGCTGCTGCTGCTGTTTCTGATACCGTTTTTTATCGTACTGAAAATCAGCTTTGCCGAACAGGCGGTGGCGATTCCGCCGTTTACGCCCCTGTTTGACGAAAACGGCAGCCTGCACATCGTTACCGACAACTACAAAGAAATTTTTGCCGATTTCGGTTCGACGCTGCTGGCGATGTTCAACCCGTTTGCCGACGGCAACGGCGACAACATCTATCTGCGCGCCTACTGGTTTTCCATCAAAACCGCGCTGACCACCACCGTGATTTGCCTGCTGCTGGGCTACCCGATGGCTTACGCCATTGCCCGTGCCAAACCGTCGGTACGCAACACCCTGCTGCTGGCGATTATGCTGCCGTTTTGGACGTCTTTCCTGCTGCGCGTGTATGCGTGGATGGGGCTGCTGGGCACCAACGGCATCATCAACAACTACATCACCCCGTATTTAATCAAATGGGGGATTGTGGATAAGCCTTTAGATTTGTTTTACAACAGCTTTTCACTGAATTTGGTAATGGTGTACGCCTATCTGCCGTTTATGATTCTGCCGCTGTACACGCAACTGGTAAAACTGGACGGCCGCCTGCTGGAAGCCGCCGCCGACTTGGGCGCACACCCGATTAAAACGTTCTTTACCGTTACCCTGCCGCTTTCCAAAACGGGGATTATTGCCGGCTCGATGCTGGTGTTTATTCCCTGCGTGGGCGAATATGTGATTCCCGAGCTGGTGGGCGGGCCGGACAATCTGATGATTGGTAAGGCATTGTGGATGGCGTTCTTTGACCAAAACAACTGGCCGTTGGCGGCGGCGGTGGCGGTGATTATGGTGTTGCTGCTGGTGGTGCCGATGGCCTTGTTCCAGCATTATGAAGAGCGCGAGCTGGAAGAAGGGAGCAAATAATGCAAACCAAAATGTCGTGGTTTTTAAAAGTCATGTTGGTGTTGGGGCTGGCGTTTTTATATATCCCCTTGCTGATGCTGGTGATTTATTCGTTTAACGATTCCAAGCTGGTTACGGTGTGGGGCGGCTTTTCTACCAAGTGGTATGCCAAATTATTGGAAAACGATCAGATTTTGGATGCGGCTTGGCTGTCGCTGCGGATTGCGGTTACTTCTTCGCTGGCGGCGGTGGTATTGGGTACGCTGGCCGGTTACGCGTTGGCGCGGATTAAGCGTTTTCGCGGCAGCACGCTGTTTGCAGGCATGGTGTCCGCACCGATGGTGATGCCCGATGTGATTACCGGCCTGTCTATGCTGCTGCTGATTATTCAGGTGCAAAGTCTGATTCAGGCAGCCTTGGGTGACAACGCCGCCGCTTGGCTAGACCGTGGTTTCTTTACCATTTTCTTGGGGCACGCCACGCTGTGTATGGCCTACATTACCGTAGTTATCCGCTCGCGCCTGATGGAATTGGACCAGTCGCTGGAAGAAGCGGCGATGGATTTGGGCGCACGGCCGTTGAAAATCTTTTGGGTAATTACCCTGCCCTTGATTGCGCCGGCGATTGTATCGGGCTTTTTGCTGGGGGTAACGCTGTCGCTGGACGACGTGGTGATTATGTCCTTCCTGTCCGGCCCCGATTCGTCCACGCTGCCGCAGGTGATTTTTTCCAAAATCCGCTTGGGCTTGGACCCGCAGATGAATGTGCTGGCCACGATTATGATTGCGGTGGTCGGTACGCTGGTGATTGCGTTGAATTATCTGATGCTGCGCCGTGCCGCACGTTTGGATAAGGAAATGCGTGAAGCGTATCAGGCTCATTAATAATCAGGCTGCCTGAAATTTTCAGGCAGCCTGATTTACGGCCGCTTACGCAGATAAGTGGCAAAACGCGGTAGCCCTTTTTGGGTGTAGCCGCGATATTTATAGGTAATGGTGCTGCCGATGGCGGGTGGATGGCTGCGGTCGGCATCTTTAAAGCCCGAACCAATGCGGAATTCGCCCAATTCGTTTTTGCATGACAGCGAACCCAGCTTGCCTGCATATTTGCCTTTGCCTTCGTGATGCTGGGTGACCACGCATTCGGCATCGTGCGTGCTTTTCACTTTCAGCAGATTATCGCTGCGGCCGCCTTGGTAGGGCGGTGTGGGATTACGCAGCATCACCCCTTCGCCGCCGCCTGCTTCCACCTGTTTTAAAAACTGCTGCACCTGTTCGAGGTTTTTAACGGTTATTTGCGGAATGATTTGAAAATTGGCGTGCGGATGCTTTTTCAAATGCGCTGCCGCCACCGCCAAACGCTGATGCAGGCTGCCTGAAGCCTGCGGCACGTCAAAAACGTGCAACTTAATGCCCGTCCAGTTGCCCTTGCTGCTGCGGACGGCGGCGGAAATCTGCTCAAACTGTCCGCGTCGGCTGTACAACTCGCCGTCTAAAGGATAGGGTGGAAAATCACGGGTAAACGCTGGTGGCGGCGTAAACGGATAACCTTGACGGCTAATCAGCCGTTTGCCGTCCCAATAGGCGCGTACCCCGTCCAGTTTTTCGCTCATCGCCCAGCCCATTACCGTTTGGTTTTGATATTCTTTTGCCAAAATCAAATCGGGGGCTGCCTGAACGCTGCCGCATAGCAGCAAGGTGGTGTACAATAAACTTTTCATTATTTTCTCTCCAAAAATGGCTTTAAATATCAAGATTATTCCCGTTACGCCTTATGAGCAGAACGCCACTTTGCTGTGGGACGATGCCAGTGGCGAAGCGGTGTTGGTGGATGTGGGCGGCGACGTGCCGCTGTTGTGGGCGCAGGTGCAGGAATTGGGTTTGCAGCTCAAAGCGGTTTGGCTGACGCACGGGCATTTGGACCACAGCGGCGGCGTAGTGGAATTGCTTAAACGTGCAGATGTGCCGGTTATCGGGCCGCACCGAGAAGATTTGTTTTTACTGGAAAGCCTGCCTGAAACCACCCGTGCTTATGCCAAACACGGTTTTGAATTTTCGCCGTCGTTTGTGCCGACCCGTTGGCTGGAGGAGGGCGACCGCGTCAGTGTGGGCGCGTACACTTTTGACGTGTTGCATGTTTTCGGCCATACGCCCGGCCATGTGGTATTTTACTGCGCGGCGGAAAAACTGCTGATTGCCGGCGATACCTTGTTTAAAGAAAGCGTGGGGCGCACCGATTTTCCGCGCAGCGACCCACAGGGCTTGCTGGACAATATCCGCACCAAGCTGTACACCTTGCCCGATGATGTGTGCGTGCTGCCCGGTCATCGCGACACCACCACCATCGGCTACGAAAAACAGCATAATCCCTATATTCGCGGCTGAAAACAGGCTGCCTGAAAAATTTTCAGGCAGCCTAAATTTTTACTTTAATTATTTTTCAAGTAATTTTCTTAATAATTCAATCTCTTTATCTTTTTGTGCCATCAATTCTGTCTGATGCTCAATAATCAGGTTTAATTTCTCTATTTCCAAGACAAATTTTTCATTGCTTCCATAGTAGTTTGATTGTGTTGCATTTTCATTAAAATTGAATGTTGTTCCACTAAACATGGTTAAAAGTTCTGAAAGATGTATTTGGAAAATTTCTGCAACTTGTTCTAAACGCTCCATATTCAATTTACTTTCTCCCCTTTCTAATTTTGCATAACCGCTACGCGACATTTTCATTTTTTCTGCCATTTGTTCTTGAGATAATTGATTCATCTCGCGTAGTATGCGAATTTTTTCATTCAAAACCATTATTACAATCTCCTAATGACACGTTATAGGTATTTTTGATGACAAAAAAGAACAAAAAGCACCTAATCAGTTACTGGCATTAAAAAAGTTCCAATTATAAAATAGAAAATCATTTATAACACTTAATTGTTAGAAAAACAAATGGCTAATTTTAAAAAAGGGGCTGTCCTAGATAACTAGGCTAAACTTCCCTTAACTAATTTTTTTAAAAT
>JAUNOT010000035.1 GCA_030537065.1 Conchiformibius sp.
TTATAGTCAATATGCTTTATTTCTCATACGGCGTTGGCTCGCCTTGCCGTACTATCTGTACTGTCTGCGGCTCGCCGCCTTGTATGAAAAATAAATCATATTAACTATATCTTACCGCACTTTTCTGCCAAATTGACGATTTTTGCCAAGAATTGGAACCCCGATTTAACCGTTCATTGATTGAAAGCGGCATCGGTTTCAGGCAGCCTGAACAACACAAAACACCGTTGGATAAATTCCAACGGTGTTTAGTTTATGAATACGCCGCCCGCCCCGAAGCGCATACCTGCCCGTCGCATTGCAGCGAAAAATACACCTTGTCTTTGCCTGCATCATAGCGGATATGCACCCACACTTCGTCATGCGGCCGCACAAAACGCTGATATTTTACGTTTTCCAAACGCTTGGGCAGCCGCCCGCCCCAGTCAAACTGCGCCGCCAAATCCAAAGCCCATTCCATTTCCACCACACCGGGCAGCAAGGGAAAAGCGGCAAAATGGCCGCCGAAATACGGCAGCGCCAAAGGCACCCTGCCTGAAAAGGTAAAACCGTCCGCTTCATTGCCGCCGTGCGCCCGCCAATCGGGTCGGCGCACGCTTTCGGTAAACGCCTGTTCAAAATCGGCCTGACGGATTTTCGCCTGCGGATTGCGCGGCAAGGCCGCCGTCAGACACCAGTAACGCGGTATGGCGGCTGTGTCCTGCGTTTGGGCGCAATGGCGTTTTAAGGCTTCCAGCACCGCCGCCCTGCCCTGCTCACGAAACGCGGCGATTCCCTGCGGCGACAAAGCCGTCCACGCCGCAATCCGGCCGTGGCGCGGATGACGGCCGCAATGCACGTCTGCCACCCATTCGTGTTCCAGCAGGCCGTGTTCTATCTGGTTAAGCGATACGCGCTTGTCTTCCAATTTGATAATGCGGTCGCTGCGACCGTGCAAAATCAGTTCGCGGCCGTTAATTTCGGCACTGTCGGCGGTGTACTGGATGCCGTCCGTCCACGGCGATTGCAGGCTTAATATGCTGCCGTCCGCTTGCGCCTCTACTTCGGGAAACAACGTCCAACTGCCGCTGCCGTGACGGTAGGCCGCCACGCCGGTTTCGGTGCTGCCGTAAATATCGGTGGGGTAAAAACCAAGCTGTTGTTTCAGCTGCTGCGCCACGCTTTCAGGCAGCATGCCGCCTGCGCTGACGATGCCGCGTACATGGCGGCGCAAACGCGCCCAGTCGCGTGTGTCGCCCAAGCGGTTTAATACGGCGGGGCTGGCAATCCACACGCACGGGCGTTGCGAGCGGGCAATCAAATCTTCGGGGTAACGGCATTGGCCGCGTCCCAAACGCCAGCCGCCCGCCAAGGCAGCAAAGATGCGGAAACTTAAGCCGTACAGATGCTGGGGGCTGACGCTGCCGTGAACGTCTGCGCCACGCCATTCTTCAGGCAGCACCGATGCCAATGTGTGCGCTTCGGCCAGCAGTTGGGCGGCGGTTTTGCCGATAATTTTGGCTTCGCCCGACGAACCCGATGTTTTCAGCCACACGCGCCGTTGTGGCGGTATCGCAAATTTCAGGCTGCCTGCAAGCGGGCGGGCGGATTCGTCCGCTTCGCGGTAAAGCAGGTGCGGACGGGGAAAACCGCTTTGGTCGCTTATCCACAAGCAGCCGTTTTGTTCTGCCCAATTCAGGTTTTCTGCGGCTGTATTGGGCGGCAGGTACACATCTGCGCCCGCCTGCCACGCCGCCAGCAGGGCGGAAGCAAAACGGGCGGCATCGTCAAACCACAGGGCGACGGCCTGCTGTCCGTGCAGTTGCTCGGACAGGGCGGCGGTGGCTTGGGCAAAGTCGGCAAACGTCCAATTATCGGCCGTTTCGCCGGCGGGCGGGCAGTTAAGCAGTTGGTTGAGAAACAGCATGGTTTTATTGCAATGCCTGTCGGGCAAACGGGTCTAAAGGTTTGTCGGTTTGCAGTTGGGAAAAGTGCATCACGGTGCGCTCGCCCTGTGTTTCCTGCAATTCTACGCGCCGCACCAAGCTGTCGCCTTCAATATGGATTTGTTTGAAAATTTGTTTCATCAGCGCGGTTTTGGGCAGCAGTTGCAGCTTCCATTTGTCGCGGCTGCCTTCTGCCTGAAGGGTAAATTGTTTTTGCAGTTCGGCAGTATCACCGCCCAATACGGCCATAAACAGTTTGACTTGTGCGCCCTGCCCGCTTTGGCTGCTGCCGCGCCAGCGTCGGGTTTTGGCATCCCATTGGGCGATGCCGTCGGCACGCACGCGCAGGCGCAGTTCAAACGGTTTGCTGACCTGCCACAGCAGGCCTTTGTTTTTTTGCAGGACAAAAGTGCCTTGGGTCTGCATGGGGGTGTTGAGCGATTTGATAAAGCGTTCCTGCTTAAAGCCGCCCTGTACGTTGGCGGGGGCTTGCAGGCGGGCGGTAATGTCGGCGGGCGACAATGCCCATGCAGGCAGCGACAACAGGGCAGCGGCACAAACGGCAGCAAGTTTTTTCATGAAATTCCTTTCTTTATGCGGTGAAGCGGTTTTCAGGCAGCCTGAAAACGGCGATTGTAACGCAGGCACATCAAAGATTTGACGGCGGCGGGTTAAATCCTGCAAAGGCGCGTACCGCTTCCTGCCAGCTTGGCGGCGTTTGAAACTGCATCTCGCCGCTTTCGGCGCATACCGCCACCTGCATGGTGCTGGCTTTGGTCAGCAGGCGGCCGTCGGCGGCATCGGTGATGCGGTAATGGATTTTTAACGCGCTTTCGTATTCGGTCAGGGCGCATTCCACCCGCACACGCTGCCTGAAAGCCGCCGGTTTGACGTATTTCACATCCAATTTGACCACCGGAAAAGCAAAGCCGTGTTGGCGCATCACCGTGTAATCGTAGCCGATGGCGTCCAACAGGGCGCAGCGTGCCACTTCCAGATATTTCACATAATGCCCGTGCCAGACAATCCACAACGAATCCACATCAAAAAACGGAATATCCATTTCCGTGCTGTGGCGCAGATAAATATGTTCAGCCATGCCCGTCCCCCCAAAAATCATAAAAATTAAACCATTGCAACGGCGTTTGCGCCGCGTGTTGCGCCAAGACCTGCGCGTAACGGCGCGCGCTGGCAGCCACCGCTTCATCACGGCGGCCGCGCCGCCATTGTGGTACGTCCTCAAACTTACGCAGCATCAAATGATAGCGTCCCTGTTTTTTTAATACAAACAAAGTATTGGTTTTGGCTTTCAGCAAGCCCGCCAGCAGCCACGCCCCCTGCGGAAAGTCTGCCTGCGCCCCCAAAAACGGTACGGACACGGTTTTTTCGCCGCGCACCGGCACACGGTCGGCGGCCACCGCCAGCCATTCGCCCCTGTCCAAGCGCTCGGCCAGCTCCATCATTTTAGCCGCGTCCAAATCATTCACCTGTATCACGGCAATATCGTTTGCCCCTGCCTGTTTTAAAGCGCGGTTAAAGTTTTCCGCATGGCGGCTGTGTACCAGCACGTTCATTTTAAAGCCCTGATGATGTCCCACCAAGGCACGGCACACTTCTACATTGCCCAAGTGCGAACAGATAAAAATCTGTCCGCGCGCCTGCCGCCGACCGATTTCGGCATAAACATCGTCAGGGTCGTCCAACACTAAATCTTCATAACGGATTTTGTTCTGCCACACCGCAAAACGGTCGGTCAATGCTTCACCAAAAGCGGCAAACTGACGGTATACCGCCGCCCGTTCAGGCAGCCTGCAAGCGGGAAAAGCCGCCTGCAAACGCTGTTGGTAAATACGGATATGCCGCCGTTGTGCCGCCGCCGTCAGATAAAAATACAGGCAGACGGCAAACGTCAGCAGCCGCACCGCCCACACCGGCAGCCAGCGCACCAGCCACACCGTCAGGCTTAAAAAGAAACGGTGACCGCGCTCATGCTGCTGTGCCCAATGTTGCCCTTTCACCGCAGCCCCGCCAAACGCGCCAATCTGGCGAAAAACAAACGCGCGTGCATCTTGCTGATTAAACAGTTGTCGCGCCAAACGTGAAAATGCGATACGCCGCCGCTACGGTAAGACACCAGCGTGTCAATCCAACGCAGGGGCACGCCCCGCCAATACAGACGGATTAAAATTTCATTGTCAAAATCCATGCGGTCGCCGACCGTTTCCCGTTCTATCACTTCGCAGGACGGGGCAAGCGGATAAATACGGAAACCGCACATGCCGTCTTTAATCTGTAAAGAACCGGTGTGCAACATATTCCAGAAATCGGTAATTTTTCGGCCGTACAAACGCGCTTTCGGCGCATCCGCGCCATACACCGGCCGACCGCACACCAAAGCATCGGGTGCGGCCGCCGAAGCCGCCAATAGGGTACCGATGTCGTCAAAGCGGTGTTGGGCATCGGCATCAATCTGCACAACATGGCTGAAACCGTGCTGCCGCGCCCAACGGAAGCCGTCTTTCATCGCCGCGCCTTTGCCGCCGTTTTGCCCGCGCCACAGGATTTCTATTCCGTCGGCACGCAGCGTTTCCAATACGGCGCGGCAGTCCTCACCGGAACCGTCGTCCACCACCAAAACCGTCAGGCCGTGCCGCCGCAAAGCGGCTGTTACTTCAGGCAGCGTGTCGGCATGACGGTAGTGCGGCACGATTGCAAGTGTGTTCATTCTTTCCCTTCCGCATCGGCTTGCGGCAACTTGTCTTGACAGCAATGCCGTTGCGCTTTTTCCATCAGGGCGTGCAGGGCGGCCAGCAATTCGTCCGAATGCTGCTGCAAGCTGCCTTTCTTTAATACCATCGCGTCCAATAAATCGCCGTTGCTGTGGCAGTCTAAAACCTGTGCGGCACAACGGTGAAAAGCCCCGTGCGCTTCAATCAGGCGGTGGTATTCCGGATATTGCGCCAAGATTTTGCCTTCGCTGTACAACCAGCCGACCAAGCGGCATTCGTTTTCGGCGGTGGTCAGTTTTTGCGCCATCTGTTCCGAAGTTTTTTGCGACATGGCCTGATGGATGGCATCGTTCAGGCTGCCGTGTACCGCAATCAGTTCTTCCAGCTTCGGAAAACAGGGCGGCTTGTCTTCAGACTCGTGCCGATGCGGGGCGGCGGCTTCGCCCTGAACCGGACGGCTTTTTTTATTATTAAAAAAGTTTAGGAAATTAAACATGATAACCTTTCTTGCCCGCACACGGCAGCCTGATGTTTGTTTGTGTAAAGACAAGCACGGTTATAGCGAAAAAATACGTCGGTGACAAGTTTTCAGGCAGCCTGAAACAAAAGTTGCCAAAACGGCAGTCGCTTTTTATGATGTCGCCCGTTTTAACATCAGGAAACCACCATGCAGGCAGACGTTTATTTGGAAGGTCAGGAATACATCGCCCTGTGCGACTTACTGAAACTGGCGGGACTGGTGCCCAGCGGCGGCGCGGCCAAAGCCGTGATTGCCGGCGGCGGCGTATACCGCAACGGCACGCCCGAAACACGCAAAACCGCCAAAATACGCGGCGGCGAAACCATTGAATTTAACGGTGCGGTACTGACCGTGTTAGATGGCCATGAACCCGCAGCCTGAACCGCTTAACCCGCCCGAACCGCCGCAAGACTGGGAATGCTGCGGCAGCGAATGCGGCGATGCCTGTATTTTTGAAATTTACCGGCGCGAACTGGAAGCCTACCGCCAACGCCTGCGCGAAGCCGACAGGCTGCCTGAAACGCGGCAAACAGCGGATTGAACGCAGCTTTGTGCTAAAATACGCCCATTTTTGACTGCTGCCCGCCAAAAACCCGTTTTCAGGCAGCCCGAACCGGAAAAACGCCATGCTTGACAATCTAACCAACCGCTTTAGCAAAATTTTCAAAAACATACGCGGTCAATCCACCCTCACCGAAGAAAACATCAAAGAAGCCCTGCGCGAAGTGCGCCTCGCCTTGCTGGAGGCCGATGTCGCCCTGCCGATTGTCAAAGACTTTGTCAATCAAATCAAAGAGCGCGCCCTCGGTAGCGAAATCGCCGACAACCTGACCCCCGACCAAGCCTTTTTCGGTATCGTCAATCAAGCATTGATTGAGCTGATGGGCAAGGAAAACAGCGCCTTAAACCTTGCCGCCGTACCGCCTGCCACCATTCTGATGGCCGGTTTACAGGGCGCGGGTAAAACCACCACCGTCGGCAAACTGGCGCGGCTGCTGAAAACCGAAGACAAGAAAAAGAAAATCCTCACCGTTTCCGCCGACGTGTACCGCCCTGCCGCGATTGAACAGCTTAAATTGTTGGCACAACAGGTAAACGTAGATTTCTTCCCGTCCGACCCCTCGCAAAAACCGGTGGAAATCGTCCGCGCCGCCCAAGACTATGCCAAAAAACATTTTTATGACGTGCTGATGGTGGACACCGCCGGCCGTTTGGCGGTGGACGAGGAAATGATGGCGGAAATCAAAGCCATTCATGCGGCGGTTAATCCCGTGGAAACCCTGTTTGTGGTGGACGCCATGCTCGGCCAGGACGCGGTCAATACCGCCAAAGCCTTTAACGAAGCGTTGCCGCTGACCGGCGTGATTCTGACCAAAATGGACGGCGATTCGCGCGGCGGTGCCGCCCTGTCGGTGCGCCAGATTACCGGCAAGCCGATTAAGTTTCTCGGTATCGGCGAAAAAGTAAACGGCTTGGAGCCGTTCCACCCCGACCGCATTGCCAGCCGCATTTTGGGCATGGGCGATGTGATGACCCTGATTGAGGACGTGCAAAAAGGCATTGACGAGGAAGTCGCCGCCGAAATGGCCAAAAAACTCAACAAGGGCAAGTCTTTTGATTTAAACGATTTTAAAGCGCAAATCCAGCAAATGCGCAATATGGGCGGCTTTGAAAACCTGCTGTCGAAAATGCCGGGCGAACTGGGGCAGATTTCCAAGCAGATTCCCGAAGGTACGGCGGAAAAAGCAATGGGGCATGTGGAAGCCATTATCAATTCCATGACGCCGAAAGAACGCGCCAACCCTGCCCTGCTGAAAGCCAGCCGCAAACGCCGTATTGCCGCCGGTGCGGGCGTTACCGTGCAGGAAGTCAATAAAATGCTGAAGCAGTTTGAGCAGTCGCAACAGATGATGAAGATGTTTACCGGCAAAAATATGGCGAAACTGATGCGTATGGCCAAGGGCATGAAAGGCATGTTCCCCGGCGGAAAGATGCCATTTTGATGTTTCAACGCGCAGGGCTGCACATAAAGTGTTGCCCTGATTCGGACGGGCTTACCCCAACCGAATAAAAAAGCTTCTTACCGCCGTAAACGGCAGGGTTTCAAACCGAAAAGGAATCTTAATGAACAGGCTGCCTGAAAACGCCGTGCCGCAGGAAATCCGTTTGAATGCAGGCGGCGATACGCTGATTTTGCGCTATGCCGAGCAAAGCCATGAATTAGCGGCGGAATATTTGCGCGTGTATTCGCCCAGCGCGGAAGTGCGCGGCCACGGTCAGGCGGTTTTGCAGACGGGCAAGCGCGGCGTGCGCATTACCGCGCTGCTGCCTGCCGGTCATTATGCGCTGAAGATTGTGTTTTCCGACGGCCACGACAGCGGTTTGTACGATTGGGCGTATCTGTACCGCTTGGCCTCGCAGCAAGACGCGCTGTGGGCGGATTATCTGCAACGTTTGGCGCAGGCCGGCGCATCACGCGTTTCAACTCACAGGGTCGCACATCAAGCACAGCCCGATATGTTGCCCTGATTCGGACGGGCTTACGCCCCGACCGAATAAAAAGCCCATTTTACCGCCGTAAAACGGCAGGGTTTCAAACCGAAAAGGAATTTTGATGAACACTCCCGTCAATATAGCCGAATTTACGGTTATTATCTTGATTTTGCTGACCTGTATCAGCAGCTATATCGGTTTTAACAATCAGTTTGTTTTCCAGCGTTACCAGTTTCATGTCGGCTCAATACTGCGCGACAAGCAATACCGCCGCCTGTTTACTTCGGGCTTTTTGCACGCGGATTGGATGCATCTGCTGTTTAATATGCTAACGCTGTATTTTTTCTATCCGCCGGTATTGTTTAACTTCGGGGTGTGGGGCTTTTTGATTTTGTATTTCGGCGCGTTGTGTTCAGGCAGCCTGTTTTCGCTGTGGCTCTACCGTAACCGTCCGTCTTATGCCGCCATTGGTGCATCAGGCGCGGTGTCGGGGGTGTTGTTTGCCTCTATCGCGGTGTATCCGCATATGTCTATCTTCTTCTTTTTTATTCCGATACCGATTCCGGCTTGGATTTTTGCCACGCTGTATTTCGCCTATTCGGTACACATGATGCTGAACCCGAAGGCTTGGGACAATATCGGCCATGCCGCGCATTTGGGTGGGGCGGTGTTCGGCATGGTGTTTGTGCTGCTGCTGACTCCGGCGGCGGTTCTGTCAAACGCGCTGTATTTGGGCATTATGACGCTGCCCTTGCTGTATTTGGGCTATGAGTTGTTTTTCGGCAAAAAACGTTTGTAAACCGTTTTCAGGCTGCCTGAAAGGGAAAAACCATGAGCGAGAAAGACACTTTGATGCAAATTGAAGCGGATTTGCAAAGCGGTAAAGATGTGGTGGAATGGGAAGCATTGCGTGTCATGCGCGGTGAAGACCGTCAGGCAGAGTATGCTTGTTTCCGTAATCATTTGTTTATGCAGTATTTTTGGGGTTTATTAGCGTGTTTTGTGATATGGTTTTATGATATCGGTGAGGATATTTGGTATATTTTTTGTCTCCCGTGTGTAGTTTATATGTTGTTGTGGACAGGGTTAATTTTATTCTTTTGGAAAAAAGTGCCACATAAAATGCATACAAAACGGCGTATAAAAATTTATTTTTCACGCAAACGCATTCATGAAAAACGTTTAAACTGCATTACCTTTTACCGTTTTCACAAAGTGAAAGAAAAACTTACCATATTGCCCGAATTGCTGGAAGACAAAAGCCCCGAAACAGCGGCCTTGCGCCAACGCGTGCAAACCTTGTTGCACGAAAAAACAGGTTTGCATTTTGAATAAACCGACTTTAGATAAAGAAAGCATGATGAATAATCAAGACCAACAACACACCCATTTCGGCTACCAAACCGTACCCGAAAGCGAAAAAGCGGGGCGCGTTGCCCAAGTATTTCACTCGGTTGCCAAAAACTACGACATTATGAACGATGTGATGTCGGGTGGCCTGCACCGCGTGTGGAAACACTTTACCGTGCATACCGCACGCGTACCCAAAGGCGGCAAGGTGCTGGATATTGCGGGCGGAACGGGCGATTTGTCGCGCGGCTGGGCAAAGCGCGTGGGCAAAACTGGCGAGGTGTGGCTGACCGACATCAATTCGTCCATGCTGACGGTGGGGCGCGACCGCCTGCTGGACGAAGGGCTGATTTTGCCGGTGGCGGTGTGCGATGCGGAAAAACTGCCCTTCCCCGACAATTATTTTGATTTGGTATCGGTGTCGTTCGGTTTACGCAATATGACGCATAAAGATGTGGCCTTGCAGGAAATGTACCGCGTGTTAAAACCGGGCGGCACGCTGCTGGTTTTGGAGTTTTCCAAAGTTTATGAACCGCTTGAGCCGGTTTACGATTTGTATTCGTTTAAGCTGCTGCCGCTGATGGGCAAGCTGATTGCCAAAGATGCCGACAGTTATCAGTATCTGGCCGAGTCCATCCGTATGCACCCCGACCAAGAAACGCTGAAGCAGATGATGCTGGATGCTGGCTTTGACCAAGTGGATTACCACAATATGACCGCAGGCGTGGTTGCGCTGCATAAAGGCGTGAAGTTTTAAATTTTCAGGCTGCCTGAAACGCTTTCAGGCAGCCCGATTTTATAGTTGATGAAAATAAAAACAAGACAAGGCGACAACGCCCGCCGTGTACAATATAGTCAATATGCTTTATTTCTCATACGGCGTTAGCTCGCCTTGCCGTACTACGTGTACTGTCTGCGGCTCGCCGCCTTGTATGAAAAATAAATCACATTAACTATAAGTACATCAGGGCGTTGGCAACGCCGTATCGTTGCGATTTTAATCAACCATCTTTTTCAATAAAGCATTTGCGGTATAACCATTCACCGCCCATCAATACCCCCATCAGCACATAAGCCAACACACCGGTATAAAACGCCCACCATTCCACTTCCTGCCGCCACGCCAGCCAAGCAGATATTGAACCGTTTATCACAAAAAATACGCACCAGATTTGCGTTACCCGCCGCGTATAGGCTACACCCTCCGGCGGCAAATCCGGCTTTTGTAAACGCGCCAACCGCTCCACCACCGTTTGACGGGCAAACAGGCTGCCGCCAAACAAAGCCAGCATCAACAGATTGACCCACACCGGATACCAATATAGGGTTTGCGGCAGACGCAGCAGCAAAACCAGCACAAAAAATGCCGCCGCCAACAGCGACATACCGCGCTGAAAGCGGTCGGCCTGCGTTAGCGCCCGCAATGTCCACAATACCGCCATACCGCCCGCCAGCCACACAAACCAGCCGCGCTCCCGCCCCCAATACCACAACAGGGGATAGGCCGCGCTGACCGGTATCAGCAGGATTTGCAGCAGCCGTTTCATCAGTCGGTAGGGGTTTGCCGTGCCTTATTCAGCACTGCCTGCACCACATCGTCCACCGTCCGCACGCTGCGGAAATCTTCCGCCTGCAGCTTATGACCGGTTTGACGCTTAATATAATCAATCAAATCAACCGCATCAATGCTGTCAATTTCCAAATCTTCATATAAATCGGTGCTGCCTGAAAGATTGGCGGTATCAATTTCAAACAGCTTTTCCAAAGCGTCCGACAAAATAGTGCGGATTTCGTTTTCCGTTATCATCTTATTTCCCCTGCTGCTTGCTGACAAAATCGGCCAACGCCGCCACATTGGCAAAGCTGTCGCGCAATTCCTGACTTTCGCCGTCCATCTGGAAACCGAAATGTTTTTGTACCGCCAGACCCAGCTCCAAAGCGTCCACCGAATCCAAGCCCAAGCCGCCGTCACCAAATAAAGGCGCGTTGCTGTCAATATCGGCGGCGGTCAAGTCTTCCAAACCCAAGCTTTCTATAATCAACTGCTTGATTTCACGGTGCAGTTCGTTCATTTTTATGTACCCTCGTTAAAGTAGTTTTGCAGATAATCATTCAAATGCCGCGCCGCTATCGGCAAAGGCTTTTCAGCCAGCCAGCTTTGCGGGTCAATGTCCTCGCCGACAATAAAGTCATATTCCGGCCGTTGCACGGGAATTTTATACCACGGCTGCCCTTTTTTATAATTGGGCGGCCGCATTTTTACCCGCACGGGCGTGATAACCGCCGCGCTGCGTAAGCCCATTGACACCGCACCACGGTGAAACGCCACTTTGCCGTCCCAACCGGTGCGCGTGCCTTCCGGAAACACCAGCAGGCATTCTTCTTGCAAGACCTGATGGATTTTTTCTACAAAATCCAAGTCTTCCCGATTCGGCACATAACCGCAGGCACGGATTTGGCTGTTCATGGCGGGATTGTTCAGCAACGCGGTTTTGACAATACAGTTGGCTTCCGGCACACGGCCGAGAATAAACACCACGTCCAGCAAAGACGGATGGTTGGCCAAAATCAGTTGGCCGGGGCGGCCGAGCCGTTCAAAACCGTGAAAACGCACCCGCACAATTCCACAGGCGGTCAAATAGCGGGCAAACACGCGCCAAGATGCGGTAACCAGCCGCCGCGCCTGCTTTTGCCGTTTCAGGCTGCCCGAGCCGTATAAAAACGGCAGCAGCAGCACTTTAAACAATACGCCGAACACGCCGAACAAAACAAAACCGCCCGCCGTGGCCAGTAAACGCCACAGCCGGTTTAAAGATTGCGTATCCACCGCCACGCCCCGTCCTGCCATGTCCGGCTGCCGTTCAGATAATGGCGCACCCAAGCGAGCGCGCCCCAATAATCGGCTGCCATATCGGCCGCCGTGTATTCCAAATGCCAATCGTCGCCCGCTTCCAGCAGCAATGCCACGGCATAGGCAAACGGAGCGCGTTGCACCGGTGCGACCGTGTAGCCGTCCGCCAAAGGCTCATCTGCCGCCACCACCAGCACCCGCCGCATACCGTCCGCCAGCATACCGGCTGCTTCCGCCACCGCCGCTTCCAAGCCGCCACAGGCTGCCGACAAAGCGGTGTTTTCACTCATATCGCCGCGCAGCATCGACCATTGCCCGACCGTGGCATTGTGTACCGACAAACCGAATGATGTCGGCGACACACCGTTGCCGCGCAGCCAGTCCAGCCACAGGGCAAAACTGCGGTTGATTTCACCGTCGTGCGACACCGCCACCGCCGCACACGGCTCCGTTTCTCCCAAAACACCGTGCGCCGCCTGAAACAACAGACGCGCCGTCAGACTCAAACGGCGGCGCTGCATGGCCGGCAGAAACGCCACATCGGGTTTAAACGGCGGCAAAGCTGCTGCGTCCAAGCCGCCCTGCGCCCATTGCTGCCACTGTTCGGCCGACTGCATACGGTCGGACACGGCCTGCCAGGCAGCGATACGGAAACCACACCTCATCGTTTTTTCTCCCCTGTTCGGTTTATGCACGGATTATAGCAGCCCTGCCGCAGGCTGCCTGAATGCTTTTAAGAAGGCAAATACACGCAACCCAAAAACTTCTTGCCTTCAAAGCCGTTGCCTTCGTTGTCGGCCACATTCCAGAAGCCCTGATAACGGCGCACCCGCACCATTTGTTTCGGATTGGTGCCTGCCGGGTCGGGTTCGTACACATAGCGGTAACGCCCCAAAGGCGTGGTGGCGGTTTGGGCTTTTTTACGGTTTTTCTTGGTAAACGACTGTGTCAGCGTATCGCGCTCGGCACGCGCCACTTTTTCCGCCAACTTCGGATAGCGGTTCATATCCAATACCGCAAACAAACCGCGTTCCTGCACAGCCAGTTCGTCCGTTTCCACCACCGTGCGGCTTACCGGCTCGGTCAGGCGCACCGAAAACGGCAGACGGTAGTGTTGGGTTAAATCGTTCCACGCACTGTTTTGGTGTTCGGCATAGCTGTCCAAGGTTGCCTGCCAGCCGATAAAGCCGCCCAAGCTGCTGCGGCATTGCAATACCGCTTCCACCTGCTCGCGCGACAACGGCCCGTCCAATGACGGCGGCTTGGCGCAGGCTGCCAGCGCCAAGGTCAGTATGCCCGTTAAAAGATTATTTTTCATGGTCTGCCCTAAAATTAAAACGGTTGCTTGTTCATAACCAATCGGCAAGCCGACACCTGTATCCAGCCGCTTTATAAAGTGAATTGGCTATAAAAACAAAGCATTTTAACCCGATTACGGTTTTCAGGCTGCCTGAAACGGATTCAGGCCGGTTCACAATCGCTTTCGTTGAGTTTTTTCAACAAAGCATCGGCTTTATCGGGGTCTTCGTTGCGGATAATCCGCGCCGTTTCGCTTTCCACGCGCTCGCTGTGGCTGCGGATAATCACTTCTTTCACACCGAGCAGATTACTGATGTTCATAGAAAAGCGCCGCAAACCCAAACCCAGCAGCAGGCGCGTGTAATCGGTATCGCCCGCCATTTCGCCGCACACCGACACGCTTTTGCCCATGCGGTTGGCGGTGCGGATAATGTGCGCCAGCAGGCGGATAATGGCGGGATGCGCAGGCTGGTACAGATAGCTGACGCTGTCATCGCCCCTGTCCACCGACAAAGTGTATTGAATCAAGTCATTGGTGCCGATGGAAATAAAATCAATGTGTTTCAGCAAAGTGGACACGGTTAGCGCGGCGGACGGAATTTCAATCATGCAACCCACTTCCACTTCGCCGAATTTTTCTTCGCGCTCGTTCAGTTGGCGTTTGGCGGTTTCCAAATGCACCAAACTTTGCTTCAACTCGGCAATGCTGGCAATCATCGGAAACATGATTTTAACCGGCCCGTGCGCCGCCGCCCGTAAAATGGCGCGGATTTGGGTGCGGAACATCACCGGTTCGGCGTGGCACAGGCGGATGCCGGTCAAACCCAAAGCCGGATTCAGCGACGCATTGGGCGTACCGCCGCCGCCAAACCAGCGCGGGTTTTTGTCCACGCCCAAATCGACGGTGCGGACGGTCAGCGGCTTGCCCTTCAGTTTTTTCACAATATCGGCATAGGCTTGGTACAGCTCGTCTTCTTCAGGCAGGCTGTCGCGGTTTAGATAAAGGTATTCGCTACGCAGCAACCCGACACCGTCGGCACCGAATTTGTGCAGGGCTTTCACGTCTTCGGCAGTTTCAATATTGCCCAATAATTCAATCTGTTCGCCGTCTGTGGTTTCGGCGGCAGCGTTTTTGAGTTTGTTTAGCTGACGCTGGTGGCTTTTGTATTCGCGCAGACGGCGGCGGTATTGCGCCAGCACGATTTCATCGGGATTGATAATCAGCGTGCCGTTGCTGCCGTCCACAATTACCCATTCGTGTTCGCGGATAAGCTGCCGCGCATTGCCCGTGCCAATCACAGAGGGAATATTGAGGCTGCGCCCCAAAATGGCGGTGTGGCTGGTGGGTCCGCCCATATCGGTGACAAAACCTTCAATGCGCTGGTCTTTGAAAAACACGGTATCGGCAGGCGACAAATCGTGTGCAATCAAAACGGTATCGTCCAGCAAATTGGCATCTAAATTGATTTCGGTGCTTTGCCCGATTAGGTTTTTTTGAATGCGCTCGACCACTTGCAGCATATCTTGCTTGCGCTGGCGCAGGTATTCATCATCAATTTCGTCAAACTGCTGCGACAGGCGGTCGGTTTGGATTTTTAACGCCCATTCGGCATTGATTTGCTGCTCCTGCAAAATATCAATGGGTTCACGCGACAGGGTCACATCGGTCAGCAGCATCAGGTGCAGGGAAATAAACGCGCCCAATTCGGTGGGGGCGTTTTCGGGAATGGCGCTGCGCAGCTGTTCCAACTGGCGGCGCGTGGCTTTAACGGCGGCTTCAAAACGGGCGGTTTCGGCAGCAAGTTCGGCTTCGGGCAGGCAAAACTGCGGCACTTCCGACACGCCGCGCACCACCAGATGCGCCCGTCCGATGGCAATGCCGCGCCCTGCCGCCGCGCCGTGCAGGACAATCATGGTTTATTCCCCTTCGCCGAAGTAGTCGTTAATCAGTTCGCCCAAAGCCGCCATGGCTGCTTCTTCGTCTGCGCCGTCGGTTTCAATCTCAATTTGCGTGCCTTGCGCGGCGGCAAGCATCATCAAACCCATAATGCTTTTGCCGTTTACGCGTCTGCCATTGCGCGTTACCCAAATTTCGCAGGCAAATTGGGCGGCGGTTTGGGTAAATTTGCTGGACGCACGGGCGTGCAAACCCAGTTTATTGATAATGGTGAAGGTGTGTTGTTGCATAATTTTTCTTTCTTAAAATAATGTTTCAGGCTGCCTGAAAACGGTTTTACACTTTATCGCGGTATTCGCTAATCAAACGGATATTCATACTGTCAGCCAAATAACGGGCAAAGGCTTCCGTATCACGCAGAATATCTGCCTCTGCCCGACCAAACGGCGGCGCGGCAGCCAAACTGAACAACTGCGTACATTTGCCCTGCCCGTGATACAGCTTGAGCACCACGAAGCTGTTACGATGCCACCAACTGGGCAAACAATCGTATTCCAAACAGCAATTTGGCGTTATAGCAATGGTTTCGCTGCCGTGTTTGCCTTGCAGGTAAAACGTCTGCGCAGTCAAATCCGCACAAACTTCCCGATTGTTACCCATAAGCAAATAGTAGACATACACAATTATCCCAAGCACCAAGGGAAACATCTGCCAAAACCATACAGATAGGCACGTTGATACAAACAGCAGCCACAACAAAACCAGAACAAGCCCCTGTTTTTTGCTCTGACTGTGCGGAAGCCGATAAAACGCTGCACCTACCGCAGCCCCGAACACACATTCGCTGTAATGCGCCCAATTACGCCCGATAGGGTAATACGGCAGCCACTCGCGCCAAACGATACGGGTTTCGCCATTCGCCACCGCTTGAGCAAAACGGGTGGCGGTTTCGCGGGACGGCGAGGCGTGTTGTTGCATGATTTTTCTTTCTTAAAATAATGTTTCAGGCTGCCTGAAAATCAGCTTTCCGCGCTGTTTTCGTCTCCTTTACCGCAATGAAAGCAATAACGGTAAAACGCGCTGTAACGGGTTTGGCAATGCCCGCAATGGCGGAACAGGCGGATACTGCAATGCGGACAAAAATCCAACTGCGTATTGGTAAAATCCAAACCGCGTTCGCAACCAGGGCAAATGCCTTTGCCGATGGCAAGCAGGGCTTGGTCGTAATCCAAGCGGTCGCGGCGTTCGGTTTGCGGCAAGGCTTCTTCTGCCTGTTTGCGTTCCAAATAGCGGTTCATGGCGGCAATGGCGTAACGCCCGATTAACACGGTCAGCACAATGCCCACAACATAGCGCACATAGCCGCCGTAGCTGGGCAGGTAGGGCACCAATTCCACAAAAAAGGCAAACAGGGCAAACCAGATAAATCCCCATACAAACGGCCACCAGCGTGAACGGCGTTGTTTGGCAAACAGCCAGCCCGCCGCCAACAGCAGCGGCAAAGTCAGTGCCAAACGGTACAGAAAAACGGTTAATTCAATGCGGCGGTCGTCCACATCTTTCAGCGGCTGCGCTTGCTCTTCTAACTGACTGTATTCTCTGCTGTTTACCACCGAAGCGTGCTCATTGTCCAACTGCTGCTTTTGAACGGCATCCACTTGTTTTTGCAACTGTTGTTCACGCTCGCGCAATTCGTCCAAACGACGGGTACGCGCCAGCACTTCGGGATTTTGTGCCGATTGTTCGGTGGCGGTACGCGCCGCCAGCCAGTTATTGAGGTTTTCCTGTTCGGTTTGAACGGTTTTTTGCTGTTCGGACAAGGCTTGTTCGGCTTTTTCCTGTTCTTGTTGCAAAACCTGCTGCCGCGCTTCCAAGCTTTTCTGCTGCTGCTTGTTTTTCAAAAGCTTGTCTTGCGGCATATAGCTTTCCAACTCGCGCACAGGCTCGGTTTGCGGCAGGTCGCCGACAATTTTGCCGCCCAAGCCAATCAGGAAAGAGGCAAACACCAAGGCAATCAGCCACAGCCCGCGCCGAAACCATTTTTCGGGCAGGCGGTCGGATTTGGACGGATGATTGCGGACTTTATCGCTCATGATTTTCCTTTCTGTGAAGATTAGCTTGGAACGCCCCCTCCCCTGTGCCAACGTGGGAGGGTCGGGGTGGGGGCAAGCGTTCCCTTGTTTATCGCTCTTTCCCCCACCCTAGGGCGTGTCATCATTTAATCCAAGAAACGGCGGCAGCCAAATAAATTCCA
>JAUNOT010000036.1 GCA_030537065.1 Conchiformibius sp.
CGCTGGTGCGTTCTTTGGGCAAGGCGCGTTTAAACCGCATCAACCGCATGCTCAAGCATCACGGCAACAGCCAATTAAACGGCGATGCACCGATGGCCTTGTGGATGGTGCAATTGGGACTGAGCGTGGAATTGCAGCCCAAACCTTATTCCGCGCTTTATTCGGTGGACAAACGTTTGAAGCGGCTGGCGCAACAAAGCGGCAAAAACCTAATCAGCTTGGAAACGCCCGAAGTCTTGAGCCTGTTTCACAAGCTGCCTGAAAAAACCGTGCTGCGCAGCATTGACCTACTGGTTGCCTACCCCAAGCAAACCGTTGCCGCCAATCAAAAAATGATTGAGTTTTACCGTAAAGGGCAAACCCGCGCCCTGTGGCAGCACGCTTGGAACGACCCGATGCAACGCAAAATGTTGGCCGCCGACCGCAAAATCTGGCGCGACTTTACTGCCGATGTGTTAATCAAACAACGCAACGAAAACTGGCTGCCCAAGCTGACCGCACAATTGCAACAGCAGCCCAGCATGATTGCCGTCGGTACCCTGCACCTGTTTGGCGAACACGGTTTGATTACGCTGCTGCGGCAGCAGGGTTACACCGTTACCCCTATTCCAAGCCATTAAATAACAAAGCTGCCTGAAACGTTTTCAGGCAGCCTGACTGCTTATTGTCCGCCGCCGCGCTGCTGATGGCGGTATGCCCACGGTGCTTGCGGATTGCTTTGTTTCCACAAGCCGCTGCGGCTGCTTTTGGCCTGCTGTTCTGCCGCTTCATAGGCGGCGTAGTCGGCCCTGTTTTGATTTTTGCGGGCAATGGAACGGTAGTGCCAAGCATTGCCCAGTTCAATCTGCTCCAAATTGATGTCTTTGCCGTCCAGATAAATCCGCGCCACATGGCGTTGATATTGGTCGGTGTCAAAAATTTCCACACGCACGTTTTTGCGCTCCAAACGCTTTTTCAGGGCATCGCGGCTGGCTTGGCCGTATGCCTGACTGGTTTCGGGCGCGTCAATATAGGCCATGCGGATTTTCAACTTGCGGCCGTTGCTGTCGGTGGCACGGACGGTGTCGCCGTCGGCTACGGCGGTTACGGTGGCGGCAAAGCCTTTGCCCTTATCGGCAGCGGTGTTCTGCTCGGTGCTGCGGCCGCAGGCGCTGGCTGCCAGCAGCAGGGCGGTGAGTGCGGCCAATGAAAACGCTTTTTTCGGCATGGTTTATTCCTCGGATTCGGCGGTTTTTTCCGCGCTGCGGGCGCGTTGCTGTTTGCGGTAGTCCCACGGGGCAAGCGGACGGGGATGCTGCCACAGGCCGTTACGCTGTTGGCGGGCGTTTTGCTCGGCTGCCTGATAGCGGGCGAAGTCGGACGGCTCTTGGTTGCGTTTGGCCAGCGAGGCGTAATGCCAAGCATGGCCGTTTTCCACTTGGCTGTAATTCAGGTCGCGGCCGTCTACGCGCAAACGCGCCACTTCGCGGCGGTAGCGGTCGATGTCCACCACTTCCACTTCAACGTTTTGTCCGTCTGCCAAACGCAGCAGGGCATCGCGGCTGTTGAGGCCGTGTTTTTGTTTGGTTTCGGGCGCGTCGATAAAGGCCAAGCGGATTTTGTGGGTGTGGCCGTGGCGGTCGCGCACGCGCACGGTGTCGCCGTCGGATACGGCGGTAACGGTGGCGGTGTAGCGGCTGCCTTTGCTGACGGCTGCTGCGGTTTCGCTGGCGCTGCTGCCTGAAACGGACGGCGGCATCTGTGTGGGCACGCAAGCAGCCAACAACAGGGCGGCGGCAAGGGCGGAAAATTTGATTTTATTCAACATGCTGTTCTCCTATCAGGCCTGTGCTTGCAACAGCCGCACGCCGCTTTTTTCCGCCAGCACCAAAATATCGGCGGGGCGGTGGGCAAACAGGCCGTTTTCCACCACGCCCAAAATGGCGTTGAGGCGGTTTTCCATTTCCATCGGGCGGCTTAAATCCAAGCCGTGTACATCTACGATTTCATTGCCGTTTAAAGTTTTGAAACCGATACGCAATTCGGGGCGGCCGCCCAGTTTCACCAGTTCGCGCGACACCATAGAACGCGCCATCGGCACAACTTCCACCGGCAAGGGGAATTTGCCCAAACGGGAAACGTATTTGCTGCCGTCGGCAATGCAGACAAAGCGTTCCGACAGGTTGGCGACGATTTTCTCGCTCAAATGTGCGCCGCCGCCGCCTTTAATCATTTGCAGCAGGTGGTTGATTTCGTCTGCGCCGTCAATATACACCGCCAAGCGCGAGGCTTCGTTGGCGTGGATTTCGGGAATGCCGTATTGCGCCATCAGCTCGGAGCTTTTTTTTGAGGTGGACACCGCGCCTTTGATACGCTTGCCGCTTTCGCCGAGCGCTTGGATAAAGTGGTTGACTGTGCTGCCGGTACCGATGCCGATGTATTCGTCTTCGGGAACAAATTCAACGGCTTTCAGGGCGGCTTGGCGTTTGAGTTCGTCTTGTTGATTGTTAAACATTTTTGTTTTCCCTTGAGTTTTCAGGCTGCCTGAAGCAGGACGGCGGCTTGGGCTTCAATGCCTTCCATGCGCCCCAGATAGCCCAGTTGTTCATTGGTTTTGCCTTTGATATTGACACAGCTTTCGGCAATGCCCAAATCGGCGGCAATATGGGCGCGCATGGCGGGAATATACGGCTTAAGTTTGGGCTGTTGGGCGATAATGGTGCTGTCCACATTCACCACGCGCCAGCCCGCTTCTTGCACGGCGGCATAAGCACGGCGCAGCAGTTCGCGGCTGTCGGCGTCTTTAAACTCGGCGGCGGTGTCGGGAAAATGCGTGCCGATGTCGCCCAGTCCGGCCGCACCGAGCAGCGCGTCGGTGA
The DNA here is from genome assembly GCA_030537065.1 of Conchiformibius sp. GTDB lineage: Bacteria > Pseudomonadota > Gammaproteobacteria > Burkholderiales > Neisseriaceae > Conchiformibius. The sequence goes on from JAUNOT010000036.1 coordinate 2,859, forward strand.
GCGCGTGCAGCAGCGCATCGGCATCCGAATGCCCCAGCAACCCTTTGTGAAACGATATGGTCACGCCGCCGAGAATCAGCGGACGGTTTTCTACCAGTTGGTGAACGTCGTAACCTTGTCCGATACGGATGTTCATATTGCGGTCCTTTGCAAAAGAAGCCGTTTCAGGCAGCCTGCGCGGATGCGGGCTGCCTGAAACGGCGTGTCGGTATTATTTCAGCCACTCGGCCAAACGGCTGAGCAGGCCTTTGCTTTCGCCTTCGGCAGACGGCGCGGCATTCTGCACCACGACAGGAGCGGGCGCAGGCGGCGGCGTATGGCGGTGTACCGGCAGGGCGGAGAAGCTTTGTGTGACCGGCATCAGCTCGATGCTGTTCACATTAACGTGTTTGGGCTGCTGATACAGCCACAACACGGTTTCGGCAATGTCTTCGGCCGACAGCGATTCGGTGTCGGCATACACCGCATCGGCGCGGGCGTTATCGCCCTTAAAGCGCACACGGGAAAACTCGGTGCCGCCGCACAAGCCCGGCTCCACATTGCTCACGCGCACGCCCGTGCCGTGCAAATCGGCGCGCAGGTTCAGGCTGAACTGGCGCACAAACGCCTTGCTTGCGCCGTACACATTGCCGCCCGGATAGGCGTAATTACCGGCAATCGAGCCAAGATTGATAATGTAGCCGTCACCGCGCGCCACCATTTGCGGCAGCACTTGACGGGTCAGATAGGTCAGGCCGGTGATATTGGTGTGAATCATCGTTTCCCAGTCGTCAAAATCCGCTTCGTGGGCAGGGTCCAAGCCCAAAGCCAAACCGGCATTATTGACCAGACAGTCAATCCGGCGGAACGCTTCGGGCAGGTTTTGTATCGCATTAAGCGCGGCGTCCACCGAAATTTTATCGGTTACGTCCATTTGCAGCGGCTGGAAAAAATCGCCCAACGATGCCTTGAGCGCGTCCAATTTATCGGTGCGCCGCGCCGTGCCGATAACGGGGCAGCCTGCCTGAACAAAACGGCGAGCCATTGCCGCGCCGAATCCGGCCGATGCGCCGGTAATCAAAATCGCCATAACGGTGTCCTTTGGTGTTGCTGTCAAACGTCCCAATCATAACACCAAACGCAGTATTCAGGCAGCCTGTGGTAGAATCGCGTTTGCAGCGCACAAGCCGCTATTTTTACGGACAACAATATAAAGGAACACCAACCATGCACAAAATTCTGTTTACCGCCGCCCTGCTGACGGGCGCATTGACCTTAAGCGCCTGCGGCAACGGCGGCGGCGCGGCCGCAGGCGGCGGCAAAGGCCCGATTTCCGAAGAGCGCACCACCGCCTTTAAATCGTTTATGCCCACTTATTCATCCATGCGTAAAATGGCCAACGGCGACGAAGCCTTTGATGCCGAATCGTTTAAAAAACTGGCCGCTTCGTTTGTACAGGAAGCGCGTGTGCCGTTTGAACATTTCCAAAGCGACGACAAAGGCAACGGCGACGCGCTGCCTGCCGTGTGGGAAAAAGCCGCCGAGTTTAAAGCCGAGCAAGACAAATTTTTGGCGGCGGTGGACAATCTGAACACCGCCGCCCAAAGCGGCAAGCTGGAAGACATCAAAGCCGCCTACGATGCCACCAGCAGCAGCTGCAAAAGCTGCCACGATGCTTTCCGCAAACCCAAATAAAACGGCAAGACAAAATCAAGGCGAAGCAGAAACCCTGCTTCGCCTTGTTTCAACTGTGGGCAGCCGCGCCGTCTTTTTTCTTCGGCATCTTCAAGCCCAACCATTTAATATAGCTTTGCTCGTCCAATTCCTTAACGGTAATGCGGAAGCCGTCCACATCAATGCGGTCGCCCGCCACCGGCACATCACCGAAACGCTCGCGGAACACCGCCGCCAGCGTCCGTTCCGCCGTTTCCTGCGGCACGTTCAAGCCGTAAGCAAACGCCAGCTCGCCCACTTTCACATCCGGCCGCACCACAAATTCACCGTAAAACTGCTGTTCGTCCTGCTGATTGTGGCGGTCGGCAAACTGCTGGGCAAACTCATCGCCCTGCGCTTCAGGCAGCACGTACCACGCCACATCGCCCGCCTGCATCCGCGTCGCCATATTGACTTTAATCGTTTCGCCACCACGCACCAAAGCAAACAAACGGCCGCCGCCGAACTGCTCGCCGCGCGTCATCGCATACGGATGGCTGCCTGCCGCATCCGAATCCTTTTCCACCCGAAACGACAGCAGATTAACCGACAGGCGGTTGCCCAACCAAATTTCCTTATTGTCCACCGGCTCGGGCTTGGGCGGCAGCACCATATCCAAGCGGCGGGCAAAAAACGGAATGGTCGTCCCCTGAATCAGCAGCGATAAAATCACCACCGCAAACGCCACGTCAAATAATAACTGCGCATCCGGCACCCCACTCATCAAGGGCATAATCGCCAGCGTAACCGGCACCGCCCCGCGCAACCCCACCCAACTGATGTACATAATTTCCCGACCCGCATATTTAAACCATTTCACCGACGAATACACCGCCAACGGCCGCGCCACCAAAATCAAAAACGCCGCCATTACCAAAGCCGGTACGCCCTGCTCCAAAATACGCGACGGCGTTACCAGCAAGCCCAACACCAAAAACATCCCTGCCTGCGCCAACCATGCCATGCCGTCCATCACATTCAACACATGTTCCACCGCCGAATTACGCGAATTGCCCACCATCACACCGGCCAGATACACCGCCAAAAAACCGCTGCCGTCAAACAGATTGCTGACCGCAAACACCAGCAGCCCGCCCGAAGCAATCATCAGCGCGTACAAGCCCTCCGCCAAACGGATTTTCGCCAGCAGCACCGCCAGCACCTTGCCGGCCGCCAAACCGAACAGCAGCCCCAAACCCAGTTGCTTAAGCAACATGATTGCCGTCGCCGCCAAAGTCGTTTGCTCCGGCTGCACAATCAGGCTGATAAAAATGCTGACCAACAAAATCGCCATCGGGTCGTTAATACCGCTTTCCAGCTCCAAAGTCGCCTGAATCCGCGCGTTCAGGCGCACGCCGCTGTTACGCAGCAGCGAAAACACCGCCGCCGCATCGGTCGAACCGACAATCGCCGCCATCAGCAGCCCCAGTTTCCAATCAATGCCCAAATAAAAGGTGGCAAACACGCCCAGTAAGGCCACGCTCGCCAATACGCCCCAACTGGCCAACACCGCCGCCGGTTTTAAAGCAATGCGGAAAGTTTCAAACTTGGTACGCAGGCCGCCGTCCAACAAAATCACCGCCAAAGCCAACTGGCTCACCAGCGTGGTTTTCACCAAATCGTCAAACTTAATGCCGCCGATGCCTTCTTCGCCTGCTAGCATGCCCACCCCCAAAAACACCAGCAGCAGGGGCATACCCAAGCGCACCGACACGCGACTGGCAATCACGCTGACAAACAGCAGCAGTGCGGTAACAAAAAACAGCAGGTTCATCTTATCCATCGGCGGGCTTTCCAAACGGTTTCGGCACGGTAAAAAGACAGGGATTATAATAAATTTTAACTAAATTTTCAATATCTTGTTATTTTCAGGCAGCCTGAAAACCACCGATAAAACCCATCATTTGTGCAGCAAACCAATGACTGTGGCTTAAAAACGGCGTATGCGCCGCCCCCACCGCCACACACAGACGGGCATCGGGCAGATGCCACGCCATGTATTCGCCCATCCGCACAGGCGTTACCGCATCTTTATCGCCGTAAACCAATAAAACCGGCTGTTGAATTTGCGGCAGCACGGCACGCATATCGGCATTTTTGGCCGCCGTCAGTGCTTCTTCCAGCAAAACCGGTTCGCCGTAGCGTAATAAATCGGACAACACCGAAGCGGTCATTTCCGCCCTCTCGGGTGTGTGTAATAATTGCAGTTCCAAAAACTGGCGCATATATTTGGCATAATCGGCGCGGAATAAGTCCACCATCTTATCCAATACGGTTTGCCGCAAACCTTCTGGATAATCTGGAGCGGCGTGCAGGCGGGCAAAGGTGCTGCACAAAATCAGGCTGCGTACTTTATGCGGATACGCCGCCGCCAGCCGCAACGCCACCAACCCGCCCAAAGACCAGCCCAAAATATGTGCCGGTTCGCCAATGTCGGCCGCCAGCCGTTCCGCCGCCGCTTCTACGCTGAAGCCGCCCTCGCGGCCGTTGCCGCCGTGTCCGGGCAGGTGCGGCGTGGACACCTGCCAATGTTCAGGCAGCCTGCGCCGCAAGGGTTGAAAAATACCGCCGTTGGCTGCCCAGCCGTGAATCATTAAAATATTTGTCATGTGGTTGCCCCGATTACAAACAGAATGCTGTGCATTATGCCATGAGCCGGATGCGGCAGACGGCCTGTGCGCAGGCTGCCTGAACGATTTGTCGGCCTTATATACCGACAGGCAGCAAAACTGCCCTACCTGCGCCGCATTCAGCGCAGGCGGACAGCCCTGCCCCGAATGCCGCATCGCCCCGCCGCCCTTACAGGCCGTATGGGCAACGCTGGATTACCGTCCGCCCCTGCCCGCCCTTATCCATCATTGGAAACACCTGCGCCATATCCACCTGTCAGCCGCCATTTGGACGTTGATGCGCGGTAATCCGCCGCCGTGGCTGCCTGAAAGCGACATAGACGGCGTTTTAGCAATGCCCGTCAGCCGCAAGCGGCGGCTGTTACGCGGCTTCAATCAAAGCGGCGAACTGGCACAGGCGCTTGCCGCCGCCTACCGGCTGCCCTTGCTGTCCCACCACAGCGTCCTGCGTCGGCACAAAGCCCCACAAAGCACGTTGAACCGCGAACAACGCCTGCTCAATATACGCGGCAGTTTCCATATCACCGCCCCAATTAAGGCACAGCATATCTTGTTGATTGACGACATTATGACCACCGGTTCCAGCCTGTTTGAGCTGGCGTATACCTTGCACGACGCCGGCATCCGCACATCGGCATGGTTGCTGGCACGCAACCGCTCTGGCTAAAATACATTTCATTACAAATAAATAATATTTTTTACAAAAAATAACTAAATTTGCTATTGTTTTTTCCCATTTTCAGGCAGCCTGAATTTTAACAAAAGCTCTAAAACAATTCCTTGTTTCCAAAAGAATTAAAAACAAGATACCGCCGATTCAAACGGATGTGGGGCGGCCATATCGGTAAAAAATTTGACGGACAATCAAAAAAACGTATATATTGACTTACGCGCTGCCCGTTCTGTTGTTTTCAGCATACAGAACCGACAGCGATTTTTTCAGACTGCCGCGCCATGTTTACCGTTGTCCTTTACCAACCCGAAATTCCGCCCAATACCGGCAATATTATCCGTCTGTGCGCCAATACCGGCTGCAAACTGCATCTGGTCAAGCCCTTGGGTTTCCCTTTAGACAGCGCCAAAATGCGGCGTGCCGGTTTGGATTACCGCGAATTTGCCGACATCGTCGTCCACGACAACTGGCAGGCCTGCCGCGACAGCCTGCAGGGCAGACGCATTTTTGCCCTGACCACCAAAGGCCGCAGCCGTCCCGACCAAGCCGCCTTTATGCCGGACGACGTTTTTTTATTCGGCCCCGAAACACGCGGCCTGCCGCCGGAAATTTTAAACAGTCTGCCGGAAACACAAAAAATCCGGCTGCCCATGCTGCCTGAAAATCGCAGCATGAACCTGTCCAACACCGTTGCCGTTACCGTTTTTGAAGCATGGCGGCAGCAAGGTTATGCCGGCGGCATATAAACGCCGCACCCGCTTTTTTAACTCAAGAACTGGAATCCGTTTTGTCCAAACTGCAAGATGCTTTCTTTATTACCGTGATTGTGCTGATGGTCATCGGTACAGCCGTCATCAACCACGCCCAAGCCGCCACACCCAAATCCCATGCGGCAACTTCGCGCAGCTATAAAGTTAAGGGCGTGCGCTACCATCCGCTCAAAAGTGCGGTCAATTTTAGCCAAACCGGCAAAGCCTCATGGTACGGCCCTGGTTTTCACGGCAAAAAAACCAGCAACGGCGAACGCTACAATATGCACGCCCTGACCGCCGCCCACAAAACCCTGCCTTTGGGTACGATGGTGCGTGTCAGCAATCTGGGTAACGGCAAAAGTGTGGTAGTGCGGATTAACGACCGCGGCCCGTTCCACGGCAACCGCATTATCGACCTGTCCAAAGCTGCTGCCGGACGTTTGGGTTTTATCAGCAACGGCATGGCGCGGGTTAAGGTGGAAAGCCTGAATAAAACCCTGCACGCCGATGCTGCCGACAGCGAAACCGTCAGCGAAGCGGTACAAACCGCCACCGCACCGGTTGCGGACACCACTGTACAGTCTGCCGCCGCCGAAAAACCGGCCGCACCGGCCGCCAATTATCTGACTTTGGCCAAGCCGGTAGCCGAGATTTTCGCCAAAGCCGTGTCGGTTCAACCGACTCTGTATCTGGATTCGCAAAAATTTGCCGATATCGGCGATGCCAACCTGTTTTTAAAACAGGTTGCCCAAGCAGCCGGTTCTGCTTATCCGGTGTCGCTGCATAAAGACGGCGACGGTTCGCACATCGTCCGCATCGGTCCGGTACAAAAACACGAACAGTTGGAAGAACTGAAAAAACATTTGGCACAAAAACGCCCGATTTGATTTCAGGCTACCTGAAAAAATATCCCCGACACCTGTCGTCGGGGATATTTTTATGCTTCCTGTTCCATTTTCTGCTTCACCACCGCCGTACCGGCCAGCTTGTCCTGCAAAGTGCTGCTGTTGTCGTGGATATTAAACAGCATGGTAAAACTGACCAGATACGGAATCCACAATAATTCATATACGGCAAAATTATCCGCCAGCGTCAGCAGCTTGAGCAATGCGCCCAAAATAATCACACACAACAGCAAAAACACCAGCGAACGCAGCAATACCGTGTGCATAAAACCGGCAATTTTACCGTCGGCACGCACCACACGAATGCCCATCAGCCATTTGCCCCATGTCTGCCCCTGTCTGCACAACAACCATAATTGAAACAGCAGGTAAACGGCAAACAAAGTCATACCGGACATTAAAGGTACCGACCCGGCCACATAGGCTGCTATATCTTCAAAAGGCAGCTCAAACCAATCCTTTCCCAAACGGGTATACAACAGCCATCCCGCCGGTGCGGCCAGTATAGCTGTAAACAGCAGGTCAAACACCCCTGCCGTTATTCGCTCCGTCGGTGAAGCCAACAGCCAGTGATAACGTTTGTGTCCGTCTTGAAAACTAAAAAACTTCGGTTCACGTTGCGCGCGCATCAATTTACTCCTTTCATTTTATTCCGTTCAGGCTGCCTGAAATCAGCGCGGCAGTTTCACCACCACCGTATCGGCCAGCAAATCCTGCAAAGTGCGACGTTCTTTATGGGCAAACATCATAATGACGCATACCAGCATAAACAGCCAGCCAATCGCCGTACCCACATCATAGCCCTGCTCAAAACCGCGAATCACACCGGCCGCACTTAAGAAAAATCCGAATATTCCCCCAATCAGCATCAAACCCAACTGATATACCACTTCGCGCAATAAAAACGCTCCGACAAAACCGGCATGGCTGCCGTCGGTTTTAATCACTTTCAGACGCAGCAATTTTTTACTGAACGTATGGCCGTGTTTGCTTAAAATTACCAGTTGGTAAATCTGCCAAGCCGGTACCAATAAAGCCGTCAATGCCATCATCAGTATCAGGGCAGCCCCCATATCCTGAAATTTGGTTTTCTCACCCATCATCACGCTGACCGCAATCAAGGGAACAGCCGACAAGAACGTAAAAACATAATTCAGCATCACCGCCCCCATCCGTTCCCACGGTGAAGCCAAGTCCACTTCAATTTCATCGGTCTGCCCGAAGCCGAACGGCGCAGGATTGTTGCGCTGCAAATCATCTTGTTGGGAAATGTCCATTTTTTATCCTTTAAACACACGGTTAATCACCCGCCACATACTCGCGGCACAAGGCGGATTGTAGCCGAAAACCCCCATCGCTTCACAAAAACCTTTACTTTTGGCAGACAAAGCATTACAAACAGCACTTTTTTGCAACCGAAACATTCAGGAGCGTTTTATGAAAGTAGGATTTGTCGGCTGGCGCGGCATGGTCGGCTCGGTATTGATGCAGCGTATGCGTGAAGAAAACGATTTTACCCATATTCCCGAAGCGTTTTTCTTTACCACTTCCAATGTCGGCGGTGCCGCACCCGATTTCGGCCAAAGCGCCGCCACTCTGCTGGATGCAAGCAGCACCGACGCGCTGGCGCAAATGGACATTATCGTTACCTGTCAGGGCGGCGACTACACCAAGGCGGTGTACCCTGCCCTGCGTGCAAGCGGTTGGAACGGCTACTGGATTGATGCCGCTTCCGCGCTGCGTATGGACGACAATGCCGTGATTATTTTGGACCCCGTCAATCGTCATGTGATTGACGCTGGCCTGCAAAACGGTGTGAAAACCTATGTTGGCGGCAACTGCACGGTATCGTTGATGCTGATGGCTTTGGACGGCTTGTTCCGCGACGGTTTGGTGGAATGGGTGTCCAGCATGACTTATCAGGCCGCATCGGGCGCAGGCGCAAAAAATATGCGCGAGCTGCTCAACGGCATGGGCGCGATTCACGCGCAAGTGGCGGCGGAACTGGCCGATAAAAGCGGCGCGATTTTGGATATTGACCGCAAAGTGTCGGACTTTTTACGCAGCGACGCTTATCCGAAACAGGAATTCGGTGTACCGCTTGCAGGCAGCCTGATTCCGTGGATTGATGCCGATTTGGGCAACGGCCAGTCTAAAGAAGAATGGAAAGGCGGTGTGGAAACCAATAAGATTTTAAACAGCAAAGAAAAGGTGGTAGTGGAAGGTCTGTGCATCCGCACCGGCGCGATGCGCTGCCACAGTCAGGCGCTGACTTTAAAATTGAAACAAGATTTGCCGGTTGAAGAAATTGAAGCGCGTCTGCGCGGTGCCAACGATTGGGTAAAAGTCGTGCCGAACAATAAGGAAGCCAGCATTCACGAATTAACCCCCGCCGCCGTTACCGGCACGCTGACCGTGCCGGTCGGCCGTATCCGCAAGCTGGGCATGGGCGGCGAATACATCAGCGCGTTTACCGTCGGCGACCAACTGCTGTGGGGCGCGGCCGAACCTTTGCGCCGTATGCTGCGGATTGTGTTGGGTAATTTAAACTAAAATCAAAACAGGCTGCCTGAAAAACATTTTCAGGCAGCCTGCGTCCTTATGTTCCCAACTGTGCCGCCGCATTGGACAAACGGCAACGGCTGACCGACAAATTGGCCTCGTGGCGGTCGGCAATCATATAAATAATGGTGTTTTCCACATGCTGTGCCGGATAAATCATGTGGTATTCGTCCTTAAACGTAAACAGAATGCTGATGACCTCGTCATTAACTTCCATCATACGGATAACCTTATCAATCGCGCCGACAATATTGGTGGCATCGGCCGCCACAATATCCCAAATCTCCGTATCAAAATCCTCACGGTTGCTTTCCGATGCCAATACCATTGCGCTTTCATAATCAATGATTGCCACCGCCACCGCTCCCGGCATTTGCATCAAACCGTCAACCATCCGCTTTATGGACATATACTATACTCCTCGCTCAAACACCCAGACCATACCCGTTCGGGTTCCAAAAACGACCTATTTTGTCTGAAAATACCGCTTTTGGGAACTGTCCTATCTCAATATTTCCAACAATACTATGATTATTGCGACACAACAAACCTTATCCGCCCGACCACCGCGTACCCTTTCCGTTGCCCCGATGCTGGACTGGACCGACCGCCATTACCGCCATCTCGCGCGCAGCCTCAGCCGCCACACTTGGCTGTACACCGAAATGATTAACGCCGGTGCCGTGGTGTACGGCGACCCCGTGCGTTTTCTGGAAAAAAACGAAGGCGAAAACCCCGTTGCCCTGCAACTGGGCGGCAGCGACCCCGAACTGCTGGCACAAGCGGCACGCAAAGCCGCCGCCTACGGCTACGACGAAATCAACCTGAATTGCGGCTGTCCCAGCCCGCGCGTACAAAAAGGCGCGTTCGGTGCCTGCCTGATGAACGAACCGCAGTTGGTGGCCGACTGCCTGAACGCCATGGCCGATGCCGCCCCCGACACCGACATCACCGTCAAACACCGCATCGGCATCGACCGCCAAACCGAATACCAAAGCGTGTGCGACTTTGTCGGCACGCTGGCTGCGGCCACCCCCGTGCGTACCTATATCGTTCATGCCCGCAATGCTTGGTTGGACGGTCTCTCACCCAAAGAAAACCGCGACGTGCCGCCGCTCAAATACGACTATGTTTACCGCCTGAAGCGCGATTTTCCCGACTTGGAAATCATCATCAACGGCGGCATTACCGACAACACCCAAATTGCCGCCCATTTACAATATGTTGACGGCGTCATGGTCGGCCGCGAAGCCTATCACAACCCCATGATTCTCAGCACTTGGGATAAATTGTTCTACCACAGCACGCTGCCTGAAACCACCCACGCGCAAGCCGTGCAGATTCTATACGACTACACCCGCGCCCAAATCGCACGCGGACGCGGTACCACCGTGCGCCACATTGTCCGTCACAGCCTCGGGCTGATGCACGGTCTGCACAACGCCCGCGTTTGGCGGCGGATGCTGTCCGATGCCGCCCTGCTCCAACCCAACCGCCCCGAACTGATTTTAGAAGCGTGGGACGCGGTTTCAGGCAGCCTGAAAAACTCATGAACCACAAAGAATTAAACCGTTTCCTCACATTTTGCAGCTGCCCCGACAACGGCATCACCCTGCTGCAACAGCGCGACCGCCTGCTGGCCGCCGTGCATACCCAGCCCACCGCCGCCGCCGTCTTGGTCGGCTTTGCCCCCAATGCCGACGGCGTGTGGCATATCCTGCTGACCCGCCGTGCCGACAGCCTGCGCCGCCACAGCGGACAAACTGCCTTCCCCGGCGGCAAATGCGACCCCAGTGATGCCGATGCCGCCGCCACCGCCCTGCGCGAAGCCGAAGAAGAAGTCGGCACGCCGCGCGCGCTGTGGACGGTTTCAGGCAGCCTGCCCGCCTGCCGCACCCCGTCCGGTTTCCGCATCCGGCCCGTTTTGGCCACCGCCGCCGCACAAATGCCGCTTGCCGCCCAAGCCGCCGAAGTGGCGGAAACCTTCTGGCTGCCGCTTGACCTTGCCTTCAACCCGTCCGCCTACCAAACGCGCACCCTCACTTGGCAGGGGCAGACACACGCCACCCCGTCCCTGCCCTACCGGCACCACGACATCTGGGGCGCAACCGCCCTAATCCTCTACCATTTGGCCGCCTGTTTCCAAGCATGGCAAAGCGGCAGCGCGTTTGATTCCGTGCCGCCCATCGGTTAAAATGGCGCGTTTTTTACTACGCAAATAAGGATTTTATCCCCATGAAAACCGCACAAGAACTGCGCGCCGGCAACGTATTTATGATTGGCAACGACCCGATGGTCGTACAAAAAACCGAATACATCAAAGGCGGCCGCTCTTCCGCCAAAGTGAGCATGAAACTGAAAAACCTGCTTACCGGCGCGGCCTCCGAAACCATCGTTAAAGCCGACGACAAATTTGACGTGATTGTTTTGTCGCGCAAAAACTGTACTTACAGCTATTTTGCCGACCCCATGTACGTATTTATGGACGAAGAGTTCAACCAATACGAAATTGAAGCCGAAAACATCGGCGACGCGCTGAAATTTATCGTGGACGGCATGGAAGACGTCTGCGAAGTGACCTTCTACGAAGGCAACCCGATTTCCGTAGAGCTGCCCACCATTATCGTGCGCGAAGTGGAATACACCGAACCTGCGGTAAAAGGCGACACTTCCGGCAAAGTGATGAAAACCGCCCGTTTGGTCGGCGGCACCGAAATTCAGGTGATGGCCTACATTGAAAACGGCGACAAAATTGAAATCGACACCCGCACCGGCGAATTCCGCAAACGTGCCTAACACACCTGTTTAGCATTTTAAAATCCCTGTTGAGCATTCAACTCACAGGGATTTTTTATAATAATCAAATGCAGATGCCGAATCATATAGCAAGGCGAACCAACGCCATATGAGAAAATCAAATCTTTCAGGCTGCCTGAAAGATATGTTGGATTAAATTTGAACTGACTTTAAACCTAAAAACCGCCGCCACAGTCAAACCGTAGCGGCGTTTTCTTCTTTAACGGTAGCGCACATTTTCCGCCGCATCTACGCGGATATGTCCGGCTTCCGCCAACTGCGCCAACAACCGTTCCACCGCCAACGGCTCTAAATTCAAACGCTCCGACAACGCCTTGCTCAAATCACTTTTCTTTTTCGGGCGGTTGCGGCGGATAAACGCGGCGGCTGCCTGAAAAGTCGGACAGCCTTCATCAGCCGCAGACGGCAACACCACCGCAGGCGGCGCAGCCACCTCATCGGCACACACCGGCAAGGGCGGCCATTCGGTTTTCCGTTCCAGCATCGGCACGGCGGTTTCGGATGGCGGCGGTAGGGGTATAACGGCAGGCGTATCAGTAATTTTTTGACTTGAATAATATTTTTTTAATTTTTTACGCTGTTTTTTACCCAGTTTACGCCAGCAGGCCAGTTCGGCATCGGGATAAACCTTTTGCAGGGCGGCCACAGCCTGCCGGACTTTTTTACGCTCGGACACCAGCACCGCACGCACGGCATAATCGCTTTGCAGCAGGTTTTTCAGCTCAGAAATCAGGGCGGAAGCGGGTTTACGTGCTTCATACACTTCGGCGGCGGCGTGTTTGGCGGCAAAAGCCAAAGCCTGTTTCAGCTGTTTTTTACGTTTGGCAAACAGGCAGACCGACTGCATACCGGCAGGAATATGCTTGGCCTTAAACGTTGTGCTGTGCAAATCCAATAATAAATGGTCCATAACGGCTTTCTTTCAGATTAACGGTAATCAGGACGGGCTGCCTGAAGCCTGTGTAAACACTTGAATAATCGGCTCCAACAAGGCATATTTGGTTTTCAGGGCGGCTTTATTCACCACCAGATAACTGGAAATATCGGCAATATGTTCCACCGCCTCCAAACGGTTGGCGCGCAGCGTGCCGCCGGTGGATACCAAATCCACAATAGCATCGCTTAAGCCAACCAAAGGCGCAAGTTCCATTGAGCCGTACAGCTTAATCATATCCACATGCACGCCTTTAGCAGCAAAATGGGCGGCGGCAATATTCGGATATTTGGTGGCCACGCGCAAACGCTGTCCGGCACGGGCAGCGGCGGCATAATCAAACCCCTGCCGCACCGCCACCATCATACGGCAACGGGCAATCTGCAAATCCAAAGGACGGTACAGGCCGTCGCTGCCGTATTCGGTCAGCACGTCCTTACCAGCAATGCCGAAATCGGCCGCGCCGTAGCGCACATAAGTCGGCACATCGGTGGCACGGACAATTACCAAGCGGATATGTTCGTGATTGGTGCCGATAATCAGCTTGCGCGACTGTTCGGGGTGTTCGGTCGGCACAATCCCTGCCGCCGCCAGCAGGGGCAGGGTTTCGTCAAAAATACGCCCTTTAGACAGGGCCAGCGTTAAAGTGGCAGACATACAATCTTTTCAGGCAGCCTGAAACATCAGGATTTCAACAAAATACGTAAATCATGGGCAATTTGTGCGGCATCGGCGCCATACGGCTCAAACGCAGCCACATTGCCTTCCTTATCCAAAAGATAAGCACCGGAAGTATGGTCAATATTGTAAGCCGTATCTGATTTGATTTCGGTTTTGGCCGACACAATGCGGTATTGCTGTTTCACCAAAGCAATCTGCTGGTCGCCGGTGGCGGTCAGGCCGATAAAATCAGGATTAAACTGGGCAACGTATTTGCCAATCAGCTCGGGGTGGTCGCGTTCCGTATCCACGCTGACAAACACCACCGCCACATCACGCGCCTGTGCGCCCAACTGCTTGAGTGCGTCATTATAGCTGACCAATTCGGTCGGGCAGACATCGGGGCAATGGGTAAAACCGAATGCCAAAATCACCGCCTTGCCCTTTAAAGAAGACAGGGTAAAAGGCTTGCCCGAGCCGTCCGTCAAAGTAAAATCACCGCCGATATGTTCTTTTTCCTGACGCATATCCGTACCTTGCAAAGCTTCGGCCGAAGCGGAAACCGCTGCGGGTGCAGAAGCGGCGGGTTGTTCGCCGCCGCAGCCGGCCAACAGCAGCGGAAACAGCAGCAATAAGCGGAAAATCCTGTTCATCAACATTCCTTTTCATTCTTAAAAAAATCACAAGCTCCGCATCATACCAGCCTTGCCGCCATACGCAAAACCCCGTCGGCAGATGCAAAAAAACCCTTTGACTTTCATCAAAGGGCTGGGATTTTGGCGCGGTGGACGGGGCTCGAACCCGCGACCACCGGCGTGACAGGCCGGTAC
>JAUNOT010000037.1 GCA_030537065.1 Conchiformibius sp.
ACACCTTGCAAGGATTTTTAACGCGGCAGGGGCGGATTTGTGCCAAAAATACCGCCGCACAAGAAAATGGGGATACGCCCTAATAACATCTGCTTATTTGCCTGCAAACCGAATATTCTTTCCCCGCCGGCCGCGCTGCAGTTAAGATAAAGGCATTCTCACTTTGCTTTTAAGGAGTGCCGACCATGCTAAAAAAACTGACCCTCACCCTTTCCCTATGCCTGCTGGCCGCATGCGGCGGCGAAACTGCCGCCACCGCCAACCATGCGGCCGTTTCAGGCAGCACGCCCGCAGACGGAACAGTGCAACTGCTCAATGTTTCCTATGATGTAATGCGTGATTTCTATAAAGATTACAATCCCCTGTTTATCAAGCATTACCAACAAACTCACCCTGGCAGCAACATTACCGTCCAACAATCGCACGGCGGCTCCAGCAAACAGGCTTTGGCTGTTGCCAACGGCTTACAGGCAGATGTCGTTACCATGAATCAGTCTTCCGATATTGAGTTGTTGCAAAACAAAGGTTTGGTATCGGCCGATTGGCAGCAGGCTTTTCCCGACCGCGCCGTACCGTTTGGCAGCATTACCGTTTTTCTGGTACGCAAAGGCAATCCGAAAAACATCCGCGACTGGGCGGATTTAAACAGCAACGGCATTCAAAGCGTATTGGCCAACCCCAAAACTTCGGGTAACGGCCGTTACACCTTTATCGCCGCCTACGGTTACGCCCTAAAAAAACACAACGGCGACCACAACGCTGCCAAAGAATTTGTCCGCAAGCTGTTTGCCAACACCGCCGTTTTAGAAGCGGGCGGACGCGGTGCCACCACCACCTTTGTGCAGCGTAAAATCGGCGATGTATTGGTCACCTTTGAAAACGAAGCACAACTGGCCGCCCGTCAGTTTGCCCAAGGCGAATTTGAAATTGTTTACCCGTCTTATTCGGTGCGGGCAGAAAGCCCTGTGGCGGTGGTGCAAAGTGTTACCGACAAAAAGGGTACGTCCCAAGCTGCCAAAGCTTATTTGGACTATCTGTGGTCGGACGAAGGGCAAACCTTGGCGGCAGAACGTTATCTGCGTCCGTCCCAAGCGGCGGTGGCGGCTAAGTTTGCCGACCGTTTTCCCAAAGTGGAAACTTTCCGCGCCAATGATTTATTGGGTTCATGGGATGAGATTATGAAAACGTATTTTGCTGACGGCGGAGTATTTGACCAAATCAGCAAGCGTTAAAAAACAGTGAACAAGGCTGCCTGAAACGGAAAAATCGTTTCAGGCAGCCTTGTTTTTCAAACCAATATTTAATCTTTTTGCGATACCATTACCGGCAAACCGCGTACCGCCGCCAAAGTGGCATCGGTTTTTTCACGGTATTTTTTCAACGCCGCCAAGTCCGCCGCTTTCAGCTTCGGCGTGGGCAAGGCGATGGTGGCCGGATTGACGTGCTGGCCGTTGATGCGCACTTCATAATGCAGGTGCGGGCCGGTAGAACGGCCGGTACTGCCGACCAAACCAATCACATCCCCCGCGCGCACGGGCGTACCGACATCCACGCCGCTCACAAACGCGCTCATGTGGCCGTACAGCGTTTCCATACCGTTACCGTGGCTAACCATAATGGTGTTGCCGTAGCCACCTTTCCAGCCACGGAAGCTGACCACGCCGTCGCTGGGGGCAAGGATTTTGGTGCCGGTGGGCGCGGCGTAGTCCACGCCCGTATGCATACGGATGGTGTGCAAAACGGGGTGCATACGGATGCCGTAGGGTGAGGAAATACGTGAAAAATGCTCAATCGGCTGGCCGTCAAAGCCTTTTTTCAACGCTTGGCCTTTTTCATCGTAGTAGTTGCCGCCGCTGTCGCCGTGTTCAAAATAGTAGCCGTGATAAGTGCGGCCGCCGGTGGTAATTTCCGCCGCCAAAATATTGCCGGTGGCCACTTCCTGACCACGGAAATACAGGCTTTCATACAAAACGCGCACGCTGTCGCCGGCTTTTAATTCGTCCAAATCAAATTTGTCGGTAAACATTTCGCGCAGGGAAGTGCGGATTTCCACCGGCACGCCCGCACGCGACAATGCGCCCGATGCGGAAGTGGTAATCACCACCGAGCGCAGGGACGGCATGGTTTCAGTGTCCACTTCGCCGACATGAAGCTGCCATTTGCCGTTTACCTTTTCAATCGCCACCAAATTGCGTTCGCCGTTGTCGTCATCGTTAAAAAACTGTACATCGGTTACATCGCCGACCGCATCCACGCGCGCGCTGATAATCTGTCCGGCGCGAAGCTGGAGCATTTTGGTGTCTACGGGGCTGTTTTTCAGGAAGTTTTGAATGCTGTTTTCGGTTACGCCCAAACGGGTAAGAATCAGGCTGAGATTGTCGCCGGTGCGGACTTCTTCGTCATACCAATAACTCATGCCTTTGTTGCCGGTGGCAATTTTAGGCATGGGCAATTCCTGCACAATGCGTTCGGTTTTGTAGCGTTCTTGAGCAGAAGCGCCGGTGTTAGGAGAGATATTGGCGGCAGCCATGCCGGAACACAGCAGCAGCCATAAGGCAAAATGGGGTTTGAAGGGGAATTTACTCATCACTATGTCAAGGTTGTTGTACACGTACTTTCAAAAACAGGGGCGCATCTTATCAGCTTTTCTGCTTGTTTTGTTTCCTTTTTTACCGAAAAATACGTTTTTACTGCCGCAATCGGGCAACAGCTTTTTTACAACATTTTATTTTTAAATAAAAAATTTCAGGCAGCCTGAAAAGCGTGTTAAATCGGGTAAAAACCGCCCGACACAGGCTTTCAGGCTGCCTGAAATTTAGGCTTAATCCTGCAATTCGCGTTCCACGCGCCACACCAAAAACAAAATCGGTACGCCCAAAGCCGCCGTCAGCATAAAGAACTGCGCGTAGCCGATATGTTCCACAATCGCGCCCGAATAGCCGCCCAACACTTTCGGCAACAGTGTCATCAGTGAGCTGAACAGCGCGTATTGCACGGCGGTAAAGCGTACATTGGTCAGCGACGACAGGAACGCCACAAACACGGTGCTGGCCAAACCGGCCGCCAAATTGTCCACGCCTACCGCCAAATACATCAACACCGTATCGTGACCGCGCCACGCCAGCAGCACAAACAACAGGTTCGTAGCAGCCGCCAGCACCGCACCCAACATCATCATTTTCATGACCGCAAAACGCTGTGCCAGCACACCGCCGACAAAACCGCCGGCAATCACCATCAGCACGCCCAAAGTTTTCACGGCAAAAGCAATGTCTTCCTTACTAAAGCCCATATCGGCGTAAAACAAGTTGGACACCACGCCCGCCACAATATCGGAAATGCGGTACAAGCCGATTAAGGCCAGCAGCCAAAACGCTTTTTTACCGTAACGCTGAAAAAAGTTCCACAACGGCTCCACCCATGTTTCCCACACCACTTCTCGCCGCGCCACACCCAACAAGACACACAAATAACCGCCGCATACCGCCGCCGCCAATGCTGCAACCAAACGCAATACTTCAAATCCAAACGCCAGTAAAGGGTCTTTGCTTTCAGGCAGCAGCGCACCGACTTGCATAAAAACGGCAATAAACAGCAGCAAACTAATTACAAACATCAGCAGCAAACGCAGATTGTCTACCGCACCAAAACGCACATTGCGGCCGTTGCCCGCTTCCGGTTCGCGCACCCACAATACCGTCAGCGCGGCACACAGGGCAAAAATGCCCGCCATCAGCCAATAAGTATTGCGCCACGCTTCGTAAACATAGCTGTCTTTGGCCGAACCCAGCTTCGCCGCCAACCACAGCGAACCCGCACCCGCCACAATCATACCGATGCGGTAGCCGGTTACATAAGTGGACGACATCACTGCCTGCAAACCGCTGTCTTCGGGGGCGGCTTCAATGCGGTAGGCATCAATTACCACATCCTGCGTGGCGGACGAAAAGCCCAGCAATACCGCACCGGCCGCCATCCACCATAAGGCTTGTAACGATTCGCCCGGATTAACCGAAGCCATCAGCAGCACCGCCGCCATAATCATCAGTTGCGCGGTCAGCAGCCAGCCGCGCCGCCGTCCCAACAGTCTGCTTAACAACGGCACGGGCAACACGTCAATCAAAGGCGCCCACACAAATTTAAAGGAATAACCCAAAGCGGCAAAACTAAACAGGGTAATCGCTTTGCGCTCGACGCCCGCTTCGCTCAACCACAGCGACAGGGTGGAAAAAATCAGCAAAATCGGCAAACCCGCCGCAAAACCCAGCAACAGCATGGTAACGGCGCGGCGGTCGGTATAGCCGCCTGCGGGACGGCTTGAAGTGGCGGCGGTCATAATGCCCCCTATCGGTAAAATAATTGGAAGGCGCGATTATAAAGGCATTTGCCGCCCCTGCTGCGGGCTTTTGTGCGGATTTGTTGTAAATCGGTAACAACTCTGGCAATGCCGCGTTTTCAGGCTGCCTGAAAGCACAAAATACGGACGGCACGTTATAATCAGACTTTTTTGCTGTTTCAGGCTGCCTGAAACCGTCGGCACGATTAAAGGAAAACACCTATGTCCAAGTCCCCCACCCTGTTTGGCGGCGCGATGATTATCACCGGTACGGTGGTCGGCGCCGGTATGCTTGCCAATCCCACCGCCACCGCCGGCGTGTGGTTTGCCGGTTCGCTGTTGGTATTGCTGTACACCTGGTTTTCCATGCTCACTTCCGGCCTAATGATTTTGGAAGTGAATACCCATTATCCGCAGGGGGCGAATTTTGACACCATGGTCAAAGACTTGCTCGGACAGGGCTGGAATATTGTGAACGGCCTGTCGGTGGCGTTTGTGCTGTACCTGCTCACTTACGCCTATATTTTTGTCGGCGGCAACCTGACCGCCGAAGCGGTCGGCCAGCCCTTGCCGGTCGGACAAATTATCTTTTTTCTGATTTTTGCCGGTTGCGTGTGGGCATCGGCGCGCTGGGTAGACAGATTAAGCGGCATTTTAATCGGCGGCATGGTGCTGGCGTTTTTGTGGAGTACGGGCGGACTGCTCGGCTCGGCCAAACTGCCGGTGCTGTTTGACCATGCCGCCACCGAAAAGACTTCTTATTGGATTTATTTGGGCACGGCCTTGCCGGTGTGTTTGGCATCGTTTGGTTTTCACGGCAATGTGGCCGGTCTGTTTCACTATTTTCAGGGTAACGCGCAAAAAGTCGCCCGCGCCCTGCTGCTGGGGACGGGTATTGCGCTGCTGATTTATGTGTTGTGGCAGTTGGCAGTACAGGGCAACCTACCGCGTTCGGCATTCGGCCCGGTGATTGAAAAAGACGGCGATGTGGCGGTATTGATTGGCGAATTGTCGCGCTTTACCGATACGGCAGGCATGAAGCAGGTGTTGGGCTTTTTCTCATATATGGCGATTGCGTCGTCGTTTTTGGGGGTCACGCTGGGTTTGCTGGACTATATTACCGATTTGTTCGGCTTCGGCCACAGCCGCAAAGGCCGCACGCAGGCAGCCGCGCTGACGTTTCTGCCGCCTTTGATTGCCTGCCTGCTGTTTCCTTTGGGTTTTACCAAAGTGATTGGCTATGTCGGCTTGGCGGCAACGGTGTGGACGGCGATTGTGCCCGTACTGCTGCTGCGTGCGGCACGCCGCCGTTTCGGCGAGGGCAAGGGATTTCGTGTATATGGTGGTGCGTGGGTGATGGTGTGGGTGTTTGCATTCGGGGTGATTAATATTGTTGCGCAGTTATTAAGCCGTGCGGAACTGTTGCCGGTGTTTAAGGGTTAAAATTCAGGCAGCCTGAAAACGGTTTTCAGGCTGCCTTTTTTACGTCAAACTTTATTTCACTTTATCCTTCCATTCGCCGTAGCCTTGCGCGTCCATTTGTTCCAGAGGAATAAACTTCAAACTTGCGCCGTTGATGCAGTAGCGCAAGCCGCCTTTGTCCTGTGGGCCATCAGGGAAAACGTGTCCCAAATGCGAATCCGCGCCCTGACTGCGTACTTCGGTGCGGCGCATATTGTAGCTGTTGTCTTCATGCTCGGTAACGGCGGCTGCCTGAATCGGACGGGTAAAACTCGGCCAGCCGCAGCCGGAATCGTATTTGTCGGCGGAACTGAACAGGGGTTGTCCGCTGACCACGTCCACATAAATGCCCGGCTCAAACAGGTGGTCGTACTCGTGGCTGAAGGCGCGTTCCGTGCCGTTTTGTTGGGTGATGCGGTACTGCTCGTCGGTCAGCTTGCGGCGCAGTTCGGCTTCGTCGGGCTTTTGGTAGGCGGCGGGTTTTTTATTGGGCAGAGGTTCGTCTGCTTTGCGGATGTCAATATGGCAATAGCCGTTGGGATTTTTCAGCAGATAATCCTGATGGTATTCTTCCGCATCGTCAAAGCGTTGCAGCGGCAGGTTTTCCACCACGATTTTCTGTGTGTATTTTTTCTGTTCGGCAGCCAAGGCGGCGGCAATGGTGTCGCGCTCGGACGGGTCGGTGTAATACACGCCGGTGCGGTATTGGGTGCCGCGGTCGTTGCCCTGTTTGTTCAGGCTGGTGGGGTCAATCACGCGGAAATAGTATTGCAAAATGTCGTCCAAACTGAGTTTGGCAGGGTCGTACACGACTTTGACGGTTTCGGCATGGCCGGTGTCGCGGTGTACCACGTCTTCATAGCTGGGCTTTTCGGTTTTGCCGTTGGCATAGCCGGACACGGCGTCCACCACGCCGTCAATGCGTTGGAAGTAGGCTTCCAAGCCCCAGAAGCAGCCGCCGGCCAGATAGATGGTTTTCGTATTCATTGCTTGGCTTCCTTTGGAAGTGGGTTGGTAAAACGATTTTTGTAGGGACTGCAATTCTGCCTGCGGGTCGGCCAGCAGGGCAAGGGCTTGGGCGCGGTTCAGGCTGCCGCGCACCACGCGGGCAACTTCGCCTTTTTCGTTCAGCAATACCCAAGAGGGATAGACTTTAATGCCCAGTTGTTTGGCCAATGCGCCGCCTTCGTTCAGTAAAACGGGTAGTTTGGGGTAATTTAAACCGGCATACCATTGGCTGAAATCGGGCTGTTTCTTTTCACCAAGAAATGCGGGCGAGGCCACCGTTAGCAAATTGGCTGCCTGAAACGCCTTATCCTGCGCCCATTGTTCGGTTTCACCCAATTCACTCAAACATAAAGGACACCAACTCGCCCAAAATTTAATCAGGGTCGGGCGGCCCCTTTGCAGCAGACGGCTGCCGTCTGCGCCGTTGCTCTGCTTCAGTTTCGCCAGTTGTGCGTAGGGCGTGTCGGCGGCAACCGCCTGCCCCGAAGTTTGCCACAACCCCAACCATAACACACCCGACAATAAAGCCGCCGCAGGCAGCAGCCACAAGCGTTTAAACCATTTCATGATTTGTTTTCCTTTCCGACTTTTACGATAGACAAAGGTTTTACCGCTATATCATAACAAATCCTGCAAGCAAGAAAAATAAGCTGGCTGTTTTCAGGCTGCCTGATTCCGTTCCCCAAGAGAGCGCCCAGCCGCTATAATCGCGCCGTTACCAACCGCATGATAAGAACCCCGTTATGGACACGCCCCTGCTAGACACCCTTTCCCTGCCCGAACACCTGCGCGCGCTGGACATCGGCCAACTGCCGCAGCTTGCCGCCGAGTTACGCGCCTTTTTGCTGGAAAGCGTGGGCAAAACCGGCGGCCATTTTGCCAGCAACCTCGGCGCGGTGGAGCTGACCGTCGCCCTGCATTATGTGTACGACACCCCGCACGACCACCTTGTTTGGGACGTGGGGCATCAAAGCTATCCGCACAAAATCCTGACCGGCCGCAAAGAGCGTATGCACACCATCCGCCAATACGGCGGCTTGGCCGGTTTCCCCAAACGCAGCGAAAGCGAATACGACGACTTCGGTGTCGGCCATTCGTCTACATCCATCGGTGCGGCTTTGGGCATGGCGGTGGCCGACAAACTTTCAGGCAGCGATGCCCGCAGCGTGGCCGTTATCGGCGACGGCGCGATGACCGCAGGACAAGCGTTTGAAGCGTTGAACAACGGAGGCGACACCGATGTCAATCTGCTGGTGATTCTAAACGACAACGAAATGTCCATTTCCCCCAATGTCGGCGCACTGCCCAAATATCTGGCGCGGCGCGTATTGGACGGCGAGATGCGCGGCGTGCTGCACAATATCAAAAACCAGTCGGCCGTCTTGTTGGACAAGCTGCCTGCGGTGAAAGAAATCGCCCAAAAAGCCGAAGACAAACTCAAAGCCATTGCCAACGAAAGCGCACACGTCAAACAATCGCTGTCGCTGTTTGAAAACTTCGGCTTTGAATACACCGGTGCGGCAGACGGGCATGATGTGGTGGCGCTGGTGCATATCCTGCGCGAGTTACGCAGCCGCAAAGGGCCGCAACTGCTGCACGTGATTACCAAAAAAGGACAGGGCTACAAGCTGGCGGAAAACGACCCCGTCAAATACCACGCCATCGGCAAAGCGCCTGCCCCCAATCAAAGCCAAGCCGCCCCACGCCCGACTTACACGCAGATTTTCGGGCAATGGCTGATAGACCAAGCCCGTGCCGACAGCAAGCTGGCGGCGATTACCCCCGCCATGCGCGAAGGCAGCGGCTTGGTGGAATTTGAACAGCAGTTTCCCGAACGTTATTTTGATGTCGGCATTGCCGAACAGCACGCCGTTACCTTTGCCGCAGGTTTGGCTTGTCGCGGTATCAAGCCGGTGGTGGCGATTTATTCCACCTTTTTGCAACGCGCTTACGACCAGCTTTTGCACGATGTCGCCCTGCAAAACCTGCCGGTATTGTTTGCCATAGACCGTGCCGGTATTGTCGGCGCGGACGGCCCGACCCATGCCGGTGCCTATGATTTAAGTTTCTTGCGCTGCGTGCCGAATATGGTGGTGGCCGCTCCTTCTGATGAAAACGAATGCCGCCTGCTGCTGTCCACCTGTTACGCTTTAAACCAACCGAGCGCGGTGCGTTATCCGCGCGGTGCGGGCTGTGGTGCAGCGGTGGCGGACGATTTGGCCACCGTGCCGGTGGGCAAAGGCGTGTGGCGGCGGCAGGGCAGCGGCAAAGTGGCGTTTATTGCTTTCGGCAGCATGGTTCAGGCAGCCTTGGCGGCGGCAGAAAGCTTGGACGCGGGCGTGGCGGATATGCGTTTTGTCAAACCTTTGGATACGGAATTGTTGGCGGAAGCGGCGGCGCGTTACGATTACTTGGTGTGCGTGGAGGAAAACGCGGTGATGGGCGGTGCAGGCAGCGCGGTGTTGGAAGCGTTGGCGCAGTTGGGCATCGTCAAGCCGGTGCGGCTGATGGGCATTCCCGATATTGTGACCGAACACGGCGATGCCGATTTGCTGCTGGGGCAGATGGATTTGAACGCGGACGGTTTGCGGCGACAGACGGAAGCGTGGCTGGCGGGTTTTCAGGCAGCCTGAAAACCAATCGGGACGGATAAGTGTGTGCTTATCCGTCCCGATTGGCATTTTGTTTATTCTGAAAAATAAACTATTTCAACCATATCAGGTCTTTTTTGGCAAAAATCCTGCAGCAGACAATCTGAATCAATATTATCTTTTAGAAAATATTGGATTACAGAAAATCACTAAACTGCCGTCCGTGTTGGCAAAACACTGCATTGCCCCTACAATCCGCCAATATCCAACCCTTGGAGCCATACCATGTCAGACCCGCAAAAACACACCCCAAGCGATGGAGAAACAGCCGTTACCGCCCATTCACAGCCTGATACGGATAATTCAGACCGTTTAGCAGCCGCCAAAGCTGCTTTGACTCGTGCCGATGATTTAGCCAGACAGAGCGATTTGTCTGCCTGCAAGCAGGTTGTGGCAGAGTTTGGTCAGGATACGGATAGTGCAATCCGTGAATGTGCAGCCAGAGCCGCTTTCCGTATTGCTTGGAATTTAGCCGGACAGGGGGATTTTTCCACCCATCCGCAGGCAATAGCGCAGTTTGGTCAGGATACGGACGGTAATATTCGTCGGCTGATAGCCGGTTGCGCATTCCGCCTTGCCGAGCACTTGGCCAAACAGGGAGATTTTTCCGCCTACAAACAGGCAATGGCACAGTTTGGTCAGGATAAGGAAACATACGTCCGCGCGCATGCAGCCGACCTTGCCCTTTACTGGGTTGCTAATCCTTTGGCACAACAGGGCGATTTTTCTGCCTATCCGCCGATAGTGGCACAGTTTGGTCAGGATACATAAGGTCAAGTCCGTCAGTATGCAGCCGAAGCCGCTTTTAGGCTTGCCAAGCATTTGGCCAAACAAGGTGATTTATCCGCCTATACACAGGTAATGACACAGTTTGGCCAGGATACGGATAAGAAAGTCCGTCAGTATGCGGCCGAAGCCGCCCTTAGCTTTGCTGATAATTTAGCCGAACAAGGCGATTTGTCTGGCTATCAGCAGGTAATCGCGCAGTTTGGTCAGGATACGGATTATGAAGTCCGTCAGTATGCAGTCAAAGCTGCCTTTGGCCTTGCTGAGAACTTAGCCAAACAGGGTGATTGGTCGGCTTACACACAAGCAATTACACAATTTGGTCAGGATGAAGATAAGAAAGTCCGCTTGCGGGCAGCCGAATCTGCTTTAAGCTTGGCCTTTAATTTGAGTAAAAAACAGGGTGATTTTTCTGGCTATTCGCAGATAGTGGCGCAATTTGGTCAGGATAAACATAATCCAATCCGCCTGCAGGCAGCCCAAGCCGCCTTTAACCTTGCCCTTGAATTAGACAAACAGGGCGATTTATCGGCCTATGAGCAGGTAGTCGCGCAGTTTGGGCGGGATAAGCATAATGAAACCCGTCTGCGGGCTGCCAAAGCTGCTTACATCCTTGCTAAAGCATTATACAAGCAAAATCCCGACCCTGATGTTTTTCTTCCTGCCATTCAACAATTTGCCAATGACTCCGCCGCATCTATTCGGAAAGCTGTTTTTCACCATGGAACGATGAACCGCATCAACTGGCTGGTTGTCGTCGGCAGGCAGCAGGAGGCTCAAGAAGAAATCGCCGCCGCTTTGAAAAGCCGCTACTGCGGCGTGCCGGAACGGGCAGTATTGCGTTTTCTGTTGTGGTTGTCTGACCCCAATGCAGCCAATCAGGCTGCCTGCCGTAAGGCGGTTAATGCTTTAAAAGGCAAAAAGCCAGAAAATTGGATATTTGTTGAATTTGCCGAATTAATTGCCGGTATGCTGTCCGAACAGCAACAGTTTGCCAATGAAATAATTGCTTTATTGGAAGAACGCTCTTAAACCGTTTCCCCTGCCTGTTTAGGCGGTATAGTTAATGTGATTTATTTTTCAGACAAGGCGGCGGGCCAACGCCATATGAGAAATAAAGCAAACGACATCTTCTGCTGCCGTTTCAGGCAGCCTGAAAATCCATCGGGACGGATAAGTTTGACTTATCCGTCCCGATTATTTTAATCCCAAAAATCCTGCGGCGGATTCAGTACGGGGCGCACAATGCCACTACGCACGGCAAAATCGCCAAAACCTTCTTCAGGCAAACGCTGTTGCGCCCATTGTCCAACCCAGCCGTCAATAATGTCTAAAATTTCCGCTTCGGTAATGTTTTCGCGGAACAGGCGCGGAATGCGTGTGCCTTCGCGGTTGCCGCCTGCGTGCAGGTTGTAACGTCCGATGGCCTTACCCACCAAGCCGATTTCCGCCAACATGGCACGTCCGCAGCCGTTGGGGCAGCCTGTCACGCGCAAAACGATGTATTCGTCTGCCAGCCCGTGTTTGTTCATAATGGCATCAATTTTGTCGGTAAACGCGGGCAAGAAACGCTCGGCTTCTGCCATTGCCAAGGGGCAGGTGGGCAACGATACGCACGCCATGCTGTGACGGCGTTGGCGGCTGATGCGTGCGTCTATTAAGCCGTGGGCGCGGGCAATGGCTTCAATTTGCGCTTTGTCGGCTTCTGCAACGCGGGCAACAATCAGGTTTTGATTGGCGGTGAGGCGGAAGTCGCCACGGTGGACTTCGGCAATTTTGCGGACGCCTGTTTTCAGGGGACGGTCGGGGTAGTCCAATAAACGTCCGTTTTCAATAAATAAGGTGAGATGCCATAAGCCGTCTTCGCCTTGTACCCAACCTGTGCGGTCGCCGCGTTCGGTAAAATGGTAGGGGCGCACGGGTTCAAACGCTGCACCCATGCGTTTTTCTACTTCGGAGATAAAGTTTTCCAAGCCGTGATTTTGTAGGGTGTAACGGGTTTTGGCGTTTTTGCGGTCGCTGCGGTTGCCCCAGTCGCGCTGGACGGAAACGACGGCGGCGGCGCAGTCTAGGGTTTTGTCTAAAGAAACAAAGCCAAATTCGGCGGCGGTGTTGGGGTAGGTTTTGCGGTTGCCGTGTTCCATGGATAATCCGCCGCCCACCAAAACATTAAAGCCGACCAGTTTGCCGTTTTCGCCAATGGCAACAAAGTTTAAGTCGTTGGCGTGTAAATCCACGTCGTTGTGCGGCGGAATCACGACGGTGGTTTTGAATTTGCGCGGCAGATAGGTTTTGCCTAAAACGGGTTCAACCGCGTCGCCGCTTTGCGCGGCTGCCTGAACGGGCGTGGGGGCTTGGGTTTCGGTGCTGGCGACTTTTTCGCCGTCCAGCCAGATATCAGCATAGGCGGTGGTTTTGGGCAGCAGGTGTTCGCTGATTTTGCTTGCCCATTCGTAGGCTTCGCGGTGCAGGCTGCTTTCGACGGGATTGGATGTGCATAAAACGTTGCGGTTTACGTCGCCTGCGGTGGCGATGGAATCCAAACCGAGTGCGTGCAGCCATTGGTGCATGGGCTTGATGTCGTTTTTGAGTACGCCGTGAAATTGGAAGGTTTGGCGGTTGGTTAAACGGATGGAACCGTAGCGGGTGTGTTCGCTGGCAAAACGGTCAATGCCCAGCCATTGTTGCGGGCTGATGATGCCCCCCGGTAAACGGCAGCGCAGCATGACGTTTTTATTGGGTTCTAATTTTTGTTCGGCACGCTCGGCGCGTAGGTCGCGGTCGTCTTGTTCGTACATGCCGTGAAAGCGGATAAGCTGGAAATTGTCGCCGTTAAAGCCGCCTGTCAGTTGTTCTTTAAGGTCGGCGGCGATGGTGCCGTGCAGGTAGTCGCTTTCGGTTTTCAGGCGTTCGTTGTCGGAAAGTTTCGGGGCGGTCATGGCGTGTTCCTTTGTGTTATGATTGTTTTTTTGGGAGGACAATCATGGTAAAAAGTTTGTTTTTGGTTGCAGTGGCGGGTTTGTTGGCAGCGTGTACGCTGACGGACGCTTCGCGTGATGCGGCGGCAGATTTTTGTATCAAACAGGGCGGGCGTTTAGACCGTGCTTCGGGGTCTTGCCACCTGCCTGACGGACGTTCTGCCGACCAATGGCGGTATAAGCATCAACAGGAGCAGCAGGATTGGCGGCAGAAAATACCTCAAATGCCCAATGGTTCGCGCTGATTAAGGAGCGGTTTCTTTGCGGAGAAACCGCTTTTTTTAATACACATCACGCTGGTAGCGTTTGTCTTGGCGCAATCCGTCTAAATATTCGTCTGCGCCGTCTGCGTCCAAACCGCCTTGGGTGGCAATCACGTCCAACAGGGCGTTTTCTACGTCTTTTGCCATTTTGCTGGCATCGCCGCAAACGTAAATGTGTGCGCCGTTTTGCAGCCATTGCCACAGTTCGGCGGCTTCGGCGCGGATTTTGTCCTGTACATAGACTTTTTCGGCTTGGTCACGCGACCACGCAAAGCTGTAACGGTGCAAATAGCCGTCTTTGGCAAAACGTTGCCATTCGGTTTGGTACAAAAAGTCTTCGCTAAAATGCGGATTGCCGAAAATCAGCCAGTTGCATCCGTTGGCGGCGGTGGCGGCACGTTGTTGTACAAAGGCGCGGAAGGGGGCGATGCCTGTGCCTGATGCAATCATAATAATGGGTGTGTCGGGGTTTTCAGGCAGCCTGAAATGGGGATTGGGCTCAATAAACACGCGCACACTGCCGTCTTCTTCGGCACGTTCTGCCAAATAGGACGATGCGCCGCCTTGGTGTTGGCTGCCGTCGTGTTCATAACGGACAACACCAACGGTTAAATGGACTTCGCTGCCGACTTCTTCGGGCGCGGACGAAATGGAATACAGGCGCGGGGTCAGCGGACGCAGCAACGCGGTCAAATCCGCCGCCGTCAGCGTGGCGGGATAACGGTGTATCACGCTGATAATGGGATGGCTTTGGGCAAAGGCGGTGGCATCGGCAAGGGCGGCGTTCAGTTCGCTGTTGTCGGCGAATGCGGCATAGCCTTTGACAAACTGGGGGGTGTTTTGGGTCAGTTCATAATCGTGAATCAGGGCATCGCGCAGGGTTTTGCTTTGTCCGTTTACGTTTACGCTTTGACTGCCGTCCAACGCCAGCGCGTCCAGCACGGCATCGGCTAAAGCGGGGTCGTTGTCAAACCAGACACCCAAGGCATCGCCTGCTTGGTAGTGTAAACCCGAACCGTCTAAATCCAATTCAATATGGCGCACGTCTTTGTCTGAGCCGCGCCCAGTAATTTTTTGACGGGTCAGCAGGGTGGCGGGGAAGGGTTGGTTTTTATTGTAGGCGGAAACGGCAGGGCTGCCTGAAACGCTAACGGCAGGTGCAGAACTGGCGGCAGCGCTGACTTGTTGCAGTAGCGTGCTTATCTCGTCTGTCCACGCATCGGCGGCTGCCTGAAAATCCAAATCGCAATCGCGCCGTTCCAGCAAACGCGTGCCGCCTAATTCCGCCAGTTTGGCATCAAAATCCACCGCCGCGCCGCAAAAACGGGCATAGCTGGAATCCCCCAAACCCAATACGGCAAAACGCAGTCCGTCCAGCTTGGGGGCTTTTTTGCCGTGCAGGAATTTATACAGGCTGACGGCTTCTTCGGGCGGTTCGCCCTCGCCCTGTGTGGACGTAATCAGCAACACAATGTCTTCGTCTGCCAGATTTTTTGGTTTGTAGTCGGCGGCGGACACCAGCACAGCAGCCGTTCCCTGCGCCTGTAAACGGGCGTGCAGTTTTTCGGCGGTATGGCGGGCGTTGCCCGTTTGCGATGCCGACAGAATGGTGATTTTGGCGGCGGCAGGCGCAGGTGTGGAAACGGGGTCGGCAGCGGTGGCGGCATGGCTGCCGTCTGCTTTCGCCCAACACCAGCCCGACAGCCAGGCCAGTTGGACGGGGGATAAGGCGGCAAGTTGTGCCGATAATTCGGGCGGTAGGGGATTCATCGGTGTTCCTTATCGGTTTGCGCACGGCGGATTGGAAAAATCAAGTCTTTATTTTCAACAAATATTTGAATATAATTCGGCTTTTTGGGAGCAAAATCTGTGAATCATTGGTTGTTATTGGCTTTGTCTATCGCGGCAGAAATCTGCGGCACGACTTTATTAAAATACAGCGACGGTTTTAGCAAGTTATGGCCGAGCGTGGGGGCGGTGGCGGCTTTTGCGGCGGCGTTTTACGGGGTGTCGCTGGTGTTCCGCGTGTTGCCGGTCGGGATAACGTATGCGGTGTGGTCGGGTGTGGGCATTGTGCTGACAGCATTAATCGGCTGGCTGGTATTTGGTCAGAAGCCGGATTTGCCCGCATTTATCGGTATGGCGATGATTGTGGGCGGGGTGGTGGTGATTAATTTGTTTTCACGTTCATCGGGGCACTAGGGGCTGTTGATATTTCGTTCACGGTGCCTTTTCCGCCAAAACCGGCGGCTTCCGCGTTAAAAATCCTTGCTAATGGGTGCATTGGCGCGGATTTTTGCCTTGAATCCGCTGGTTTTTGACGAAAAATCCATGCCATGCCCGAAGTATCAACAGCCCCTAGCTTATCCGAGCGGCAGGCAGCGGGGAAATACTGTCTCTTTCTATGGGATAGACGGAAAAATGATAAGCGGCAGGCTTTCAGGCAGCCTGAAATGTTACGGATATGTATCTGTATTGCCGTTTTCAGGCTGCCTGAATTCAAATCTCAAAATCCGCCACGTCTTCGCTGCGTATCATGCCTGCGGCAACGGTGTGGCAAGTGGCTTCGTCAATCAGAATAAACGCGCCTGTGGCAGCCGCTTCGCTGTAGGCAGTGGCGTTTAAGGGCTGTTGCACGCTGATGCTGACCTGTCCGATGTCGTTGGTGTGCAGGGTGGCGGCTTCGGCGGTGCGGCTGAGGGTATGCACGTCCCACACATAATGTACCGCGCTGATTTTGGCGGCAACGGTGCGCGTGGTGTGTTTGAGCAGGTAACGGCGGCTGGGGTTGAGCGGTGCGCTGTCAAACCAGCACAAAGCTGCCTGAAAACGTTTGCGCGGCTGAATCGGATTGTCGGCGGACACCAGCGCATCGCCGCGTGAAACGTCAATATCGCGGTCTAATGTCAGCGTATACACACCGCCTGCTTCGGCGCGGTCGGTTAAACCCTTGCTGCCGTGGATTTCAGCAATACGGGCATGGTGTCCCGCAGGCAAAACCATCACGCTGTCGCCGCGCTTCAGGCTGCCTGTTTCCAAACGCCCCTGATAACCGCGAAAATCGTCGCTGCTGCTGCCGTCCTGCCGTGCCACACGTTGCACGGGAAAATGCGCGGGCAAGGCATTTAAACCGCGTTCGGGGTCGGGCAAGTTTTCCAGCAACGGCAACAGCGCATCGCCCGCATACCACGGCGTGCGTTCGCTGCGGCTAACGATATTGTCGCCGCCCAATGCGCTAATCGGGATAAAGTACAGTTCGGCGGTTAATCCGATTTGTTGCGCCAATAATCGGTACGCAGCGGTAATGTGTTCAAACACGTCTTGACGAAAATCCAGCAAATCCAATTTGTTTACCGCAACAATAATATACGGCGTACCCAACAGCTTTAAAACGGCGCTGTGGCGTTTGGTTTGCGGCAACAGTTCGGCATGGTCGCCGCCGTTGTGGGCGCGGGTGGCATCAATCAACACCACGGCGGCATCGGCGGTGGATGCGCCCGTTACCATATTGCGCGTGTACTGTTCGTGTCCGGGGGTGTCGGCAATAATGAATTTGCGGCGCGGCGTGGCAAAATAACGATAGGCAACGTCAATGGTAATGCCTTGCTCGCGCTCGGCAGCCAGTCCGTCCGTCAAACCTGCAAAATCAGGGGTTTCACCGTTGCGGGCGGATTGTTCCAGCTTGGCGGTTTGGTCGCTTAACAGGGTTTTGCTGTCGTACAGCAAGCGACCGATTAAGGTGGATTTGCCGTCGTCTACGCTGCCAGCAGTAATAAATCGTAAAAGGGATTGGCTCATGGCGGGGTGTCCTTTGCGGTTTTCAGGCT
>JAUNOT010000038.1 GCA_030537065.1 Conchiformibius sp.
TGCTGCCTGCGTTGGGTTTGGGTTTTGCCGTACAAAACCCCGATACGGGCTACGGCACCATGTTGCTGCTGGCTTTGCTGTGCGGCTTTGGCGGCGGCAATTTCTCGTCCAGCATGGCGAACATCAGCTTTTTTTATCCCAAAGCCGAAAAAGGCACGGCCTTGGGCTTAAACGCAGGTTTGGGCAATTTGGGCGTATCGGCGGTGCAGTTTGTTGTGCCTTTGATTATTACCGCAGGCGTATTCGGCGCATTGGGCGGCGAAGCGCAAACATGGGCGAAAGACGGCGTCAGCAAACAAATCTGGCTGCAAAACGCAGGCTTTGTGTGGGTGCCGTTTATTGTGCTTTCCACTTTGGCAGCGTGGTTCGGCATGAACGACTTGGCGAGTGCCAAAGCCAGTTTTAAAGAACAAGCGGTTATTTTCAAAAGAAAACACAATTGGATTATGTGTGTGCTGTATTTAGGCACATTCGGCTCGTTTATCGGTTTTGCCGCAGGTTTTCCGCTGCTGACCAAAAGCCAGTTTTCCGGCATTGACCCCGTTAAATACGCCTTTATCGGTCCGTTGGTGGGCGCATTGGCACGACCGTTTGGCGGTTGGCTTTCCGATAAAATTCAAAGCGGTGCGAAAGTAACGCAATGGGTGTTTGCCGGTATGATTGTGGCGGTGGCGGGGGTAATCGCCTTTTTGCCGACCAACGGGCAGGGCGGCAATTTCTGGGGCTTTTTTGCCTGCTTTGTTGCCTTGTTTGCGTTGACGGGCATCGGCAACGGCTCAACCTTTATGCAAGTGCCGGTTATTTTCTTAAACCAGCACCAGCAGTTTGCCAAACAAGGCTTGGTCAGCGAAGAACAGGCGCGTTTGAACGCCACCAAAGAAGGTGCGGCCGTAGTGGGCTTTACCGCCGCTTTTGCGGCTTACGGCGGCTTTTTTATCCCGAAAAGCTATGGCACGTCTATTGAACTGACCGGCAGCGTAAACGGTGCGTTAATCGGCTTTATTGTATTTTATGCGCTGTGTTTGGCATTAAACTGGTGGTTTTACGCCAGAAAAGGCGCGGAAGCGCGTTGTTAAAACATAATCCTTTTAAATCAAAGGAAAATCAGGCTGCCTGAAAACGGGTTTTACCGTTTCAGGCAGCCTGAAATGTTATCAGACGGCGGTTTTGCGTTAAAATAACGTTAAAATGATTTTAACGCCCTTAATAAAATGTTGTCCCAAAGCCTGTCTTCACGCCTGAAACTGCTCACCCTGCTGTGGCTGGCGGCGGCGGTGGCTTCCATTCTGCTGACCCTGCGTTTTTCATGGCGTTTGGAAGGCGGCGCGGCCGCCATCAACGACGCAGGCAGCCTGCGTATGCAGACCTACCGAATCGGTCTGGCGGTAAACAACCGTATGCCGCCTGAAGATATTGACGCCAAAATCCGCCATTTTGACCACACGCTCGCCACCTTGCGTCAAGGCGACCCCACCCGCCCCCTGTTTCTGCCCGACACCCCGCCGATACCCGCTCATATGGACGCTTTGCAGGCATATTGGCAGGGCGAAATGAAACCGATGTTTGTTCAGGCAGCTGCCAAAGGACAGGCCGGCGACGAAAGCAAAATCCCCTATTTTATCGGCCTGATTGACGAATTAATTCGGGCGGTGGAAAACGTTAATACCCGCTACCTGAAATGGTTGTGGTTTTTCCAAATCGGCCTGCTGGCGATGGTATTACTCAGCGCGGCGGTAACCGTTTTACTGCTTTACCGTTGGATTATCAACCCGCTTATTACCCTGCAAAACGGCGTACGCGCCATTCATGACGGCCGTTTGGGCGAACAAGTACCGGCGGCCGATTCCACCGAGTTTGCCCAAGTCAATACCGGCTTTAACCGCATGAGTATGCGCCTTCAGGAACTTTATACCGGACTGGAACAGCGCGTGGCCGAACAAACACGCGATTTGGCCGATAAAAATTACATACTGGAAAACCTGTACGCCTTTTCCCACTTTCTCAACCAAACCCAAACCGCCGCCGAAGCGGCAGACGGTTTTTTACAAAAAATCATCAAATTGGTACCGGCACAGGCCGGCAGCATCCGCCTGATTGACTTTCAACGCCAGCGCTTGGATTTAATCAGCCACACCGGCCTGCCCGAACACCTGCAAAATGCCGATGCCTGCCGCCGTTTGGACGACTGCCTGTGCGGGCGTTCCGTGCGGCAGGACGACTGGCAGCCGATTATATTCGGCAAACCGCAGCAGCCTGAAAACAACCGCTGCGGCAGCGATGACGATTCCGTCTGCCACCGTTCCGGCTTCAACCATTTGCGCATTTTCAAAATCCGCTATAACGAACAGGATTTGGGCATGATGACGCTGTATTTCAGCGAACACAGTCCGCCCGCGCCCGACGACGGCCTGCTGGAAGCCCTGTGCAGCCAGCTTGGTGTGGCGCTGACCAATATCCGGCTGGTCGGCGAAAGCCGCCAGCTTGCCGTTTTGCAAGAACGCAACCTGATGGCACAAGGTTTGCACGACAGCATCGCCCAAAGCCTGACCTTTCTGAATCTGCAAGTGCAAATGCTGGAAAGCGCGATGGCGGCAGGCGAAAGCGAACAGGTGAATGAGAACCTTAATTTTATTAAAGAAGGCGTACAGGAATGCTACGACGATGTGCGCGAACTGCTGCTGAATTTCCGCACCAAAATCACGCGGCGCGAATTTAACGATGCCGTGCGTACGCTGGTACAGCGTTTTGAGCAGCAAACGCATATTGCCGTTCATGTGCGCTGGCATGGCGACGGCCCGCCCTTAAGCAGCGAACAGCAGCTCCAACTGATTTTTATTTTGCAGGAAAGCCTGTCCAACATCCGCAAACACGCGCAGGCGCAGCATGTAACCATTGATTTGGACAACCGCCGCGATTTTGTGATGCGGATTGCCGACGACGGGCGCGGGTTTGAGCCGTCCCGCCTGCAGGAAGGTTCAGGCAGCCATGTCGGCTTGGGAATTATGCGCGAGCGGGCGCAGCGCATCAATGCCGTTTGGGTGTTGGAATCGGCACCGGATACGGGCACTTGCGTGCGCATCACCCTGCCGCATACCGAAAGGATTTTAGAGTAATGGAAAAGATTAAGATTTTACTGATAGACGACCATACCTTGTTCCGCAGTGGTATCAAAGCGCTGCTGGCACGACAGACCGATTGCGAAGTCATCGGCGAAGCGGCAGACGGTTTGAGCGGGGTGAAGCTGACCGAGCAGCTTGCCCCCGATGTGGTGCTGTTAGACTTGGATATGCCGGTAATGAACGGGCGCGAAGCCTTGGCGCAGATTTTGAGCAGCCGCCCCGAGCAGACCGTCATCATTCTGACCGTGTCGGAAGACAGCGAAGATTTGACCGAATGTATGCGTTTGGGCGCACGCGGTTTTTTATTAAAAAACATTCATGCCGATTTTTTGGTGGATTCGGTTAAAAAAGCCTATCACGGCGACAATGTGTTTTCGCCGGAAATGACCGCACGGCTGGTACAGTCGCTGATACGGCCGCAGCAGCCTGCCGAAGACAGGGTATTGGACACGCTGACCCCGCGTGAAATGGAAATTTTGGGGCATCTGGCAGTCGGACACAGCAATAAGATTATTGCGCGGCAGTTGGATTTGGCCGAATCCACCATTAAAGTTCATGTTCAGAATATCTTGCGCAAATTGGAATTAAACAGCCGCGTTCAGGCAGCCGTGTATGCGGTGCAGCATAATGTGCCGGTGCCTACGGTAGATAAATAATTTAATATTTAACAAGGTTGTTTTATTTTATTGTGAAGCGTATGGATTTCAGGCAGCCTGAAATCCGTCCGGTGGCAACAACCCCCCGTTTTGCATGAGCCACACTTCATCGGCCAATGCCGCCGTATCTTCCGCATCGTGACTGACCAGCAGCACCGGCACCGCCAATTCCGCTTGCACTTCCGCCACCACCTGCCGCATTTCCCGCCGCAAACCCGCATCCAAAGCCGAAAACGGTTCGTCCAACAACAAACAGTTCGGACGGTTAATGCAGGCTCGTGCCAAAGCTGTGCGCTGTTTCTGCCCGCCTGAAATCTGGTGCGGATAATGGTCATACCACGGCATAAGCTGCATTTTTTCCAACCAAAACACCGTTTCCCCGTCAGGACGGCGCGGCGGCTGGCGCAGACCGTGTCGGCGGCCGAAGGCAATATTTTGTGCCACCGTCAGATGCGGAAACAAGGCATAGTGTTGGAACAAAAAACCGATACGGCGTTGTTGCGGCGGCAACCAGCATCCGTTTGCCATATCACCGTAACGGCGTCCGCCGATACATACATGGCCGGATTGCGGCCGTTGCAATCCGGCCAGCAGTTGCAGCAGCAGGCTTTTACCCGAACCGGACGCGCCCATTATTCCCAAACGCCGTGCCGTGCTGCGGCATGACGCATTCAACACAAAACGCCGCCGTGCCGATACCCATTCGGCCGACAGGGCAAAATCAAAAACGGCCATGCTGTTTCCCTCCCGCCAATAAATGACTACACCACAATACGCTGACACACACGGCGGAAATCACCATAACCAAATAACGCGCGGCCGCATCATCACCCGCCTGCACCGCTTCATACACGGCAATGGACAAGGTTTGCGTTTGCCCCGGAATGCTGCCCGCAATCATCAGCGTTGCGCCAAACTCCCCCAAAGCACGGGCAAAGGCCAGCAGCAGTCCCGCCATTACGCCGCGCCAAGCCAAAGGCAGGGTAATACGCCAAAACACGGCATATTCAGGCAGCCCCGCCAAACGTGCCGCCTGCTCCAAATGAAGCGGCACATTTTCAAACGCACTGCGTGCGGGTTTAAATACCAAAGGAAAACCGACCGCCGCCGCCGCAATGGCCGCCCCCTGCCAAGTAAAAATCAGGCTGATGCCCCATGTTTCCAGCAACCAGCGTCCGATTATCCCTTCCCGTCCCAACAACACCAGCAGGTAATAACCCATTACTGTGGGCGGCAGCACCATCGGCAGGGTCAGCAGCGTATCCAGCAAATCCCTGCCCCAAAAACGGCAACGCGCCAGCAGCCATGCCGCCGCCGTACCAAGCAGCAGATTGGCGGCGGTGGCGGTAAACGCCACTTTTAAAGACAGCAGCAGGGCGGGGGTAATATCTGTCCACATCGTTTAAGGGCGCGAAAAACCGTATTTTTTTAAAACTGCCTGACCGGCGGGCGACAGGACGAAACGGCTGAAACGGCGTGCGGCTTCAGGCTGCTTGGCCGAAGCGGTCAGTGCCAAGGGATAACGCACGGGTGTAGCGGTCGGGATAAGGGCGGTAATCTGCAATTTGTCGGCTTGCAGCAGCGCGTCGGTGCGGTACACAAAACCGGCATCGGTTTCGCCGCGTGCGGTGTAATCCAAAGCCTGCCGCACATTTTGGGTAAACACCCATTTGGCCGACAGTTCGCGGTATAAATTCTGCTGTTCCAACGCGGCTTTGGCATACGCACCTGCCGGTACGGATGCGGGGTTACCAATGGCAATGCGTTTGATGCCGCTTTGGCGCAATGCCTGTGGCGTGGACGGTTTCAGGCTGCCGCGTTTGGGAACAACCAACACCAATGTGTTGGCGGCAAAGATTTGGCGGCTGGACGGGACAATCAGTTTTTTGGCGGCGGCCTTATCCATAGTGGCTTCATCGGCAAACGCCAAAATATCCACCGGCGCGCCCTGTTCGGCCTGCCGCAACAACACGCCGGAAGCGGCGGTATTCAAACGGACGCGGTCGGCAGGATGGCTTTTTTCATAGGCGGCGGCTATTTCGGTAAAGGCGTTTTTCAGGCTGGCGGCGGCGGATACGGTAATATCGGCGGCAAAAGCAGAACCGGCAGCCAACAGGCAGGCGGCAAAGATAAACGGCAGGTGCATAACAAGGGAATAAAAGCGTGAAAGTGTTGCAGGATAACAGATTGCCGCTTAAAAGCTACCCGTCAAAGGGATTAGGGTTGCGTGATGGGGATAAGGGCTTATAAAGAAAAGCGGCTGCAAATTAAAGCTGTTTTTATTGAATCCGTCCTTTCAGGCAGCCTGAAAACCGTTAAAATAAAACTTTTTTCATTACGGAAAACAAATAATGACTCCCTACACCCTTGCCCATAACCACGCCGCCGACCCAATCGACCTGAACCCCAAAATGGCCAACCGCCACGGCCTGATTGCCGGTGCTACCGGTACCGGTAAAACCGTTTCGCTGCGGAAAATGGCGGAAACCTTCAGCGCGCACGGCATTCCCGTGTTTCTGGCCGATGTGAAAGGCGATTTGTCCGGCATCAGCCGCGCCGGCAACGGACAGGGCAAAGTGGGCGAGCGCATGAGCGAATACGGTTTGGCCGCCGATTATCTGCGCGGTTTTCCCGTGCGATATTGGGACGTGTACGGCGAAACCGGCATTCCCGTGCGCGTCAGCATTTCCGATATGGGGCCGATGCTGTTAGCGCGGCTGATGGGTTTGAACGACACACAGGAAGGTCTGCTTAATCTTGTGTTCCGCGTGGCAGACGACAAAGGCTGGCATCTGATTGATTTAAAAGACCTACGTGGTCTGCTGCAATATGTTTCCGAACACGCCGCCGAATACCGCGCCACCTACGGCAATGTATCCACCGCCAGCGTGGGCGCGATTCAACGTCAGCTTTTGCAACTGGAAAGCGAAGGTGCCGACCGCTTTTTCGGCGAACCTGCCCTCAATTTGGACGACTGGCTGCAAAGCGATAACGGTCAGGGCATCATCAATATTCTTAATGCGGAAAAACTGATGCGTTCGCCGCGTTTGTACAGCGCGTTTATGTTGTGGTTTTTGGCGGAATTATTTGAAAGGCTGCCTGAAGCGGGCGATTTGCCGCAGCCCAAATTCGTGATGTTTTTTGACGAAGCCCACCTGATGTTTGACAAACCGTCCAAAGCTCTGCTGGAACAGGTGGAACAAGTGGTGCGCCTGATTCGTTCAAAAGGCGTGGGCGTGTATTTTGTCACCCAAAATCCTTTGGATTTGCCCGATACCGTGCTGGGGCAGTTGGGCAACCGCATCCAGCACGCGCTGCGGGCGTTTACTCCGCGCGACCAAAAAGCGGTTAAAGCCGCCGCCGACACCTTCCGTGTCAATCCCGAAGTGAATGTCGCGCAAGCGATTACCGAACTGGCGGTGGGCGAAGCGCTGATTTCCTTTTTGGACGACAAAGGCATGCCCGAACCGGTGCAACGCGCTTGGATGATGCCGCCCGCTTCGCAGCTTGAGCCGTTAAGTGCTGCCGAGCGCGATGCCGCCTTCCAAAGCGACAGCCTGTATCCGCACTATAAAGACACGGTGGACAATTTTTCCGCCTACGAAGCCTTGCAGCAACTGGCGGAAGGCGCGGCCGCACAATCGCAACAAGCCACCGAAGCCGCCAAGCCCGGTATGCTGGACGGTTTTT
Organism: Conchiformibius sp.; assembly: GCA_030537065.1. Lineage (GTDB taxonomy): Bacteria > Pseudomonadota > Gammaproteobacteria > Burkholderiales > Neisseriaceae > Conchiformibius. The sequence continues at coordinate 7,466 of JAUNOT010000038.1, forward strand.
TGGGCGGCCTGTTCGGCAGCCGCAAAAAATCCGGTCAGGGCATGGGCTACGATTTGGCCGATTCGGTCGGCAACCAAATCAATAAACAGGTAAAACAGGTGATTACCCGCAGCGTAATGGGCGTGATTAAAAATATGTTGAAATAATTTTCAGGCAGCCTGAAAAAACGGACAAAGTTTTTAACTTTGTCCGTTTTTGCTTCACAAACCCGCCAGCGAAGACACCAGCACCGCCTTAATGGTGTGCATACGGTTTTCTGCTTGGTCAAAAGCGATATTGTATGACGATTCAAATACCTCTTCGGTTACTTCAATGCCATCGCTCAAATGCGGGTATTGCTCGGCCACCAATTTGCCGATGGCCGTTTCGCTGTTATGGAATGCGGGCAGGCAGTGCATAAATTTTACCTGCGGATTGGCGGCAGCGCGAATCATGTCCATATTAACCTGATAAGGCAGCAGCAACCCGATGCGCTCGCTCCAAGCATTAACCGGCTCACCCATAGACACCCACACATCGGTATGAATAAAGTCGGCATGATGGACGGCTGCCTGCGGGTCTTCGGTAACGGTAATCCGTGCGCCGCTTTGTTCAGCAAAACGGTAGCACAGCTTGACCAATTCTTCATCAGGCTGCAAGGCGGCAGGGGCGGCAATACGCACATCCATACCCAATTTAGCACCAATCAGCAACAGGGAGTTGCCCATATTGTTGCGTGCATCGCCCAAATAGGCAAAACGGATTTGATGCAGGGGCTTATCGCTGTGTTCCAGCATCGTCAGCGCATCGGCCAAAACCTGCGTGGGGTGGAATTGGTCGGTTAAGCCGTTAAACACCGGTACACCGGCATGGTCGGCCAGTTCTTGTAACACATCTTGACTATAACCGCGGTATTCAATGCCGTCATACATTCTGCCCAAAACACGGGCAGTATCCTTCATGCTTTCTTTATGGCCGATTTGGGAAGAGGCAGGGTCAATGTAGGTAACATTTGCCCCTTGGTCATAAGCGGCTATTTCAAAAGCACAACGGGTACGGGTGGAAGTTTTTTCAAAAATCAGGGCGATATTTTTACCGCGCAAACGGGGCTGCTCAGTACCGCAATATTTGGCACGTTTCAAATCGCGTGCCAAATCCAACAAAAAGCGGATTTCCTGTGCGCTGTGGTGGCGCAGGCTGAGCAGATGGCGGTTATGCAGGTTGAAAGACATGGCGCTTCTCCGTTTGTTTATTTGGAAAGGGCGGGAGCCGGAGATTGGGCATTATTATGCCCGTAGGTGTAGCCCGACCATTTATCGATAATCTGCTGATAGGTGCCGTTGGCGCGGATGGTGTTTAAGCCTTTATCCAGCTTGCTTTTTAAAATGCCGTTTTCTTTAACCATGGCAAAACCGAAGGAAATCTTGCCGACTTTGTCATCAACGGTGCTGTGATAGCCCGGATTTTCTTTCAGATAGGTATTTAGGGATACATGAACGTCATATACGGCAACGGCATTACCCTGTTTCAGCTCGCTGACGGCCAGATAAAGCGAAGGTGTGGAAATAATTTTGTCGGTAATCCCGTCCGCTTTCAGCTGGGCTTCGGATGCACCACCTTGTTTGACGGCAATGCTTTTACCCTGAAGCTCGTTAAAACTTTTGATTTTTCCGTTGGTCATCGCAATATAGTTGCTTTCCAGATAAGGCTGGGAAAAATCAAATCCGGCTTGATTTTCGGCGGTAATGTGCACGCCGCTCACAATATCGGCCTGACCGGTTTCCAGCGTATCCAAAATACCTTTCAAATCATGCGGCAGAAAGGTAACGGTAAAGTCTTCTACTTCGGCAATGGCTTTAAGCAGGTCAATATCCAATCCCGCCATTTCGCCGTGTACGTCGCGTATGGAAAAAGGCGGATAGGCCGGTTGGGAGAAAACGGTAAAATTGGGTTTGTCTGCCGTAGCCGAAGCGGCCGGTGCGGCGGCCGACGGGGCAGTCGTCTGTTCGGCAGGTGCGGCGGCATCATCGCAGGCGGTCAGGGCCAATGCAAACAGGCAGGTGGCGGTCAGGCGGCTGAGGCGGGATGTAAATGACATGGCAAACTCCAAAAAACGGAACGGTAAAAGGTTTCAGGCAGCCTGAAAAGGCTGCATCGGTGATAGCGGTAAGTTTATTCTATGATATTGACTTTACCGCGCATTTTTCTGTGTCCGAGAAACGAGCAGAAATAAACATAGGTTTGTCCGCTGACAAAACGGTCGGTTGGAAAGGTAACGCTTTTTTCTTCGCCGCCGCCGGCCAGTTGGGTATAGGCAATGATGCGTTGGTCATCGGGCTTGAGAAAGTCGTACTTGGCACCGAAGCTGACGCCTTCGGCCAAAATGCTTTTTTCATCGCTGTCTTTGGCAATGACAAAATTATGCCCGCGTGAATGGCGCGGCATATGGCCGATATTGCGTACGACAACGGTAAATTCTTTACATTTGCTTTTATTGATGGTCAGTTCGCTTTTGTCGTAGACCATAGAGTTGTTGCCCGTAAATACTTCGGTACAGGCAGGGTCGGTGGCTGCGGCCGTCTTGGCCGGTTTGGCTGTCGGTGCGGATGCTGCTGGTGCGGTTTGGGCGGTGGGGGTTTCGGTGCAGGCGGCAAGTATGATTGCGCCTGTCAGGGCAAATAAAAATCTTTTGTCAGACATATTGTTTATTCCTGCATATCGGCTGGTAAAGCCCCAATTATATAGTTTTGGTGCGGAAAACCAACATTTGGATTGGCTGATGGTAAAGATGGGGCGGCAGTGTTTTGATTTTTATCAAAAAGCAAACATATTCTCCGCCCCGTGTATTTTCAGGCAGCCTGAATATTCAAACTGCGGCGCAAAAACATCAGTACACAAGCCAGTTCGGCGGCCACCATTTCTTGAGTGCCGTTGCCGGTATGACCGCCGTCGGACGGGGCGTACAGCCAACTGTTTTGCGGCTGCAAAGATTGCAGTTTGGCGTAAAACTTTAAGGCGTGGGCGGGGTGGACGCGGTCATCGCTCAAGCTGGTGGTCAGCAGGGCGGGCGGATAATGTTGTCCTGCCTGCAAACCGTGATAGGGCGAAAGTTGTGTCAGATGTTCGCGGTCGGCGGGATGGTTCGGGTCGCCGTATTCTTCTATCCAGCTTGCCCCTGCCGATAATTCGGTATAGCGCAACATATCGGTAAGCGGCACTTCGCACACCATCGCGCCGATTAAATCGGGGCGGCGCACAAAAGCCGATGCCGCTAGCAGGCCGCCGTTGCTGCCGCCCTGTACGGCGGTATGCGCGGGCGCGGCGCGGCTGTGGTGGTACAAATCCTGCAATACCGCCAAAATATCATCCACACTTTTGTGTTTGTTTTTACCCTGTGCAGCACGGTGCCAATCGGCAAATTCGCCGCCGCCGCGTATATTGGCCAAAACAAAGGCACAATTCCGTGCCAGCCAGTGGCGGCCGATATTGCCCAGATAGTGCGGCAGTTCGGCCACACCAAAGCCGCCGTAAAAATACACCAGCGTAGGCGTGTCGGCATCGGCTTTCCGTCCGACATGGTAATAAGGGATGCGGGTGCTGTCTGCGGAAACGGCGTGATATTGCTGTACACTGATGCCTTGTGCGTCAAACTGCTGCGGCTGGCGGCGCAGTACCGACAGTTCCATCACGTTTAAATCCAAGGCAAACAGGGTAAGCGGGGTAATAAAATCGCTGGCGGCCAGATACAGGGTGTCGCCGCCCCAAGGCTGGTCGGTCAGCTCCAATGCGCCTTGCGGCAAAGCCGGTACGCTGTGTTCCTGCCAATGTCCGCCTGTCCATTTCCATGCTTTCAGGCTGCCTGAAACATTGTCTAAAACGGCGGCGGCAACAAAATGTTTGGTGGTTTCCACGCTTTCCACGGCTTGCTGCGGATTGGGGGCAAACAGCAGGTGTGCTGCGCCGATGCCGTTTTTGTTTAAATGTACCGCCAGCAGGCTGCCTGCGGGATAAAGCTGTTCACCGCGTTGCCACGGGCTTTTCAGGTGCAGCAGTAATTGTCCGGCCAGATAGCCGGTAATTTCGCAATCGGCAGGCAGCTTGAGTTTGACGGTGCTGCCGTCTTCATACACACGCAGATAGTCTTTGGTAAAAAAACCGGTGGCCGCTTCAATCAAATCGATCGGTGCGCCCTGCCCGTCCAGATAACGCCAAGCATTGACCATTACGCCGTCCTGCGCCATCTGGTAAACGGCTTGGGCATCGGCAAAATACTGTCCGCGCCGCAGCAGCCACACCTGACGGGGATAACCCGAAGCCGTAAGCTGGCGTTCGTCCCAAGCGGGGCAGACCCACACGCTGTTTTCATCGCGCCAAGCGATATGGTTTTTACCGGCGGAAAATTGAAAACCGTCTTCCACAATCGTGCCGGCCGCCAAATCAAATTCCAAAGTATAGGCGCTGTCGCCGCCGGCAACGCTTAACGTCAGTAAAACCCGTTCGGGCTGCAAAACATAATGGGATACGCCGTCCAGATAAACATCCTCGCCGAGAATGTCGTCAAAATCGGCTACACGGAACAAAATTTGCCATTCAGGCAGCCCGGCTCGGTAGGAAGCGGCGGAACAAACGCGGTACACGCCTTTGGGATGTTCCACGCTTTGATGAAAATGGTACATACGGGCGCGGTGTTCCTGACAAAACGGAATCTGCCGTTCATCGCGCAATCTTTCGGCAATATCTTGCTGTAATTGTTCAAATTCTTTATTTTGGCAAAACTGTTCCAGCGTGCGGCGGTGGGCTTGGGCGGCAAAGTTTTGCGTATCGGGGCTGTTTAGGTTTTCAAGATGCAGAAACGGGTCGGAATGGGGCATAGGGAGCGGTAAACAGATAAATTTTTAAAAGTAGGGGAGGGCAGATGGTGTCGGATTATTCCGATAAGTTCTGTGGATGACGCGGGCGGGTGCCGATGCGTTGTGAAAACCGCAGCAGATAACCGTCGGGGTCTTGCACGACAAATTGTTTGACACCGGTTTCGTTATCGCCGGTTGCATACCATTTTTCTTCCATATCCAAAAATACTTGTTCCGGAAATGCTTGGAAACGTTGGTGGATAATATCAATATCGCAAACGTTTAATTGAAAACTGATGCCGCGTCCGCAAGGATAGTCTAATGTTCTGTCAATAAAATGGCGTGAAGCATCAGCCTGTTCGAGCATGAGTTCGGCACTATCGCGCTGCAGATAGGTGAAACCTTCCTCTGGGCGCCGGTAGAGAACATGGAAGCCGCACAGGCGGCAGTAAAAATCAAGACTGTTGTTAATACTGCTGACCCGTAATTCGGGAACAAGGTCGGGAGCGTGTTGCATGGTATTTTCAGAAAAAGCATTTAAGGCTGCCCGGAAGCAGGGCGGCTTCAGGCAGCCTGAAAGTTTATTTTACCACTTGTACCAATTCGCCCGCAGCGTATTTTGCAGCCATTTTTTCCAATGAAACAGGTTTGATTTTATCGGCCATTCCTTCACAGCCGAAAGCCAGATAGCGGTCTACACAAATTTGTTTCATGGCTTTAACGGTTTCACCCAAATATTTGCGCGGGTCAAATTCGGCAGGATGCTGTTTCATATAACGGCGGATGGCACCGGTGGAAGCCAAGCGCAGGTCGGTGTCGATGTTCACTTTACGCACGCCGTGTTTGATGCCTTCTACAATTTCCTCTACCGGCACGCCGTAGGTTTCGCCGATATTGCCGCCGTATTCGTTAATGACCGCCAACCATTCCTGCGGCACGGAGCTGGAGCCGTGCATCACCAGATGGGTGTTGGGCAGGTGGGCATGGATTTCTTTGATGCGGTCGATGCGCAAAACGTCGCCGGTGGGGCGGCGGCTGAATTTGTATGCGCCGTGGCTGGTACCGATGGCGATGGCCAATGCGTCCACGCCGGTGTCTTTGACGAAACGCACGGCATCTTCCACGCTGGTGAGCATTTGGTCGTGGCTGAGTTTGCCGGCTGCGCCGATGCCGTCTTCTTCACCTGCCTCGCCGGTTTCCAAGTTGCCCAATACGCCGATTTCGCCTTCCACCGATACGCCGCAAGCATGGGAAAACGCCACGGTTTGGCGGGTAACGCCTACATTGTAATCGTAATCGGCGGGGGTTTTACCGTCTTCCATCAGCGAGCCGTCCATCATTACCGAGCTGAAGCCCAGTTGAATGGCGCGTTGGCAGACATCGGGCGAAGTGCCGTGGTCTTGGTGCATCACCACGGGAATATGCGGAAACTCTTCTACCGCCGCCAAAATCAGGTGGCGTAAAAAGGGTGCGCCCGCATATTTGCGTGCACCTGCGGAAGCCTGCACGATAACGGGCGAATTGACTTCGTTGGCGGCTTCCATAATGGCGCGCATTTGTTCTAGATTGTTGACGTTGAATGCGGGCAGGCCGTAGCTATGTTCGGCGGCGTGGTCAAGCAGTTGGCGCATGGATACGAGTGCCATAGCAGTTGCTCCTTCTGTAATCTGATGTAGCTTGAAAAACGTGGCGGATTATAACAGGGTTTGATTGTGTAAAGAAAGGTTAGGATAGGCACGGAACGCAATTTTTTCAGGCAGCCTGAAAAACCGCCGCGCCGATGAAAACCGTAGCAAAGCCGCAGCGTTCGCGCTACCATAAGCTTTTTTCACCCTTTGCCATTGATTGAGATGACTACCCTGCCCATGCTTGCGTCTGTTGATTTGGGGTCGAACAGCTTCCGCCTGCAAATCTGCCAAAACCACAACGGACAAATTCAGATTATTGAAAACATGAAACATATGGTGCGCTTTGCCGCCGGTTTGGATGAAAACAAATACCTTGACCAAGCCTCGCAGCAACGCGCATTAGACTGTTTGGCGCAGTTTGGCGAACGCCTGCGCGGTTTTGACCCTGCCTGTGTGCGTGCCGTGGCCACCAACACCTTCCGCGTGGCCAAAAACATTGCCGATTTTCTGCCGCAGGCCGAAGCCGCGCTCGGTTTTCCGATTGAAGTAATTGCCGGACGCGAAGAGGCGCGGCTGATTTACAGCGGCGTGGTGCATACCTTTCCGTCCGAAGGGCGCAAAATGCTGGTGGTGGACATCGGCGGCGGTTCGACCGAATTTATTATCGGCAGCGACATCCGCCCCGTTTTGACCGAAAGCCTGCCTTTGGGCTGCGTCAGCTACTCGGTACGTTTTTTCAGCGGCGGCAAAACCGCGCGTAAAAACTTTCAGGCAGCCGTGCACGCGGCGCGCGGTGAAATCCAGCGCATCGGCAAAATCTACAAACGCGAAGGTTGGGACATTACGCTCGGCACATCGGGTACGGCCAAGTCCATTGCCGCCGTGATTGCCGCCGAAGGTTTGGGTTCGCACATCACTTTGCCTGCGCTGCATACGCTGATTGAACGCATTGCCGATGCCGGCAGCGTGAAAAAAGCCAAGCTGGAAGGTTTGAAGCCGGAACGGGTGGACGTGTTTGCCGGCGGTTTGGCGGTTTTGACCGCCGTGTTTGAAGAACTGGACATCGGCAGCATGGCGTTTACCGAAGCCGCCCTGCGCGACGGCGTGTTTTACGATTTAATCGGCCGCAATCCCGATACCGATATGCGCGAACAAACGGCGCTGGCGTTCCAGCAGCGTTACCACGTCAGCATCAATCAGGCGGCGCGGGTGGCGGAGTTGGCGCAGGCGTTTTTAAACGGTGTGGCGCAGCAGGAAACGGTGCAGGTGTTCCGCCGTTGGTCGGACTATCTGCGCTGGGCGGCGATGTTGCATGAAATCGGTTTGGAAATCGCCCACACGGCCTACCACAAACACAGTGCCTATATTTTGGCGCAGGCGGATATGCCGGGCTTTTCACGACCGGAACAGCAGTATTTGTCGGTGCTGGCCTTGGGGCAGCGCGGCGATTTGAAGAAAATGCAGGAAGTGGTGCGCGGCGATGCGATGTTGTGGCGGGCGGTGTTGTCGCTGCGTTTGGCGGTGCTGTTCTGCCGCGCCCGCGTGCCGTTAACGCTGCCGCCGTCCACCGCGCTGCTGCCTGAAAACGGCGGCTATGTGCTGCGTTTGGCGCAGGCTTGGCTGGACGACAATCCGCTTACTTCGTCCGCATTGGCGGCAGAAGCGGAGCAATGGCAGAAAATCGGTTGGCCGTTGCGGATAGAAGCGGTGTGATGCTTTGCAGGCTGCCTGAAAAAATTTTGCTGTATAACACAAACAAGGAAATTCATGTCCCGCCCCCTGTCTTTGGCCGTGGTCGGCCACACCAACACCGGCAAAACCTCGCTGCTGCGTACCCTGCTGCGCGACAGCACTTTCGGCGAAGTCCGCAATGCCGCCGCCACCACCCGCCATGTGGAAGAAGCCCTGATTAGCGACGGCAGCACGCCCCTGCTCAAACTTTACGATACCCCCGGTTTGGAAGACGCAGGCGGCCTGCTGGATTGGCTGGAAAGCGAAACTTCCGCACAACGGGACGGCATTGAACGGCTGAAGATTTTTCTGGAAAGCCCTGTTGCCCAAAATGAATTTTCCCAAGAAGCTAAAGTGTTGCGCCAACTGCTGGCCAGCGATGCCGCCCTGTATGTGATTGATGCGCGTGAGCCGGTACTGCCCAAATACAAAGACGAATTAACCGTGCTGTCGTGGTGTGCCAAGCCCGTGATGCCCGTCTTCAACTTTACCGAGGGGCGCGACTTAAGCGACTGGCATACCATGCTGGCGCGGCGCAATCTGCACGTTTTCAGCAGCTTTGATACCGTTGCCTTTGATTTTGACGGCGAAATGCGCCTGTGGGACAAACTGTCCACCATGCTGCCGCCGCCGCAAACGCTGCTGGTTCAACTGGCGCAGATGCGCCGCCGCGAATGGTCGGATTTAAACGCACAGGCACGCTTGCTGATTGCCGGTTTCCTATTGGATTTGGCCGCCTATGCAGAAAGCTGCAACGATGCCGCCCTGCTGCCTGAAATCCAAAACCGTATGCAGCAGGCAGTACGCGAAGCCGAACAAACCTTACATCGCCAATTGCTGGCCTTATACCGCTTTTATCACAGCGAAGTGGACGGCGGCGAATGGGCGTTACGCGCCTTCAGCCAAGACCCGTTTGACGGCAACCTGTTAAAACAATACGGCCTGCGAACCACTCGCGGCGCGGCCACAGGCGCACTTATCGGCTTGGGCATTGACACCCTGACCGCAGGGCTGTCGCTGGGCTTGGGAACGGCATTGGGCAGCGTGATTGGCGGACTGTTTCCCAACTGGCAAACCCTGTCCGACAAAATCAATGGCGTGCAAACGGTGCGGATTGACAACGCCACGCTAACGGCAATGGCCGCACGCGAATTGGATTTGCTGTCAGTACTGCAAACACGCGGCCACGCCGCCCAAAACGGCATTGCCGCCGCCGAAGGACGCACGCCGTGGCAGCCTGAAAACCTGCCGCCCGAGCTGGAACGGGCGCGGCGACACGGCAAATGGTCGGCACTCAACGGCCACAGCCCCGCTTCAGCCGAAGCCGCCCGTGCCGAAGCCGCACAAAGCCTGATGGCACGTTTGCAGGCTGCCTGAATTTTATTGACTTATCAGATATTTTAGGGACACGCCCTAACCATAAGGCTGCGGCAGGCTTGTCCGCAGCCTTAATATTTTTCAGGCAGCGTTTTTCCACGTTAGGGTGTGTCATCATTTAATATTCACCTATAATCTCCAGTCATGAATACGAAC
>JAUNOT010000154.1 GCA_030537065.1 Conchiformibius sp.
GCTGCCGAACCGCCCAATCTTGAACGTGCCCCTGCTGTGCTGTGGTACAACGTGCATCTGGACAATCCCGAAGCGGCTGCGGAAAGCGAACGCATTTTGGCGTTAAACCCCGAAATGCTAGCATTGGCGGAAATTCACGCCGATGAATCGGCTTGGCAGAAGCTGTATCAAGCCTATCCGCATGGCTGCGAACACCGCGACTACAGCCCGTTTGCATTGGCGGTGCGCTCGCGCTTGCCTTTGACAGCCTGTGAAGTGGTGTTTGTGGACGATATTCCCTATATCCGTGCCATACGCAGCGATGGGGTAGCGGTGTTTGCCCTGCATCCACCGCCGCCCGTCAGTCGCGATTTGGCAGAAACGCGCCAACGCTATCTGCACACGGTGGCACAAAAAATGGCATTAGAAAAGAAAGTGCTGGCAGTGGGCGATTTAAACAGCAGCCCGTTTTCGCCCGTGTTCCGCGATTTTACCAAAGCGGCGGATGTGGCGGCTTATACGCCTGCCTATCTGCCAACTTGGAAGCCGTTTGCTTTGAATATTGACCACGCTTTGGCGCGGGCGCTACCGCTGAAGGTGCAGGCACAGCCGTGGTTGGCTTCCGACCACCGTCCTTTAGCAGTGTGGTTCTAGGGCGTGTCCCTATTGATTGATGCAGCGGTATTTTTACTTAAAAAACCGCTTGGTAAAGCCAATAGCGACACGCCCCAACTTGACGGAACGGCGTTGCGCCGTATAATAGCGTTTTTTACGCGCCCATCGTCTAGAGGCCTAGGACACTGCCCTTTCACGGCGGCAACCGGGGTTCGAATCCCCGTGGGCGTGCCAGTTTTTGCCCTGTTTCTGTTGCAGAAGCAGGGCATTAAGTCTTTGTACAGGCAGATTTTTGTATCGGGTTTTACCCGTTTTTACCTGCGGTGTTTGATTTTTGCAAAAACCGCTTTGCTTTTGGGGCAAAAGTCTTTATAATAATTGAAATTTTTCACACAAATGAGAAATGGCCGCGGGCCATTTTTTTGTTTTCAGAAATCGCAAAACTTAATTAAAACATGGATATTCAAGCAATTTTAGACAAGACCTTACCTGGTTTGGGCTATGAGGCGGTAGATTTTGAACTGACGGCGCAGGGTACGCTGCGGGTGTTTATCGATAAAGAAGGCGGGGTAAATATTGAAGACTGCGCCACCGCCAGCAACCATCTGAGCCGTGTGTTTGCGGTGGAAGATGTGGATTATAAAAATCTGGAAGTATCCAGCCCTGGTTTGGACCGCCCCTTAAAAAAAGCAGCAGATTTTGAACGTTTTACAGGCAGTTTGGTCAAGGTGAAAACCCGTTTGCCCGTAAATGGACAGAAAAACTTTGTCGGGCGCATTGTGGCATTTGAAAATGGGGTGCTGACGCTGGAAGCAGACGGACAAAACGCGGCTGTTGAGTTTGACAACATCGATAAGGCGCGAATCAAGCCCGAGTTTAAATTTTAAAATCACAGGAGCAATACAAAGTGAGCCGCGAAATTTTATTGCTTGCCGAAGCTTTGGCAAGCGAAAAAAACGTTGAACCCGATGTGGTGTTTGAAGCCATTGAAACGGCTTTGGGCATTGCCGCCAAGAAAAAAGCCGACCGAGAACACATGGATTTGGAAGTGCGCATCAACCGCGATACGGGCGAGTCGCGCACCGTGCGCCGTTGGCTGATTGTGCAGGACGAAGACTACACTTATCCCGAATTGGAAAAAACCATTGAGCAGATTCAGGAAGAAATCCCCGGTATTGAGATTGCCGTAGGCGATTATTATGAAGAAGATTTGCCCAATGAAATTTTTGGTCGTCAGGCAGCGCAAACCGCCAAGCAGATTATTTTGCAACGCATCCGCGATGCCGAGCGCGAGCAGATTCTGAATTCGTTTTTGGAAACCCGCGATGATATTGTGACAGGCACGGTAAAACGGGTGGAACGCAATGGCGTGATTGTGGAATTGGCACCGAAATTGGACGCGCTGTTGCCGCGCAGCGAAATGCTGCCGCGTGAGAACTATCGCGGCGGTGACCGTATCCGTGCGCTGTTTGTGCGCGTGGAAGAGCTGAAAAACGAGCGCAAGCAGATTATTTTGAGTCGTGCCGCGCCCGAATTCCTGTACCGTCTGTTTGAGCAGGAAGTGCCTGAAATTGGCGATGGTTTGTTGGAAATCAAGGAAGTGGCGCGTGACCCCGGTCACCGTGCCAAAATCGCCGTGAAATCCAACGACCAGCGCATTGACCCGCAGGGAACGTGTATCGGTGTGCGCGGTTCGCGTGTCAATGCCGTGTCCAACGAATTGGGTGGCGAGCGCATTGATGTGGTGTTGTGGTCGGGCGAAACCGCGCAGTTTGTGATTAATGCGCTGTCGCCAGCCAATGTCAGCCGTATTGTGATTAACGAATTGGACGGCGGCGGCGAATCGGTAGATGTGATTGTGGCGGAAGACCAGTTGGCACTTGCCATCGGACGCAGCGGTCAAAACGTGCGTTTGGCGGCAGAATTGACAGGTAAAGAACTGAACATTATGACGGTTCAGGAAGCCGAAGCCCGCCACGCCGCCGAAGACGAAAAAATCCGCAGCCTGTTTATGCAGCATTTGGATATTGACGAAAGCACCGCCAATCTTTTGGTACAAGAAGGCTTTGCTGCTTTGGAAGAAGTGGCGTATGTGCCTGTGGCGGAATTGCTGGAAATTGACGGTTTGGACGAAGACACCGTTAACCTGCTGCGTAACCGCGCCCGCGATGCCATTTTGACTTTGGCGATTGCTGCGGAAGAGAAGTTGGA
>JAUNOT010000039.1 GCA_030537065.1 Conchiformibius sp.
CGTTTTCAGGCTGCCTGAAAACCGTTTTACTCAAGGAATCACCATGAAATCCCCCGAACTGCTGCTGCCCGCCGGCGGCTTGGAACGGATGCGTGCCGCCTTTGACTACGGCGCCGATGCCGTGTATGCCGGCAGCCCGCGCTACTCCCTGCGCGCCCGCAACAACGAATTTGCCAAACTGCCCGTATTGGAACAGGGCATTGCCGAAGCCCATCAGCGCGGCAAAAAATTCTTCCTTACCGTCAATACCCTGCCTCATAACAGCAAACTAAAAACCTTTATCGCCGATATGGAGCCTTTGGTTGCCATGCGTCCCGATGCCCTGATTATGGCCGACCCCGGCCTGATTATGCAGGTGCGCGAGCGTTGGCCCGACATGCCGATACACCTGTCGGTACAGGCCAACACCACCAACTATTGGGGCGTAAAATTTTGGCAGAACGTGGGTGTGGAACGCATTATCCTGTCGCGCGAACTGAGCTTGGACGAAATCGCCGAAATCCGCCAGCAATGCCCTGATATTGAACTGGAAGTGTTTGTACACGGCGCATTGTGCATTGCCTATTCCGGCCGCTGCCTGCTGTCGGGCTATTTCAACCACCGCGACCCCAACCAAGGCACTTGCACCAACGCCTGCCGTTGGGATTACAAAGTACACGGCAGCGAACACGACGAAATGGGCGATGCCAAGCCCCTGCAAGGCTTTAACTTCGCCCAAGCGCAGGAAAACGCCAACGCTGCCTTTGAAGGCATCAACGGCCAACGCCGCCACCCCTCCGCCGACAAAGTTTTCCTGATAGAAGAAGCCAACCGCCCCGGCGAACTGATGCCCGTAATGGAAGACGAACACGGCACGTACATTATGAATTCCAAAGATCTGCGTGCTATTGAACAAGTGGCGAAGCTGGCGCAAATCGGCGTGGACAGCCTGAAAGTGGAAGGCCGCACCAAATCCGTTTACTACGTCGCCCGCGTGGCGCAGGCCTACCGCAAAGCCATTGACGACGCCGTATCCGGCAAACCGTTTGACTACGGCCTGCTGGCCGAACTGGAAGGGCTGGCCAACCGCGGCTACACCTCCGGTTTTTTGGAACGCCACCAAACACAGGATTATCAAAACTATCTGTACGGCCATTCCATCGCCAAACAAAGCCAATTTGTCGGCCAAGTCTGCGCCGTTGATGCCGACGGCTGGGCGACGGTGGACGTAAAAAACCGTTTTGCCGTGGGCGACACTTTGGAAATTATCCATCCCACCGGCAACGAAAGCCGCCAATTAACCGCCATGCGCCGCAAGGGCGAAGCGGTGGAAGTCGCTCCGGGCAACGGCATCCAAGTACAGATTCCCGATATGCAAGGCAAAGACAAAGCCTTGATTGCACGGATTATCCACGCAACGCAGGCAGCCTGAAAACCGTTTGGAGCCGACCATGCCCCCCGTATTGAAAGTTGTTGCCGGCGTGCTGTACAACCGCGCCGGACAAGTGTTGCTGACTTCGCGCCCTACCGGTAAGGCCTATGCCGGTTATTGGGAATTTGCCGGCGGCAAAGTGGAAGCGGGCGAAAGCCTGCTGAACGCGCTCAAACGCGAGTTTGAAGAAGAACTGGGCATTACCATTACCCACGCCCGTCCATGGTTGCAAAAAATCCATGCCTACGAACACGCTACCGTGCATCTGCATTTTTTCCGCGTTGCCGCCGACGGCTGGTCGGGCGAACTGCAAGCCAAAGAAGGCCAGCAATGGGCATGGCAGCGCACCGGCGATTACCATGTGTCGCCGATGCTGCCTGCCAACACCGCCTTGCTGAACGCGCTGGCGATTCCCGATACGCTTTCAGGCAGCCTGAAAAACGGTTTTTACAGCGCAGACGGCGCGTACCGCATTGCACCGCCTCCGCTGTTTGACAGCAAACACCACGCCCTGCTGCTGGACGCGCACGCGCCGCTGCCTGCCAACGTTCAGCCGTCCGCCGTTTGGCGCAGCATCGGCAGCCCTGCCGAGTTTCAACAGGCGCAAGATGCCGATGCCCTGCTGTGGTGCGTGGCGGACGATGCCGCCGCGCAAACGCTGCTGCACACCCTGCAACAGGGCGTGTCGCTGCCTGTTGCCGCCTATACTCGTGCCGAACTGTGCGCCCGTTATGCCCACGCATGGCGCGATGCGGGTTTGCATACGCTGATTGAAAATGGTGAATGTCAGGCAGCCTGAAACCGCACAAACCGTCCACGCCGCCACAGCCACCCCGTTTCGGCGCGGCTTAACAAAGGCGTATCGGCCAGCGAATCGCTGTAGGCCGTGCTGCCTTGCCAACAGTCCGCACCCAAAGCCGCCTCAATACGGCGCACTTTCGCCGCACCGTAGCAATTTTCCCCGTCCACCCGACCGTTCAGGCAGCCTGAAACCTGCGCCATGCGCGTACCGAACACCGCCGCAAAACCATGCAGCCGTGCCCACGGCAGCAAATACCATTCCGGCGACGCGCTGACCAACACGCACACATCACCGCGTGCCAAATGCGCCTGCAATTTCGCCATTCCCTGCTCACGCAACAGGCGCGGCAACACCGTTTCCGCAAACACCGCCGCCGCCGCCAACACATCGCTTTCCCGTTCACCCGCCAAAAAACGGCGGCACACCGCCTCTTTCGCGCGCAAATTAGATACCCAACCCGCCAAATAAGCTGCCAACAAAGGCAGCAAAGGCAGCAGGCGCAGATAAAAGCGCCAACCGCCGCCGTGATAATGCCGCAGAAACGGTAACACCGTATCCGTGCGCGTCAGCGTGCCGTCAAAATCAAAAAATACCGTTCGGCGCATCACACTTTCCCCAAAAAATCGGGTATTGTACCGCCCCCTTTACCCATTTCCGCCACTTTTATGCTGTATCCCGCCTTGGCCGTACTGGTTTTACTGTTGCTGCTGCCCCTGCTGCTGCTTGCCCTGCGCCGCCGCCTGCCTGCACCGCCCGAATCGCCGTTTACCGCCGACGCACCGCTGCCCTACACCGCCCGTCCGCTTATGACCGTAACCGAATTACAGGTTTACGACCGCCTGCTGCGCGCCCTGCCCGACTATATGGTGTTTGCCCAAGTGCAGGTGTCGCGCGTATTGGAGTCGCCCGAACAGGACAATCTGTATTGGTTTAACTTTATCAACCGCTTAAGTTACGACTTTGTCGTGTGCGACACCGACGGCATCCCTTTGGCCGCGATTGAAATTGACGACGACACCCACCAACTGCCCGAACGCGCCGAAGCCGACCACCGTAAAAACCGCGCCACCGAAGCGGCCGGCATCGCCATGCTGCGCTGGCAGGTACGCGAAATTCCCAATCTGCGCCAGATACAAAAAATTATCCGCGAGCTGGACGCGGCTGCCTGAAAAGCCGTTTTCAGGCAGCCTGCGCTTATGCGATAATCGCCTTTTTTACCGCACACGAAAGCACACTATGGCCGCAAAAGACAAATCCCCCGACAATGAAAAAAGCCTTGCCCTTCAGGCAGCTTTGGCACAAATTGAAAAAAATTTCGGCAAAGGCGCCGTCATGAAAATGGACGGCAGCCATCAGGAAGAAGACCTGCAAGTCATCTCCACCGGCTCGCTGACCATTGACCTTGCCCTCGGCGTCGGCGGCCTGCCGCGCGGCCGGATTGTAGAAATTTTCGGCCCCGAATCTTCCGGCAAAACCACCCTGTGTTTGGAAACCATCGCCCAATGTCAAAAAAATGGCGGCGTGTGCGCCTTTATTGATGCCGAAAACGCCTTTGACCCTGTTTACGCGCGCAAACTCGGCGTTAAAGTGGAAGAACTGCTGGTTTCCCAACCCGACACCGGCGAACAGGCCTTGGAAATCTGCGATATGCTGGTGCGCAGCGGCGGCGTCGATATGGTGGTGGTGGACTCGGTGGCCGCGCTTGTGCCCAAAGCCGAAATTGAAGGCGAAATGGGCGACAGCCACGTCGGCCTGCACGCGCGCCTGATGAGCCAAGCCCTGCGCAAACTCACCGGCAACATCAAAAAAACCAATACTTTGGTCGTATTTATCAACCAAATCCGCATGAAAATCGGCGTGATGTTCGGCAGCCCCGAAACCACCACCGGCGGCAACGCACTGAAGTTTTACGCCTCCGTGCGTTTGGACATCCGCCGCGGCGCACAAATCAAAAAAGGCGACGATGTTTTGGGCAATGAAACCAAGGTAAAAGTGATTAAAAACAAGGTTGCGCCGCCGTTCCGCATTGCCGATTTTGATATTTTGTACGGCGAAGGTGTCAGCTACGAAGGCGAGCTGATTGATTTGGGTGTGAAAGCCGGTGTGATTCAAAAATCGGGCGCGTGGTTTAGCTACAACGGCGCGAAAATCGGTCAAGGCAAAGACAACTGCCGTGTTTGGCTGAAAGAAAACCCCGAAGTGGCCGCCGAAATCGACCGCCAAATCCGCGAACAGTCGGGTTTGATGCAGTTGGTACACGAAGGCGCACCCGAAGACGACGGCTCGGAAGCCACGCCGGAAGAATAATTCAGGCAGCCTGAAAAAACACCGCAAGCATTAACGCTTGCGGTGTTTGTTTTTTAACTTTCCAATTTGGCAATATCGGCAACCGCATTCAGCAAATCCGCCAATTGTTTTAACAGATTCAAACGGTTTTGTTTCACCGCAGCATCGTCTGCCATCACCATCACTTTATCAAAAAACGCATCGACCTGTGGTTTAATGCCTGCCAATGCCGACAAAGCTGTCTGAAAATCCTGATTTGCCAATGCTTTGGAAACTTGCGGTTGCAAATCCTGCGCCGCCGCATACAGGGCGCGTTCTTCGTCCTGCTGCAACAAATCGGCATTGACCGCGCCCAATTCGCCCTCGGCTTTTTTCAGCAGATTTTGTACACGCTTATTGGCGGCTGCCAAAGCCGCCGCTTCGGGCAGCTGCTTAAAGGCTTGTACCGCTTGAAGTTTGGCAACAACATCGTTTAAACGGTCGGGATGTTGCGCCAACACCGCCGCCACCACATCTTGCGGATAATCGTTGCCCAACAGCACCGCCAAACGCGCCTGCATAAATTCTGCCACTTGCGCCACTGTGTCGGCATTCAGGCTGCCTGCGGCGAAACTGCGGTAAGCGGTTTCCAGCAAATCTTTGATAGACAAATTGTTTTCTAACAGCATACGCAGCACGCCCAAAGCGGCGCGGCGCAATCCGTAGGGGTCTTTGTCGCCCGTAGGAATCAGCCCAATACCCCAAATACCGACCAGCGTTTCCAATTTGTCCGCCAAGGCAACCGCCGTGGCAACGGCGTGTTCAGGCAGCGCGTCGCCCGCAAAACGGGGGCGGTAATGCTGCGCCAAAGCATCGGCAACCGCCGCCGCTTCGCCGTCCGCCAAAGCGTAATAACGCCCCATCGTGCCTTGCAATTCGGGGAACTCGCCCACCATTTCGGTCAGCAAATCAGCTTTTGCCAACTGCGCGGCGCGGCGAACTTGCGCTTCGTCTGCGCCCAATGCCGTGCCGATGTGCGCGGCAATCGCTTCCAAACGCGCCACGCGCTCGGCTTGCGAACCCAATTTGTTGTGGTAAACCACATTCGCCAATTTGGGTAAACGGCTGGCTAAAGTGGCTTTTTGGTCTTGTTTATAAAAGAATTCCGCATCGCTCAAACGCGCCCGCAACACGCGCTCGTTGCCTTGGATAATCTGCGCGGGGTCGGCGGGGGCGATGTTGGCAACCAGCAAAAAGCGGTTCATCAGCTTGCCGTTTTTGTCCAGCAGCGGGAAATATTTTTGGTTTTGCTGCATGGTTAAAATCAGGCATTCTTGCGGCACGGCAAGGAAATGTTCTTCAAAACCTGCTTCCAAAACATTGGGATATTCCACCAAGGCACTGACTTCGTCCAGCAGCGCATCATCGGCAGCAACGCTTGCACCCAAAGCGGCGGCACGTTGATTTAAGGCTGCCTGAATCGCGGCTTTGCGCTCGGCAAATGAAGCAATCACTTTGCCTTGCTCGCGCATTTGTTCTGCATAATCATCGGCTTGATTAAACACCACTTCGCCTTGCGACAAAAAGCGGTGTCCCAAGCTGCGCTTGCCGCCGTCCAAGCCCAATACATTGACGGGCAACACTTCTGCGCCGTGCATCGCCACCAAGCCGTGTACGGGGCGCACAAACGTATGCGTGCTGCTGCCCCAACGCATCACTTTGGGAATCGGCAGTTTTTTGACCGCCTGCTGCAAAATCTCGCCCAACAGCGCGGCAAGGGTTTGACCTTGTTGGGTAAATTCATAGGCGTACACTTCTTGTTTGCCGTCGTGAATAATGTTCAGGTTGGCAACATCTGTGCCGCAGGAACGGGCAAAACCTTCCAAAGCTTTGGTAGGCACACCGTCTTTGAGCGCGTGGGCAAGCGCAGGACCTTTTTTTACAACCTGTTGGTCGGCTTGCACGGCTTTGACCCCGCGCACTTGCACCGCCAAACGGCGCGGCGCAGCATAGGCGGTATAGTCGGGCGTGCCGTCCAGCAGTTGCGCTTTTTCCAAGCCTTCGGCAATGGCGGCGGCAAAGGCGTTACCCAGATGATTCAAGGCTTTGGGGGGAAGTTCTTCGGTAAGTAATTCAATCAATAAAGTAGAAGACATTATGGTTCTTTCATGCGTAAGGGTCGTGATTTCAGGCTGCCTGAATTTATAGCTTATCTAATTGACCCAGCTTGGTTTCTGCACGTTGATAAGCAGGATGTTCGGTCATGCGGGCAACATAAGCGGCGATATTGGGCAGTTGCCCTGTGGCGCGTGACAAAGCTGCTTGCAAGGGAAAACTCATCATAATATCGGCACCGCTTAAATCATTGCCTAACAACCATGTTTTTTGCTCTAAAGCGCGTTCCACATGATTTAAATGTAATTCCAGCTGCGGATGCAAAAAGGATTGGCGCACATTTGCCGTGATTTTTCGTGCCACAGGTTTAACCAAAAATGGCATCGGGCTATCGTCAATTCTGCGAAACACCAAAGACATTACCAATAAAGGCATCAGCGAGCCTTCAGCATAATGCAGCCAATACAGATAATCGCGCCATTTTTCGCTGCCAACGCGGGGTTTGAGCGTGTGTTGGGTGTCGTAACGTTCCAGCAAGTATTCAACAATCGCACCGCTTTCCGCCAAAACCACTTCATCATCTTGAATAATCGGCGATTTACCTAAAGGGTGAATATGACGCAAGGATTCTGGCGCAAGCAGGGTATCGGGGTGGCGCGTTAAAATTTCCGCTTGGTAATCCAGTTGCAGAATTTCCAACAGCCAAGCAATACGGTAGGCGCGAGATTGTTTTAAGGCGTAGAGGGTAATCATTTTTCAGGCTGCCTATGATTATTCAACTTTATCCAAATGGAAAATAAATACCTTTCTTGCCGGACCGTTGTTGGTACTATGTTCTATTTTTTCTGAATAAGCCTTTGATTCACTAATTTGATATTGGCCTTTGTAGCGAACATAGCCATCTTGCCCAGCATGCTCAAAAACATGCAAAGCACGGCCATCTAACTTATGTTCGAGAATTGCTTTATTTCCCCTCTTCATTTCTTGGTCGCCAGTTTGCCCTTCTCCTGAATAATCAAATTGTTTTCCATGATTGAGCCAACGGTCGTAATAGCCATGTTCCTCGCCATTTTCAGGGTGGGTAAATAAGAAAACATTATTTGTTTTTGCTGAGGGTGCAATACCGCTTTGGCGTGAGCCGCCAAAGCGGTCATGTAGTTCGGAACGCTTAATAATTTCGTTGGGTTGTAAATTAAATTTTTCCATTTTAAAAAATTTACCCTTTCAATAATGGAAAACCCAAAGCTTCCCGACCCGCCACAAATTTTTGTGCCACCAAGCGGCTTAAATTGCGGATGCGCCCGATATAAGTGGCGCGTTCGGTAACAGAAATCGCGCCGCGTGCGTCCAGCAGGTTAAAAGTATGTCCTGCTTTTAACACCAATTCGTAAGCGGGCAACGCCAGTTGCGCGTTTTCTTCCGCCAACAGGCGTTGGGCTTGGGCTTCATAGCCGTTAAACTGCGCCAGCAGCCAATCGGCATCGCTGTGCTCAAAATTGTAGGCAGATTGTTCCACTTCATTTTGATGGTACACATCGCCGTAAGTGAGGGTTTGTCCGTCAGGCGTGGTGGTCCACACCAAATCATAAACGTTTTCCACACCTTGCAAATACATGGCAAGGCGTTCAATACCATAGGTAATTTCGCCGAGTACAGGCGAGCAGTCAATGCCGCCAACCTGTTGGAAATAGGTAAATTGAGTCACTTCCATGCCGTTGAGCCACACTTCCCAGCCCAAGCCCCATGCGCCCAAAGTGGGGTTTTCCCAGTCGTCTTCCACAAAACGGATGTCGTGAACGGTGGGGTCAATGCCCAGTTGGCGCAGCGAATCGAGATACAAATCCTGAATATCGGCAGGCGCGGGTTTTAGTGCTACCTGAAATTGGTAGTAGTGCTGCAAACGGTTGGGGTTGTCGCCGTAACGTCCGTCTTTGGGGCGGCGGCTGGGCTGCACATAGGCGGCAAACCACGGCTCGGGACCGAGCGCGCGCAGGCAGGTGGCGGGGTGGGACGTGCCTGCGCCCACTTCCAAATCAAAGGGTTGCAAAACGGCACAGCCTTGTGCCGCCCAATAGCTTTGCAGTTTGAAAATAATGTCTTGAAAAGTGAGCATAATCAATTTGCCTGTTGGCGCAACAAAATAAACCGATTTTACGGTTTCGGCGCAGTTTTGTCATCTTTCAGGCTGCCTGAAGAAAATTCTGCTACAATCCCTGCCCGTGTAAACAAATTGATTTGGTACAACAAAATGAGTATCGCCAACAACCGCAAGGCTTTTCACGATTATTTTATTGAAGAGCAGATTCAGGCCGGTTTGGTGCTGGACGGCTGGGAAGTGAAAGCCATCCGCGCCGGACGGGTACAACTCAAAGAAAGCTATATCCATTGGAAAAACGGCGCGTTTTATCTGGTCGGCTGTCACATTACCGCGCTGCCGACCGCGTCCACCCACGTTAAGCCCGACCCCGTGCGTCCGCGCAAACTGCTGTTAAACCAACGGGAAATCAACAAGCTGATTGGCAAAACCGAACGCGCCGGCTACACCATTGTGCCGCTGAATATGCACTTGCACCGCGGCCGTATCAAAGCCGACATCGGCTTGGCCAAAGGTAAAAAACAACACGACAAACGCGAATCCGCCAAAGAAGCCGATTGGAAACGCGAAAAACAACGTTTGATGAAACACAGCCGTTAAGCCATGCCCACCGCCGTTATTGCCTTTGGCGGCAATCTTGACCGCCCCGCCGAACACGTCCGCCGCGCCATTGCCGCCGTTGCCGCGCTGCCGCAGGTGCGGCGTTTGCACGCCTCGTCGCTGTACCGCACCGCACCGGTCGGCTACACCGACCAGCCTGACTTTATCAATGCCGTCGCCCTGATTGACACCGCATACACGCCGGCCGAGCTGCTGCACCAGCTGCAACAGATTGAACAGGATTTCGGCCGGACACGCAGTTTCCGCAATGCGCCGCGCACCTTGGATTTAGATATTATTGATTTTGAACACACCGTACAAAACCAGCCCGAATTGCAACTGCCGCATCCGCGTGCGCGCGAACGCGGTTTCGTCTTAAAACCCTTGGCGGAAATCGCGCCCGACTACCGTTTTGCCGATGCGCCCGCCACCGTCGTATCCGAACTGGCCGCCGCCCTGCCCGACGACGGTATTGAGCGGCTTCAGGCTGCCTGAAAAACCATGTACCGCCGTGTTGCCGCCCTGCTTCTGTTTGCCGCGCTGCCCTGCGCCCAAGCCGCCACCTATATCTGCGTGATAGACGGCAAACCCGTTTACACCACCGTGCGCCAAAACAAACAATGCCGCCTGTCGCAAATGGACGGCTTGGCGGAACAAGAAGGCGGCCATTTTGCCGCCGCCGAAACCGTTTCACCGGCATGGGCATTGCCCGATGCCGCGTCCGAGCCGCCTCGAAGCGAAGACAAGGGCGAAGATGCCATCGGCCGCATTTGGCGCGAACACGAATACGGCAGCTACGACCGCACGCCGATTTTGCCGCCGCCGCCGATTGTCGCCATGCCCGTGCCGCCACCTGCGGTCAAGCCGCGCCGCCTGCCGCCTATTGCCGTTGTGCCGGTGCGTATTGCTCCGTCGCCGAAAGTGCTGACCCGCCGCGAAGTGTTGGAACGCGAAATCCGCCGCGAACAAACCGCGCTGGCGGCCGCCAACAACCGTTTGCAGGCAGCCCGCAAACGCGGCGATGCGGAAACGGTCAAACGTTTGCAGGCACATATTCTTGACCGCGAACACAATATCCGCGCCCTGCATGAAGAATGGCGGCGCTGATGACTGCGGTTGCCTATCTGTTCGGTCAGGCGGTGAACGATATTCCCGCCGACCTGTTTATTCCGCCCGATGCGCTGCGGGTGGTATTGGAAAGTTTTGAAGGGCCGTTAGATTTATTGTTGTACCTTATCCGCAAGCAAAATTTGGATGTCCTCAATATTCCGATGGCGGCGGTAACGGAACAGTATCTGGGCTATATTGCCTGCGCCGATGCGGCGCGTTTGGATTTGTCGGCGGAATACCTGCTGATGGCGGCAGTGCTGGTGGAAATTAAATCGCGGCTGCTGCTGCCCGTTCCCGTCAGCGAAGAATCGGAAGAAGAAACGGCCGACCCGCGTGCGGAACTGGTGCGCCGCCTGTTGGAATACGAGCAAATCAAGCTGGCCGCCGCCGGATTGGACGCGCTGCCGCGCGCGGGACGGGATTTTGCTTGGGCGTATCTGCCGGTGGAAATGGCGGTTGCCGCCAAGCTGCCTGAAGTGGGGGTAGCGGATTTGAGCCGCGCTTGGCTGAATATGCTGGCGCGGGCGCAGCAGCGTCAAAGTCATCAGGTGGAAAGCGACAGCCTGTCGGTGCGCCGCCATATGAGTGAAATTTTATCCCGTTTGCGGCACTCGCCCGAACGGTGTTTGGCTTTTGAGCAGGTGTTTCCCGAAGATTGCAGTATTGCCCGTTTGGTGGTGTATTTTATCGCGCTGCTGGAACTGGTAAAGGAAGGGCTGGTGTATTTGGAACAGGCCGAATGGCTCGGCCGTATTGACATTTATCCGGCAGACGGTTTTCAGGCTGCCCGTTGTTAGGAAAAATATATGAACTATGCCCTTGATGCCCTGTGGTGGCGTTTGACCCGACCGGCCGTGCGCGATTTGGCGGCGGTGCTGACTGCGCCGCCGTTGTGGCAAAGCGGTTGCGAACTGCCCGTGCGCGAATTGCTGGGCGAAAACGGCTTCCGTCTGCTGCTGCAATGGAACGATGAAGGCACGGACGGGCTGCCTGAAGCGCGGCACGATGAGGCTTTGGGGCGTTACGCGGAACGTTTGCTGGCGTTTTGGCTGACCCATGCGCCGCACAGCCGCCTGCTGGCGCACAATCTGCCCGTGTATGCCGCAGACGGACGGCAGGCGGGCGCATTGGATTTTGTGGCGGAATTAAACGGCGTGCCGCATCATATTGAGTTGTGCTGCAAATATTTCGGCGGCGCAAGCGGGCTGCCTGAACAGATGGCGGGGCTAAACCCTGCCGACACGCTGTCTGCCAAAACCGCCAAGCTGACGCGCCAACTCGCTTTGTCCGCCGAACCGGCCACCGCTGCCGCTTTAGCGGATTTGGGTGTACGCAGCGAAGATGTACGCCGTATGTCGCTGGTGCGCGGCATGGGTTTTTGCGCTTCAGGCAGCCTGCCTGATACCGCGCCCTACACGCCGAATGCGTGGACGGGGCGTTTGCTGACCAAGCTGCCTGAAGCGGCGGACAGTTGCCGTTGGTACGCGCTAAAACGGCAGGAATATTTGTCGCCTGTCCGCGTTCAGGCAGCCGCGTTGCTGCCGCCCGATGCCGACACGCCAAACGGACTGTATGCTGAAACTGCTTTGCGCGATGACGGTTATTGGCACGAAACGGCACGAATCATGTTGCAGGCTGCCTGAAAACGTTTTGTTACCAATGCAATTTAAGAATGAAACAGCCTTTTCTCTTCTAATTTATCTTGCAAAATTTGAGCGAATTGGGGATCAATACCTTTTAAAAACGCGATATGCCCTTTCAAACTACATACTTTTTCTTCGCTTAAAAGACCCTGTGATGCTTGATATGCCATTGCACGCAGATTTCTTTTCTTATCTCTGCCAATACTTAACGTTCCATTATTAGCGATTACCAACCCCGTTAGAGTGCGATTATATTTTTTAGATGTAAAAACTGTTTTTCGGGAATTAATTCGTAACCTTTTAGGATAATCTAGAGATTTACATGTTTGGAAAAAATATTTTATTAATTTTTCATATAAAACATTAGGGATATTGGTAGAAAAAGCCAAATCATCAGCATATCTGGTATAGGCGATATGCTCGTTTTGACAAAAGTCGCTTATTCTTTTGTCAAATTCATACATAAGAATATTGGATAAAGTAGGGGAACTGGGTGAACCGATGGAAAGATAGTAATCATTTTGTTTGTGATTCTTTTTATTTTTGCAAAATAATAACCTGCCTAAAATACGGGATTCTGTTTCGGGTAATTGGCAATAACGATAAAAATCATCTATTTTTATAGATGAGAAGAAATCTTTGAAATCTAATTTCAACAGATAACGGTGTGATTGGTGCGGTTGTGCAAATTCCAAAATATTTTTGCCTTTTATATAGGCACAAGCTGCAGGATGAATGGGGAAATCTTGATAGTATTCTTTGATAATAAATCGTTGTACTTGTGCCAAAGCTGCTGCAGGTTTCGCAATTTCTCTCATACCGCTACTGCGTTTAGGAACAGAGAAAAATTGGTACAGGATAGGAGCAAGCCGGATGAAAAAATTAAAATATTCATCATCCCATTGAAAATGTTTCTGTAAATCAGATTGTATGGATAATAGGTTTGAGTAGTTTGAATAATGGTTCATAATCACCTTACCATAAAATAAAAATCAAGTGTTTCATACACCTCAATTACAAAAGTTAAGGGGTGTTTGTTCAAAAAACACCCCTTTACCTATTACACCCATGTGTAAGAACCATCATATAACATTTCAGTTTGGCGATACACCAAACATTGCAATACTAAAAAATATCTTAATATTACCGCGGTGCTCTAGGCTATTAATAATTATAGCATAAAATACAAATGTGCAAATGGCAAAGATACTTGCCTTACCAGTATTTAATTCTTCATAAAAACAAGATGTTTTTATTAAAAAATATAAAGCAAGTTTTCAAATAAAATCATATTTGAAATAATTTCTATCTCACTGAAAAGATAAAAAGGAAGCTCTATGACCAAACAAATCGTTATCCTGCCCGGCGACGGCATCGGCCCGGAAATCGTGCGCGAAGCCGTGCGCGTATTGGACAAGCTGATTGAACAGGGCTTGGACGTGCAATACCAATATGCCCCTTTGGGCGGCGCGGCTTATGACGAATACGGCCACCCCTATCCCGAATTTACCCAAAAACTGTGCCGCGAAGCCGATGCCGTGTTGTTGGGCGCGGTGGGTTCGCCGCAATACGACAATCTGGAACGCAGCCTGCGTCCCGAACGCGGTTTGTTGGCGATTCGTAAAGATTTGAATTTGTTTGCCAACCTGCGCCCTGCCGTGTTGTATCCCGAATTGGCAGACGCGTCCACGCTCAAACCCGAAGTGGTAGCGGGCTTGGATATTCTGATTGTGCGCGAACTGACGGGCGACATTTATTTCGGCGAACCGCGCGGCATCCGCACCTTGGACAACGGCGAACGCGAAGGCTTTAACACCATGCGTTACAGCGAAAGCGAAATCCGCCGCATTGCCAAAGTGTCGTTTGAAGCGGCGCAAAAACGCGGCAAGAAACTGTGTTCCGTGGATAAAGCCAATGTATTGGAAACCACTGAATTGTGGAAAGAAATCTTTACCGAAGTAGGCAAAGATTATCCCGATGTGCAGTTAAGCCATATGTATGTGGACAACGCCGCCATGCAGTTGGTACGCTCTCCCAAACAATTTGACGTGATTGCCACGGGCAATATTTTCGGCGATATTTTAAGCGACCAAGCGTCTATGCTGACGGGCTCTATCGGCATGCTGCCTTCGGCATCGCTGGACGAGAACGGAAAAGGCTTGTACGAACCTTCACACGGTTCCGCCCCCGACATTGCCGGACAAAACAAAGCCAATCCCTTGGCGACCGTATTGTCGTTGGCGATGCTGCTGCGTTACAGCTTGGGCGATGAAGCCCGTGCCGCACAGGTGGAAAATGCCGTGCAAACCGTGTTGCGCCAAGGCGTACGCACCGCCGATATTGCCGAAGCGGGCATAAGCCCCGTTTCCTGCTCACAAATGGGCGATGCCTTGCTGGCGGCTTTATAAAAATGCAGGCTGCCTGAAAACCCGTTCAGGCAGCCTGTAAACACATTACCACAGCCAAACCGTTGTCATTCTTGACAAACTTTTTCCACAAAACTACAATCGCCGTTTTTCTGCATCTTCCTTGCCGTTTCAGGCAGCCTTTGCACCGTCCTAAACACCCTCTTACCGCTGCCCGAATCTTCAGGCAGCCTGTATCTTATTGTAAACATTAAACCATGCACGTTTCCGAACTTCAAACCCAACACATTACCCAACTGCTTGAACACGCCGAAAAAATCGGCATTGAAAACGCCAACCGCCTGCGTAAACAGGATTTGGTTTTTGCCATTGTCCGCCAAATGATGAAGGACGGCATGGATTTTTCCTGCTCGGGTACGCTGGAAATCTTGCCCGACGGCTACGGCTTTTTACGCAGCGCGGTTACATCCTATCTTGCCTGCCCCGACGATATTTACGTTTCCCCCAACCAAATCCGCCGCTTTAACCTGCACACGGGCGACACCATTGAAGGCACGGTGCGCGTACCCAAAAACGACGAACGCTATTTTGCCCTTGTGCGCCTCGACAGCATCAACGGCGACCACCCCGAAAAATGCCGTCACAAAGTCCTGTTTGAAAACCTTACCCCGCTGTTTCCCACCCGTCAGCTGAAATTAGAACGCGACATCAAAGCCGAAGAAAACATTACCGGCCGCGTGATTGACCTGATTTCCCCCATCGGCATGGGACAACGCGCCCTGCTGGTTGCTCCACCCAAAACGGGTAAAACCGTGATGTTGCAAAACATCGCCCACGCCATTACCGACAATTATCCCGATGTGCAACTGATGGTGTTGCTAATTGACGAACGCCCCGAAGAAGTGACCGAAATGACCCGCAGCGTGCGCGGCGAAGTGGTCGCTTCCACCTTTGACGAACCCGCATCGCGCCATGTGCAAGTGGCTGAAATGGTGATTGAAAAAGCCAAACGCATGGTAGAACACAAAAAAGACGTGGTGATTCTGCTTGATTCCATTACCCGTTTGGCGCGCGCCTACAATACCGTTGTTCCCGCTTCGGGCAAAATCCTGACTGGTGGTGTCGATGCCAACGCCCTGCACCGTCCCAAACGCTTTTTCGGCGCGGCGCGAAACGTGGAAGAAGGCGGTTCGCTTACCATTATCGCCACCGCCTTGGTGGATACGGGCAGCCGCATGGACGACGTGATTTTTGAAGAATTTAAAGGCACGGGCAATATGGAGTTAAACTTGGAACGCCGTTTGGCAGAAAAGCGCGTGTTCCCCGCCATCAACATCAACAAATCGGGTACGCGCCGCGAAGAACTGCTGGTATCTAAAGAACAACTGCAAAGAATGTGGCTGCTGCGTAAAGTGCTGCACCCGATGGATGATATTGAAGCGGCAGAATTTTTGCTGGATAAAATCCGCAAAACCAAAAACAATGACGAGTTTTTTGATTCGATGAAAAAATAAGCGCAGGCTGCCTGAAGAGTGTTTTTCAGGCAGCCTGAAAATATGGAACAAACATGAAATACAAGATTTTGGATATGGTATTACTCAATAAAGAAATTCACCATCAAGCATCCCTTTACGGCAGAATGGGAACTATTGTTGAAATTTATACCCATCCTAATCTTGCATACGAAATTGAATTTTGTGATGATAACGGCAAAACTATTGGTATCATTACTTTATCTGAAAGTGAAATGGATAATTATTTGGTAATTAAGCAATAAATTAAGTTTAAATTAAAACCAATCTTATTAAGAACCTTGAGTTTTGCTCAAATTTATTCCCTATTTAGAGACTTTAGTTAGAGTATGGCCATGACTTTTGATTTAGCTAAATGGGTAGCTGCTGCAAGAAAGCATGCTAATTTAACCCAAGAAGAACTTGCCCACCGAGTTAATTTAGGTGGAAAAGCCAATATTTCGGCTTTTGAGAATGGAAGAACAAGCCCTACTTTTAAGACGATATGGGATATTGGACAGGTATGCTGCTATCCTCTGCCAAAAAATGAATATGCTAATGCCGAAATACAACACACAGAGAAAGCTCATCAAGCGGCTAAAAATCAATCTACAACAGCCATATTTGCCTTAAATTCAATGCAAACCACGCTATCACGCGGTATTTACCGCCATTATAAGGGCAATCTTTACGAAGTATTAGACCTTGCCCGCCACAGTGAAACCGAAGAAATATTGGTCGTTTACCGCGC
>JAUNOT010000040.1 GCA_030537065.1 Conchiformibius sp.
AACGGCTGACCGAATAAGCGTTTTCACGCACATTTTCCTTATGCAGCTTGGCAATGATGCCGTCCAATTCCGCTTGGTCCAGCGCATACAGCTTGCGGGCGGGCTTTTTGCCGCGCGCGTTCACGTCCACGCGGAACAACGGCGGTTGCGCCACATAAATATGACCGTGTTCAATCAGCTTGGGAAAATGGCGGTAAAACAACGTCAGCAGCAGCACCTGAATATGCGCCCCGTCCACATCGGCATCCGACAAAATGGCGATTTTGCCGTAACGTAAACCGCTTAAATCCACATTATCGTCTGCGCCGTGCGGGTCCACGCCGATGGCCACGGCAATGTCGTGAATTTCGGCATTGCCGAATAATTGGTCGCGGTGCACTTCAAAGCTGTTTAACACTTTGCCGCGCAAGGGTAAAACGGCTTGGGTAGCCTTATCACGTGCCAGTTTGGCCGAGCCGCCGGCCGAATCGCCTTCCACCAAAAACAGTTCGTTTTCGCGGATGTCTTCGCTTTCGCAGTCGGTCAGTTTGCCGGGCAACACCGCCACGCCGCTGCTTTTTTTCTTTTCAATTTTTTTGACGGAACGCAGCCGCGCCTGTGCCTGCCGAATGGTCAGTTCGGCGATTTTTTTGCCCCATTCGATGTTTTGGTTCAGCCACAGTTCCAAGGGGTCGCCGCACACCGCCGCCACCAGTTTCAGGGCATCGCGGTTGGTCAGCCGCTCTTTGGTTTGGCCTTGAAACTGCGGGTCAAGTACCCGCGCCGACAAGACGAAAGCGGCACGGGCAAACACGTCGTCGCTTTGCAGTTTGACGCCGCGCGGCAGCAGGTTGTGGTGTTGGATAAAGTTGGACACGGCATGAAATGCGGCCTGTTTCAGCCCTGCTTCATGCGTGCCGCCCGACGGGGTGGGAATGAGATTGACATAGCTTTCATTGGCACACGCGCCTTCTTCCAGCCAAGTAATGGCAAAAGCCGCGCCTTCGCCTGCGGCAAACGGGCTGTCGGGCAGGCTGCCTGAAAGGTAATTTTCCGCCGCAAAAACGGGAACGGCGGCTTCGGCTTGTTGCAACAAACCGTTTAGGTAGCCGCTTAAGCCGTCGGGATAATGCCAGTTTTGGCTTTCAGGCTGCCCGTTGTTAAAACGGGTTAAGCTGACGTTTAAACCGCGCAGCAACACGGCTTTGGCACGCAGCAGCCGTTCCAGTTCGGGCAGGTTGTAGTGGGGGCTGTCAAAATAACGCGCGTCCGGCCAAATCCGCACAGTGGTGCCGCTTTCCTTGGCAGGGCATTTGTCAATAACGTGCAGGGCTTCGGCCACGTCGCCGCCGGCAAACGCCATTTGCCAGATTTTGCCGCCGCGCCGCACCTGCACTTCCAGCCGTTGCGCCAAGGCATTGCTGACGGACACGCCCACGCCGTGCAGGCCGCCGGAAAAGGCATAGGCGTTGTTGCCGTTTTGCTTGTCAAACTTGCCGCCTGCGTGCAGACGGGTAAACACCAGTTCCACCACCGGCAGTCCTTCTTCGGGGTGCAGGCCGACGGGAATGCCGCGTCCGTTGTCGGC
Source organism: Conchiformibius sp. (assembly GCA_030537065.1). Taxonomy (GTDB): domain Bacteria; phylum Pseudomonadota; class Gammaproteobacteria; order Burkholderiales; family Neisseriaceae; genus Conchiformibius. Next base: position 1,568 of record JAUNOT010000040.1, read on the forward strand.
CACCGACAGCGAGCCGTCTTCGTGCAGGGTAACATCAATGCGCGTGGCAAAACCTGCCAAGGCTTCGTCGGCGGCGTTGTCGATAATTTCTTGAACGATGTGGGTGGGACTGTCGGTGCGGGTGTACATACCCGGCCGCTCTTTGACCGGCTCAAGGCCTTTTAATACTTTGATGCTGGATTCGGAATAGGCGGTGTGGTTCATAAATGGGAAAGGAAATACGAAACTGTATTATTTTAATGCAAAACCGTATTATTTTACGGTAAAACGGCTTTTCAGGCAGCCTGAAAACGCGGCGGCGGCAATTTGCTATAATCCTGTTTTTCCTATTCGGGTTATGCCATGTCCCTTATCCAATCCCTGCCTGCCGGCCCTTTAGACATTATCGGCGACGTTCACGGCCAGTTTGAAGTCCTGCAAAACCTGTTGCATTACTTGGGCTACAGCCCCGACGGCCGTCACAGCTACGGCCGTAAAATCGTGTTGGTCGGCGACTTGGTGGACAGGGGGCCGGACGCACCGGCGGTGTTGGCATGGTTTCAACGTGCCCATCAGGCGGGAAACGCGCTGATGGTGTTGGGCAACCATGAAATCAACCTGCTGACCGGTGAGCCGAAAGACGGTTCGGGCTGGTTTTTTAACAGCCGTGCCGAACACGATGCCATGTATTACGCACCGTGGCAGCGTTTGCCCGAGCATAAAAAAAATGCAGTAGTGGAATTTTTACAACAACAGCCTTTGGTATTGCAACGGCATGATTTACGCATTGTTCATGCTGCGTGGCTGCCTGAAAGCATTGCCCGTTTGCAGGAACGCAACAACGAAAGCCTGCTGTCGCTGCATCAGGAATGGGAAGAACAAATGTGTTGCAGCATCAAACATGCGCCGTGGTTTGATGATTATTTGGAAGAGCAACGCCTGCACGCCCACGATTTGGAAAAGCCCGGCGTACGCCCGCCGATGTTGGCGGCTACTGCCGAATATGATGTGTACCGCAGCCGCAGCAATCCCGTGCGTGCCTTGACTTGCGGTGTGGAAGCCCTTGCTCCCGAACCGTTTTTTGCAAGCGGACGCTGGCGTTTTTCAGTACGTTGTCCGTGGTGGGACGCTTATGAAGATAAAGTTCCGGTTATTATCGGACACTATTGGCGGCAATGGCAGCCGTCGCAACGCACCAACGGCCGCCGTCATACTTTTACCGTGCCGCCGCACCATTGGCACGGCGCGCGCAATAATGTATTCTGTTGCGATTTTTCTGCCGGCGCACGCTGGCGCGACCGCAAAAAAGATATTCCACCCAGCCGTTCCGAACACCGTTTGGCGGCGGTGCGCTTTCCCGAAAAAACCTTGGTTTTTGACAACGGTGAAACAGTCCGCACCGTTTACGGCTGATTTGCTTCAAATCAGCCTGCCGAATCCGTTATAATTATCCCGTCTGTCATTTCAGGCTGCCCGCCGTGCCCCGCACGCATTTTGTCGGGCAGCCCCTTATTTTCACCGCCGAAAATCATGTTCTCCCGAAACAAAAAAAATACCCCGCCCCCCGCCCGCCCCAAAACCAAAGCCGCTTCCGGCCGCGTGGCCGTAAAAAGTACGGGTAAGGCCGCCGCACCGGCACCCGCACAGCCGCCCGCGCCGCGCCAGCGTACCGGCGGGATTGTGCATGACACCATTTGGCTGTTTATGCTGGTGCTGACCGCCTATCTGGCGTTTTCGCTGGCCAGTTTCCGTATTGATGACCCATCCGTGTCGGTATTCCGCAACATTCCCTACACCGGCGAAGTAGCGAACTGGGGCGGCATGATTGGTGCGTATTTGTCCGACAGCGGTTATTACATACTCGGTCTGTCGGTGTGGTGGACGGTGGCGGCCGCCTGTGTGTGGCTGTTTAAAAATTTCCGTGCCTTACCCGACAACGGTTATGAAACCTATGCGCCGATGCTGACCGGCATCGGTTTGGGTATTTTGATGCTCAGCAGTCCGGTATTGGAACATTTGTTCTGGCACGGCCGCTTCGCCGCCGTTTTGCCGCGTGATGCGGGCGGTTTGACCGGCGAGCTGATTGCTTCGGGTATGGTGATGTTTTTGGGACGCGGCGGCAGTATGTTTTTATTGGTAGCGATGATGCTGTTGGGCATTAAGCTGCTGATTCAGTTTTCTTATCATGATACCGCCAGAATGATTTGGGGTTATGTGCGCCGCGCCTTTTCGGGTACGGCTTCAGGCAGCCGCGCTAAAGTGCAGACGGATAATGCGGCACCGCGCAATGTGCGTGACAGCCAAGCTGATGCACCGCCTGCCAATACCGCCGAGCGTGCTGCTCCTAAAGCGGCTGATACGGCGGCTACTGCCGCCAAACGTGTGGCACAAGTACAGCAGAAACCGCCGCCGCGCCGCACGCCGAGCGGTTATTGCCTGCCAGATTTGGAATTGTTGTCGGTGCCGCGTTCGCGTCCGCCCGCAACCGATGAGGAAAAGCTGCAAAGAACGGGTGATTTGATTGTGGAAAAACTGGCGGAATTTGGGGTCAGCGTTAAAGCGCGCGGTGCTTTGCCCGGTCCGGTGATTACCCGCTATGAAATCGAACCGGCACGCGGGGTAAAAGGCAGCCGCATCGTTAATCTGGCGCGTGATTTGGCGCGTTCCCTGTCGGTGCAGTCGGTGCGCGTGGTGGAAACGATTCCGGGCAAAAATATGATGGGCATTGAGTTGCCCAATGAACACCGTCAGGAAGTATTGTTGCAGGAAATTATTGCTTCATCCGAGTTTAACGCTTCCACATCAAAATTAAGCGTGGCTTTGGGCAAAGACATCGGCGGGGCGGCGATGGTGGGCGACTTGGCGAAAATGCCGCACCTGCTAGTGGGCGGCATGACCGGTTCGGGCAAATCGGTGGGCGTAAATGCGATGATTATGTCTATTCTGTATAAAGCCGCGCCGCAAGACGTGCGCTTTATTATGATTGACCCGAAAATGTTGGAACTGTCGGTGTATGAAGGCATTCCGCATCTGCTGTGTCCGGTGGTAACCGATATGAAGGCGGCGGGCAATGCTTTGAACTGGTGTGTGGCGGAAATGGAACGCCGTTATCGCTTGATGAGCCATATCGGTGTACGCAATCTGACCGGTTTCAATGAAAAAATCCGCAGGCAGCCTGAAGACAAACCTTTAACCAATCCGTTCTCTACCGATGCCGCCAATCCCGAGCCTTTGCGCGAACTGCCGCAAATTGTGGTGGTGATTGACGAGCTGGCCGATTTGATGATGACCGAGAAAAAAACGGTGGAAGTGCAGATTGCGCGTTTGGCGCAGAAAGCGCGTGCGGCCGGCATTCATATGATTATCGCCACCCAACGCCCCAGCGTGGATGTGATTACCGGTTTGATTAAGGCCAATGTGCCGACGAGGATGGCGTTTACCGTACAAAGCCGCATTGACAGCCGCACCATTTTGGACCAAATGGGCGCGGAAGACCTGCTGAAATACGGCGACCTGCTGTTCCTGCAACCCGGTGAAGCCGAGCCGGTACGGATTCAGGGCGCGTTTGTCAGCGATGATGAGGTACACCGCGTGGTGGATTTTGTCAAAAAACAGGGCGAAGCGGATTATGTAGAAGGGATTTTGACCGGCGAGGCGGCAGGTGTATCGGGCGGCAGCACGGCGGCAGACACATCGCTTTCAGGCAGCCGCGACGAGTTGTTTGACCGCGCAGTAGAATTTGTGGTGTCCAGCCGCAAAACGTCTATTTCGGCTTTGCAACGGCATTTGCGTATCGGCTACAACCGCGCCGCCAATCTGATGCAGGAATTGGAAGAAAACGGCGTGGTATCCGCGCCCGAATCCAATGGCGCACGGCGGATTTTGGCAGGTACGCTGCCTTTGGAAGACGAGTAAATCATCAAACGGCACCGTTATTTAAACGGTGCCGTTTTTTTCAGGCTGCCTGAAAACGGTTAAAACTGTTTTTCCACCACATCAATTTTGTAACCTTTTAGTGTGTGGTAGTTGAAAAACACAAACGAACGGTTATTGCGGGTACAGTGTGCCAAAATATAGACATTGTCGTTGTTGGCCAAAATATAGTAGGGCTGTTTTTCAAATTCGATGCGGTCGTAAGTGGTGCGAAAATGCGGACGTACATAGCCGATAACAAACGATAATGACGTAAAGTACAGGAAAATCAGTGTGGTAAACACAATAGAATATTGCTCTTTATGGGCAATTTTTTTCCAATCGAGGGTAAAACCGTTGCCGACACGGTGCAACAGCACCGAAGCAATAACGGTAAACAGCAGGTAGGCTTCCAATACCTGCTGCGGCAGATAACCGATAAACAGGTAAAATTCTAAAGCAACCGGCCAAAAAAATACGGATATTAAAACAAAAATCCGTAAACAGCCGATATTTTGAAACAAGTGGCTTTCGCGTACCTGACGCAATACCGCGTAGCCGAACAGGTAACCGATTACCAATGCCAACGAGGTAATACACACATAGGCCAAACTGCGGGCAACTTGGTCGGGTCCCTGATGTACATGCCACCACGGATAGCCGTAAAACAGAGCTTGCCCCCAACCGTAGCAATAAGCCGTAGCCCAACTGGTGATGCCCAAAAAGGCCACAGAAACCGAAGAAGTAATCAATTTATTCCAACTGCTTATCATGGCTGTTTTGATAAAATGGCTGACTGAAAGACGTAATTTTATTACAAAACAAATCCGCTTTGATATTTTTTGAGTTTTTATCCTAAATAATTTGATTTATATCAAAATAAAAATCATGCAAACAGGCAGCCTGAAAGCATTTTTTTCTTTTCAGGCTGCCTGTTTTATTCTTGTCCGCTTAAGTTTAGAGCTTGTTTGATGTCCACCGCCACAATCCGCGACACGCCTTTTTCCTGCATGGTTACGCCGATAAGCTGTTCGGCCATTTCCATGGTCAGGCGGTTGTGGGAAATGTACAGAAACTGGGTGTGTGCCGACATTTCTTTGACCAGACGGCAAAAACGGGCGGTATTGGCATCGTCTAAGGGCGCGTCCACTTCGTCCAGCAGGCAGAACGGGGCGGGGTTGAGGGAAAACAGGGCAAACACGAAACTCATGGCGGTCAGGGCTTTTTCTCCGCCGGAAAGCAGGTGGATGGTGCTGTTTTTTTTGCCCGGCGGGCGGGCGGTAATGGTCACGCCGGCGTTGAGGGCATCGTCGCTGCTCAGTTGCAGGGCGGCTTCACCGCCGCCGAACAGGGTGGGAAACAGGCTTTGCATTTTTTCATTCACGGCATTGAAAGTGTGTTGGAAACGGCTTTTGCTTTCGGCGTCAATTTGGGCAACGGCATCTTCCAGCAGCGACACGGCTGCCTGAATGTCTTCACTTTGGCGGCGGTAGTAGGCATCGCGCTCGGCGGCTTCTTCCAATTCTTGCAGGGCGGCCAGATTAACCGCGCCCAATGCGGCCAAATCCTGACGGGTACGGTTGATGCGGCGGTTAAGGCCGTTCAGGCTGTCGGCGTGAACGGCGCTGTGTGCCAGCGCATCCAAATCGGCGTGGCGGGCGGTCAGCTCGGCATGACTGTGTTTGGCCTGTAACAGGGCTTCTTGTTGTTGCAGCAAGGCATTTTGGGCAGCACTGTGTAACTCGGGCAGGCGGTTTTGCTGCTGTTGTTGTTCGGTTTGTAGGTTGCGGTAGCGGTGGCGGATGTCTTCCAAACGGCTTTCGGTGTTGTGGATGTGCTCGCGCAGGGTATCGGTTTGCTCGTTGAGTTGTTCCAAACGGTGCAGGTGTTCTTCGTATTGCAGGCTGTGGTCGGCAGCCAAGTCCAATTCGTTTTGGCGGGTTTGCCATTCTTGCTGCTGTTGTTGTAGGTGAGTGTGTTGCTGTTGGAGATGGTGTAGGTGTTGCTGCTGCTGTTGCAGTTTGAGTTCGGCGGTATTTTGGCGGCTGACAGCCTGTTCGCGGTTGCTGCGGCAATGCTGCCATTGTTGGCGCAGTTGTTTGCAGGTTTCGTCCAGTTCGCCGTTATGTTGTTTCAGGCTGTCTGCCTGAAGCTGGCGGGCTTCGGTTTGTTGTTGTTCGTATTCTAAATTTTGTTGCAGTTCGTGGATTTGGGCTTGTAGGGCGGCCAGTTCGTCTTGAAGTTGGCGGCGGCGCAGCAGTTTGTGCTGTTGTTGCGCCAGCAGGCTGTCGGCATGGCGGCGGGCGGCAAGGTGTTCGCCGTACAGTTGTTGTTGGCGGGTTTGTTGTTGCCGGTATTGCTGTTGCAGCTGTTCAAGTTGTTGCTGCTGCCGTTGCAGTTTTTGTTCGGCAGTCTGTATGTGCGGGGCAAGTGCGGCCAGTTCGCGGTCGAGGCGGTCGTGTTCCAGCGTGTGGACGGCACTGTTGTCGGTGTCGCGGCTGGGGTCGTGCAGCAGGACGCTGTGGCGGTCAATGCGGTGGCCTTCGGGGGTGAGCCAGTATTGTTGTCCTTGCAGGCGGTGTTGCTGTTGCAGTGCGGTGTGCAGGTCGGGGGCACACAATGCGTCTGCCAGCCAGTGTTGCAGGGCGGGCAGAAAGGCATCCGGAGCTTGAATTTGGCGGATAAGGGCGTGCGGGTGGGGTTCGGACGGGGCGGACTCGGACGGGCAGACCCATGCGGCGGCACCTTGCGGCAGGGGGTGCGGCGGGGTAAACGGTTCGGGCAGGCTGCGGCTGTGCAGGCGCTTGTCCAGTATCAGGGCGACAGCCTGCTGCCATTCGGCTTGAATCAGCAGTTGCGGATGCAGGACGGGGCGGTCGGCATGGCCGGTGTGTTGCCAAAAGTCGTCGTTGTGGCGGGCGCGTATCAGTTCGGCCAAGGTGTGTTGTTTGGTTTGCAGGGCAAGTTGCTGTTGTTGTAACAGGTGGAGGGCGCGGGCGGCTTCATCGTGGCTGTGGCGGTGTCGTTGCAGGCTGTGGGCGTATTCGGCCAAGAGGGTTTCGGCGGCCTGATATTGTTGTTGCAGGCTGTCGGCGTGGCACACGGCGGCATCGGTATCGCTGTTTTCAGGCAGAGCGGCCAGTTCTTGTTGCAGACGGTCGTGCTGTTCGCTGTGGCGTAACAGGTTGTGTTGCAGGTGGCGGAGGTTTTGTTCGGACAGGGCGGCCTGATTGGCGGCTGCCTGCCAGTCTTGTGCGGCTTGGCGTAGGCTTTCTTCGGCGGTGTGCAGGGCTTCTTCGCTTTCAGGCAGCCGCGTTTCGTATTCGTCGGCAATCAGGCGGATTTCTTCTAACTGTATTTGTTGTTTGGACAGTAATGCTGCGGCTTCTTGCAGTTGTTGTTGCAGTTGTGTGCTTTCGTGGTGCAGGCGTTGCAGGTTGGCGGCGGCAGCGTTTTGTTCGTGGCTGATGCGTTGTTGCTGTTGTTGTTCGGCACGGATTTGTTCTTCCAAGCGGGCGCTTTGTTCGCGTAGCAGGGTGTATTCTTGATTGAGGTGGTGGCGTTGCTGTTGTTGTTGTTGTTCGTCTGCACGCAGTTGCTCCAAGTTGTTGTTCAGCAGTTCAATGTGTTCTTCGGTGGCGGTGCGGGCGGCATCGGCTTCGTGGCGGCGGGCATCGGCACGGTCGGCATCGGCCAGCGACTGTTGCCAACGGATAAAGTCGGACAGGTTTTGTAATTCGTTTAATTCGCGGCTGAGGTTTTGGTGGCGGGTGGCAGCGGCAGCCTGCTGTTGCAGTTTTTCTACTTGGCGCGACAGCTCGGTTTGCAGGTCGGCCAGCCGTTGCAGGTGTTCGCGGGTATCGTGCAGACGCGCTTCGGTTTCGCGGCGGCGTTCTTTGTATTTGGAAATGCCGGCGGCTTCTTCCAGATGGGCGCGCAGTTCTTCGGGACGGGCTTCAATAATGCGGGAAATTATGCCTTGTTCAATCACGGCATAGCCACGCGCGCCCACACCTGTGCCGAGAAACAGGTCGGTGATGTCGCGGCGGCGCACGGTCTGGCCGTTGATAAAGTAGCGCGATTCGCCCTGACGGTTAAGCTGGCGTTTGACGGAAATTTCTTGATAACGCCCCCAAGCGTTTTTCAGGCTGCCTGTGCTGTTGTCAAAAATCAGTTCTACCGAAGCGCGCGGAGCAGGGCGGCGGGTGGCGGCACCGTTGAAAATTACGTCCTGCATCTGTTCGCCGCGCAGTTGTTTGGCGGAGGCTTCGCCCAATACCCAGCGCACGGCGTCAATTACATTGGATTTGCCGCAGCCGTTGGGGCCGATAACGGCGGCCAGTTGTCCGGGCAGGCGGATGGTGGCGGGTTCGGAAAAGGATTTGAATCCGGCCAGTTTGATGTGGGTCAGACGCATGGCGGTCGGGGCGGGGAAAAAAGGGGGGATTTTAACGGAAAACGGCTGTACCGGCCGAATGGCTGCGGCTACAATCGCCGCTTTTTTCGGGTAACACGGTTATGGACGGTCGGATTTGGCAGGCGGCGGGGCGGGAAACGGTATTGCATCGGGCGTATTTGGATACGCCTTTGGGGGCGGTGTGGGCGGTATTTTCACCGCAGGGGCTGTGTTTGCTGGAGTTTGCCGATACGCCGAAGTTGCAAGCGGAAATTGCCGCTTTGGCGCGGGCAAAACGGGCTTGTTTTGCCGAGGCGGACGGGCAGGACGGGCGTGTGGAGGTGTTGCGGGCGGAATTGGCGGCTTATTTTTCAGGCAGCCTGAAAACGTTTGCCACGCCGGTGGAAATGGTCGGTACGCCGTTTCAATGTGCGGTGTGGCGGGTCTTGCAGGGCGTGCCTTACGGTGAAACGCGCAGTTACGCGCAACAGGCGGCGGCCTTGGGCAATGCGCGGGCGGTGCGGGCGGTGGCCGCCGCCAATGGGCGGAATAAAGTGTCGCTGCTGCTGCCCTGTCACCGCATTATCGGTAGCAACGGCAGTCTGACCGGCTATGCGGGCGGATTGTGGCGTAAACAGGCATTGTTGGAATTGGAACGGAACAACGTTCAGGCAGCCTGAAGCGGCCGCACCAATTCGCTCAAACGCCAACGCGGTTTCACATCAAATGCGGCGGCGGGTGCGGCTGCTTCAATGCCGTGTTGCAGGCGCATAGCACCGGCAAAGGCAATCATCGCGCCGTTGTCGGTGCAAAGCGGCAGGGGTGGAAAATAGGTTTGCACCGTTTCGGCGCGCGCTTTGGCGTGGGCTTTGACGGTCAGGCTGCCCAGCAGTTCACGCAGTTTCCAGTTTGCGCCGACACCGCCTGCCACTACCAAAGTTCTGTAGCCGGTTTGGCGCAGCGCGGTTTGCGCTTTGGCGGCCAATACGTCGGCCACGGCATCTTGAAAAGCGCGGCAAATATCGTTACGCAGGTTTTCAGGCAGCGCGTCATCCGCCGCCAAACCCAGTTCGGCGCGACTTTTTTCTACGGCGGTCAGTACGGCGGTTTTCAAACCGGAAAAACTCATCTGTAAATCGCCCGAATGCAGCATCGGACGGGGAAATTGAAAGCGGTCGGGTGCGCCCAGCTTGGCCAGTTCCGACAGTTTTGCGCCGCCCGGATAAGGCAGGCCGAGCAGTTTGGCGGTTTTGTCAAAGGCTTCGCCGGCGGCATCGTCCACCGTTTCGCCCAGTAGTTCGTAATCGCCGATACCGCGCACCGCCATAAATTGGGTGTGTCCGCCCGAAACCAGCAGGGCGACAAAGGGAAAATCGGGGCGTTCATCCGCCAATAGCGGCGAGAGCAGGTGGCCTTCCAAATGATGCACGGGCAGTACGGGCTTGTTTAAGGCCAGTGCCAGCGCGTTGGCATAGGCCGCGCCCGCCAGCAATGCGCCGCCCAAACCAGGGCCTTGCGTGTAGGCAACGGCATCAATATTGGCATAATCCACGCCCGCTTCGTTCAGGCAGGCGGCGGTAAGCGGCACCAAGCGGCGGATGTGGTCGCGGCTGGCCAGCTCGGGTACCACGCCGCCGTATTCGGCGTGCATCGCCATTTGCGTGTGCAGGCGGTTGGCGGTCAGGCCGCGTTCGGTGCAATACAGGGCGACGCCGGTTTCGTCGCAGGAAGATTCGATGCCGAGAACTAACATTTCAGGCTGCCTGAAAAATTTAAAACGGTTTTATTGTAGCGCGAACGGCTTGAATGCGGAACTATGGAGGCTTGTGCCAATCTGCCGTGTGAAACCAGTTTTGGCAGCCGTGTGTCGCTTTAAAAAAGTTTACGGCAATTTTTTTGTAAAAAATCGTGGCGCGTCTGCCTTAAGCCCTTTAAAATATCCGCTTTTTGGCGCAAACAGGCTGCCTGAAACGCAAATTGACCCTTTACGGAACGTTAAGACTATGAAAAACAGAGTAAATAATATTCATTTTGTCGGCATCGGCGGCTCGGGTATGTGCGGCATTGCCGAAGTGTTGCACAATCTGGGGTTTCAGGTTTCCGGTTCCGACCAGGCACAGAGCGCGGTAACGCGCCATTTGGACGGTTTGGGCGTACGCGTTTTCCCCGGCCATACCGCCGAACATGTTAATGGTGCCGACGTGGTGGTGACTTCCACCGCCGTCAAAACCGATAATCCCGAAGTGGAAGCGGCCTTGGCGCAGCATATTCCCGTAATTCCGCGCGCCATGATGCTGGCGGAACTGATGCGTTTCCGCGACGGTATCGCCATCGCCGGTACACATGGCAAAACCACCACCACCAGCCTGACCGCGTCCATTCTCGGCGCGGCCGGGCTTGACCCGACTTTTGTGATTGGCGGCAAACTGACCGCCGCCGGCACCAATGCCAAATTGGGGCAGGGGCAATATCTGGTGGCGGAAGCCGACGAAAGCGACGCTTCCTTTCTATATCTGTCGCCCGTGATGTCGGTGATTACCAATATTGATACCGACCATATGGATACCTACGGCCACAGCATTGACAAGCTGCATCAGGCCTTTATTGATTTTGTTCACCGTATGCCTTTTTACGGCAAAGCATTTTTGTGCACCGACAGCGAACATGTCCGCGCCATCGTGCCAAAAATCAAAAAACCGTTTGCTACCTATAATATTGATGACGACAGCGCCGATATTTACGCCCTGAACGTGCAGACCGACGGGGCGCAAATGACGTTTGACGTGGTGGCGCGGCACAAACACGGCGTACACGAATTTCCCGTGCGCCTGAACCTGCCCGGCCGCCATAACGTATTGAACGCATTGGCCAGTATCGGTGTGGCTTTGGAGTGCGGTGCCAGCATTGCCGCGATACAGGAAGGTTTGGCGCAATTCGGCGGTGTGGGACGGCGTTTCCAAAGCTACGGCGAAATCACGCTGCCTGAAAACAAGGGCAAGGCTTTGATTATTGACGACTACGGTCATCACCCCGTGGAGATGGCGGCCACTTTGGCGGCGGCACGCGGTGCGTATCCCGACAGCCGTCTGATGCTGGCATTCCAGCCGCACCGCTACACGCGTACCCGTGATTTGTTTGAAGATTTTGTACAGGTGTTGAGCTTGGCGGACGGTTTGGTACTGACCGAAGTGTATGCCGCCGGCGAAGAACCGATTGTGGCCGCCGACAGCCGTGCGTTAAGCCGTGCCTTGCGCGTGTTGGGCAAACTGGAGCCGATTTACTGCGAAGACGTGAACGCGCTGCCTGAAACGCTGTTGGGCGTATTGAAAGACGGCGATGTGGTGCTGACCATGGGCGCGGGCAGCATTAACCGCACCGCGCAGGCTTTGGTGGATTTGGCCGCACAAAGCGCATAAAGATTTTTTCAGGCAGCCGCGCCAAGCGGAAAATAACAGGAATAAAGACAATGAATTTTGGTAAAGTGGCTGTATTGGCAGGCGGTTTTTCCGCCGAGCGCGAAGTGTCGCTCAATAGCGGGCGGGCGATTTGCGCCGCCCTGCAAAGCAAAGGCGTGGATGCCGTTTTGTTTGACCCTGCAGAAAGCGATTTGACACAATTAAAAGCCCAAGGCTTTCAGGCAGCCTTTAATATTTTGCACGGCACTTACGGCGAAGACGGCACGGTTCAGGGCGCATTGACCGCCTTGGGTATCCCTTATACCGGCTGCGGCGTGTTGGCTTCCGCTTTGGGTATGGACAAATACCGTTGCAAACTGATTTGGACGGCAGCCGGTCTGCCCGTGCCGCCGTATGCCGTGTTGCACGACGACAGTGATTTTGCCGCCGTAGAAGCCGAACTTGGTTTGCCGATGTTTATCAAACCGGCCGCCGAAGGCAGCAGCGTGGGCGTACACAAAGTCAAACAGGCAGGCGAACTGGCACAAATTTACCGCAGCCTGCGCGACCAGCACTTACACGGCGAAATTTTGGCGGAAAAATTTATGTCGGGCGGCGAATACACCTGCGGCGTGTTGAACGGCGAAGCCCTGCCCACCATCCGCATTATTCCGCAAACCGAATTTTATGATTATGAAGCCAAATATCAGCGCGACGATACCGTTTACCAATGTCCGTCCGACCTGAATCCCGAACAGGAAGCGCAAATGCGTGCTTTGGCTTTAAAAGCGTTTGCTGCAATCGGCGGCGGTAAGGCGTGGGCGCGGGTGGATTTCCTGAAAGATGCCGACGGCAGACTGTATGTTTTGGAAGCCAATACCCTGCCCGGTATGACCGACCACAGCCTGATTCCCAAAGCCGCACGGCAGGTGGGCATTGAGTTTGCCGATTTATGTATCCGAATTTTAAAAACAGCTTATGAAGTATAATGAAAACAAATTAAGCGGCAACATTATCAAAATACTGTATGTTATTGTTGCCGTTTTTACCATCGGCGCCGGTGTGCGCTGGATTACCCACCACAGCTATTTTCATATCGCCACCATTGATTTGGTCAGTATTCATGAAGGACAGCCCTTAAAATTTGTAAACAAACAAAAGCTGTTTGATGCCATGAAACCCTATTTAAGCGGCAGCTCCTTTTATCTGGATTTGGATAAGGCACAAGAAGCGGCGCGGGCGTTTGAGTGGGTGGGCGATGTCAAAATCGAGCGTACCGCTTCCGATACCATCACCGTTACCGTAAAAGAACACGAACCTGTGGCGCGTTGGGTACGCGAAGGTTTTGTGGCCGGACTGGTGGACGGCGAAGGTAAAATTTTTCAGGCAGACTATCAGCAGCCCCTGCCTGAATTTGACGGCTCTTCCGAGGTATTACCGCAGATGGTCAGCCAATATAAAAGCTTTGTTTCCGAATTACAGCCTTTGCGTTTGAACATTCTGCGTTTACAATATACCCCGCGCGCATCGTGGTCGATGATGTTGGATAACGGCATCGAGCTGCGTTTGGGCAAACAGGAGGTCAATACCCGCATGAACCGCTTTGTCACCGCGTGGCAGCATTCGCTGCGTGAAAAAGCATTGCAGCTGGATTATGTGGATATGCGCTATCCGGACGGTTTGGCTACCCGTAACCGTGCCCGTGCCGCAAGCAGCCGCTCGGAAGCTGTAGAAATGGCTTTGTCGGCTGACAAGGCGGAAGCCGAAACGTTGCAAGATAAAGATTCAAATGATTCGTTAATTAACCGAGATGAATAAAAATGGTTCAGAACAAACAATATATCAGTGCATTGGATATCGGCACATCCAAAGTGATTGCCTTGATCGGCGAACTGATAGACGATGAAATCCATATCGTCGGCATCGGTCAGGCACCTTCACGCGGTTTGAAAGCCGGTATGGTGACCAACATAGACGCTACCGCCCAAGCTATTAAACAGGCCGTTTCCGAAGCCGAACACATGTCGGACTACAATGTCAGCGGCTTGGTAACCGGCATTGCAGGCAACCATATCCGCAGCCTGAATTCGCAAGGCGTGGTACGTATCAAAGACGGCGAGGTTACGCAGGCCGATATCGACCGTGCCAAAGAAACCTCCAAAGCCGTCAATATCCCGCCCGACCATCAGGTTTTGCACACCGTTGTGCAGGAATACATTATTGACAACCAACCCGGCGTACGCGAACCCATCGGCATGAGCGGTATCCGTTTAGATACCCGCGTACACATTATTACCGGTGCGGTTACCGCCATGCAGAATATTCAAAAATGCGTGCAGCGTTGTGGTTTTTCGGTGGACGACATTATTTTACAGCCCTTGGCTAGCGCAAATGCCGTGCTGACCGAAGACGAAAAAGAATTGGGCGTATGCGTGGTGGATATCGGCGGCGGTACCACCGATATTGCCGTTTATACCAACGGCGCTATCCGTCATACTGCCGTGATTCCGGTAGCAGGCGATTTGATTACCCGCGATTTGGCGCATGCGCTGCGTACTCCGTCCAATTCGGCCGAATATATTAAAGTACATTATGGCGTGGCCTTGGCCAATATTGAAGGTTTGGACGATATGGTGGAAGTGCCCAGCGTGGGTGACCGCCGTTCGCGCCAGATTTCCCGCCGTGTCTTGGCCAGCGTGATTCAGCCGCGTGTAGAAGAAATTTTGGAACTGACGTTGAACGAGTTGCGCCGTTCCGGTTTCCCCGAAGAAGTATTGACTTCGGGCATTGTATTGACCGGTGGGGCATCTTTGTTGCGCGGTATGGTGGAATTGGCCGAAGAAGTGTTTAACCTGCCGGTTCGTATCGGTGTGCCGCCGGAAATGCCCGGTTTGTCCGAGCGTGTGCGTAATCCGCGTTACTCTACCGTTATCGGTCTGCTTCAGGCAGCCAAAGAACGCAATCTGCAACAACACCATCATGTACGCGACAGCGGCCGTACCCGTGTGATGCCCAAGCCGAAACCGGTTGTGGACGACCCCTTGGGTGACGGAGATGATGTGTTTATAGAAAACCGTAATACCCGCCGCTACAATGACGACATTGAACCGCCGCCGCAAAGCCTGTTTGCCCGTATCCGCGAATGGATTAACAAAACGCTGTAAGGCACGGTGGCCGCAACTGTTGTGAACACCACCCTGCGGGAAATATTTGCCGAGGTCTTTTTTGCCAATCATGGCAGACTTCTTTATAATTCCCCAATCTTTTGAATATATTTTTTACATGCCCCGCCGAGGGTATGAGGAGTTTTTACTGAAATGGAAAAACCGATTTATAACTTTGTCGAAGCCCCCAC
>JAUNOT010000041.1 GCA_030537065.1 Conchiformibius sp.
AGAGCAGGGGATAAACGCAAACGGGGTTTATCGTCAGGCAGGCTGCCTGAAAAAAGGGGGAGCCGTCGTCTTCTTATTGGTATGGTCGGGGCGGGTTTGAACTTAAATTGCTTAAACTTGTCCGTGTAGGCCGTGCGGACGAAAGGAGTTGCTTGTGCAATGCGTTTTTCCATTAAAATGGGCGGCTTTCCCGCGTGCTGCCTGAAAATGCGGCGGCAGAACAACCGCTCGGGAAAGTGCCTGAAAACCTTGCTTTGCCGCCCGTTGCGGTGCGGTAAAGCCAGCTCGGATTATAGATAAAATGAGCCCGATTAGCAAAGAATCTGCCGCCCGTCTGCACGTTGGCGGCGACGAGGCGGGGCAACGCCTTGATAATTACCTGATAAAAATATTAAAAGGCGTGCCGAAAAGCCATATTTGGCGGATTATCCGCGCCGGCGAGGTGCGGGTGAACAAGAAACGCGCCGCCGCCGATACGCGCATTGCCGAAGGCGATGTGATACGCGTGCCGCCGGTGCGGGTGGCACAAAAAACGCTTTCAGGCAGCCTGAAAGCCGTGCCGCCGCGTGTGTTTGACACGGTGTTTGAAGACGATGCGCTGCTGGTGGTCAATAAGCCGAGCGGCGTGGCGGTGCACGGCGGCAGCGGCGTGGATTTCGGCGTGATTGAACAGTTGCGCCGCGCCCGTCCCGAAGCGCGTTATTTGGAGCTGGTACACCGCTTGGACAAGGACACCAGCGGCCTGTTGATGGTGGCGAAAAAACGCAGTGCGCTGGTAAAGTTGCATGAAGCCATCCGCGCCGACCATCCGAAAAAGGTTTATTTGGCGGCAGGGGTAGGCGCGTGGGACGACACGCTGCGCCATGTGAAGTTGCCTTTGCACAAATATACGGGCGCACAGGGCGAAAAAATGGTGCGCGTGGCGGCGGACGGGCAGCGTGCACACACCGTTTTCCGCGTATTGGAACGTTGTTCAGGCAGCCTGCTGCACCGCCACGGCATCGGCACGGTCAGCCTGTTGGAAGCGGTGTTGAAAACGGGGCGCACGCATCAAATCCGTGTGCATATGCAGGCCAGCGGCTGCCCGATTGCCGGTGATGAGCGTTACGGCGATTATCAGGCCAACCGCCGCCTGCAAAAAAGCGGTTTGAAGCGGATGTTTTTACATGCACACCGTTTGGAGCTGGCGCATCCTTTAAGCGGCGAGATGCTGCATTTGACCGCGCCTTTGCCGCAGGAATTGGAAGACTGGCTGGCGGCCATACGCAGTTAAAACAAGGCTGCCTGAAAATCCTTTCAGGCAGCCTTAAAACAACAATACCGTTAATGACGGAAATGGCGCACGCCCGTTACCACCATCGCCATACCGTGTTCATCGGCAGCAGCAAACACCTCTTCATCGCGCACCGAACCGCCCGGGTGAATCACTGCCTTAATGCCCTGTTCCGCAATCACATCCACACCGTCACGGAACGGGAAAAACGCATCTGAAGCGGCACACGCCCCCGCCAAAGCCAAACCGGCATCCTGCGCCTTACGCGCGGCAATGCGCGTACTGTCCACGCGGCTCATCTGTCCCGCGCCGATGCCGCAGGTCTGGCCGTTTTTGCCGAACACAATCGCATTGGATTTCACAAACTTGGCCACATTCCACACAAACAGCAAATCATGCCATTCTTGCTCGGTGGGCTGGCGTTTGGACACCACTTTCACATCTTCGCGGCGCAAACGGTGCAAATCGGGGGTTTGTACCAGCAGGCCGCCGCCCACGCGCTTCAGCTCAAAGCGGTTTGCGCCCGCCGCCAAAGGAATTTCCAATACGCGCACATTTTTCTTATTCGCAATCAGCTCTTTGGCTGCATCGCTAAACTTCGGTGCCATCAACACTTCCAAAAATTGTCCCGTTACCGCTTCCACCGTATCGGCATCCACTTCGCGGTTAAACGCAATAATGCCGCCGAACGCGCTGGTGGTATCTGTCGCAAATGCCAATTTATACGCATTCAAGGGCGTATCCGCCACCGCCACGCCGCAGGGGTTCGCGTGTTTGACAATCACGCAGGCAGGCGCGTCAAAGGCCTTAACCGCTTCCCATGCCGCATCGGCATCGGCAATATTGTTATACGACAACTCTTTACCTTGAAGCTGCCGATACGCGCTCAGGCTGCCTGAAGCCGGATACATATCGCGGTAAAACGCCGCCTGCTGGTGCGGATTTTCGCCGTAGCGCATTTCCTGCACTTTTACCCAGCTTTGATTGAATTGGTCGGGGAAGGTGCGGATTTCCGGTTCGCCGCTTAATTTGCCGTCGCACACGCTGGTCAGATAATTGGCAATCATGCCGTCATAATGGGCGGTGTGGCTGAAGGCTTTGCACGACAGCGCAAAACGGGTTTTTTCCGACAATTTGCCGTCATTTTCGCGCATTTCGGCGACAATCGGCTCAAAATCGCCGTTATCGGTTACGATGGCGACGTGTTTCCAGTTTTTCGCGGCGGAACGCACCATGGTCGGGCCGCCGATATCAATGTTTTCCACCGCATCTTCCAGTGTGCAGCCCGGTTTGGCGATGGTGGCGGCAAACGGATACAGGTTTACGCACACCAAATCAATATTGCCGATGCCGTGTTCCGCCATTTTTTCAACGTGTTCGCCCAAATCGCGGCGGCCGAGAATGCCGCCGTGGATTTTCGGGTGCAGGGTTTTGACGCGGCCGTCCAGCATTTCGGGAAAGCCGGTGTAATCGGCCACTTCAATCACGGGAATATCATTATCTGCCAACAATTTGGCCGTACCGCCGGTGGACAGGATTTCTACGCCGAGCGCGTACAAGGCGCGGGCAAATTCTACCGCGCCGTTTTTGTCAGACAGGCTGATTAGGGCGCGTTGGATTTTGGACATGGTTTGGATTCCTTTCATAATTAGAGAGAAAACGGACTAGGGATTGCGCCCGTTCAGGCTTTGGATATGCGCTTGCACGCGTTCTTCGGTCGCCGCATATTGCGGACGGGACAATTCGGCACAGGCAGCCTGAAGCTGTACGCCATCCAACATAAGCTGTTGGAATTTCTGAAATATAGGGAATAAAACAGATACAACAACGCTTGATTCAAATATTAACGCTATCAACTGATTCATTTATCTTTTCCGCAGCAACAGGCTGCCTGAAACCCGTTCAGGCAGCCTGCTTGATTATTCCGCCAAACCGTATTGCGCCAACTTCTTACGCAGCGTATTGCGGTTCAAGCCCAATACCTCCGCCGCCTTGCGCTGATTGCCGCCGCACTCGCGCAACACCCCCTGCAACAAAGGTTTTTCCACCTGCACCAGCACCATTTCATAAACATCGCACGGCGTTTCGCCGTCCAAATCCTGAAAATAACGCTGAATATTCAGCTCAATACATTCGGCAATATCGGGAACGTTCTGCATAATCCATATTTATATGTTGCGCTTAAGGCGCGCATTTTAGCCGTTTTCCCCCCAACTTGCATCAACCGCCGCGGCAAAGTTTCAGGCAGCCTGCCAACCACCGCCACCGTTTATTTACCCACATCTTTTGTAAACTTATGCGTAAAAATGTTGCCAAATTGTAAAACAGCAAACAAAAAATGCCGCAAATCCAGCCAAAACGCCCGATTATGGCAAACTTTTTGGCCGCCCTTGCCAGCCGTTACAAAATTCCGTACATTTGCACTACATCGGGTTACACAAGCGGACAACCGCCTAATTTCCCGTATGTAAACAAGAAAAATCTTACACTTACTACCTTGGAGCTTCCTTATGAGCAATTACCGCGACACCGTTCAATCCGCCGCCGCCTTAACCGATGCACAAGGCGCAAGCTGGGCAGCCATCAATCCCGAATACGTTGCCCGTATGCGCCTGCAAAACCGTTTCAAAACGGGTTTGGACATCGCCAAATACACCGCCGCGATTATGCGCCGCGACATGGCGGAATACGATGCCGATTCAGCCAATTACACCCAATCTTTGGGCTGCTGGCACGGTTTTGTCGGACAGCAAAAGCTGATTTCCATCAAAAAACATCAAAAAAGCACCAATAAGCGTTATCTCTACCTGTCCGGTTGGATGGTAGCCGCGCTGCGTTCTGAGTTCGGTCCGCTGCCCGACCAATCCATGCACGAAAAAACTTCCGTGCCTGCGCTGATTGAAGAGCTGTACACTTTCCTGCGCCAAGCCGATGCGCGCGAACTGGATTTGCTGTTTACCGCTTTGGACAACGCCCGCGCCGCAGGCGACAAAGCCAAAGAAGAAGAATTGCTGAACCAAATCAACAATTACGAAACCCATGTTGTGCCGATTATCGCCGATATTGACGCGGGTTTCGGTAATGCCGAAGCCACTTATCTGCTGGCGAAAAAAATGATTGAAGCGGGCGCGTGCTGTATTCAAATTGAAAACCAAGTGTCTGATGAAAAACAATGCGGTCACCAAGATGGCAAAGTAACCGTTCCGCACGTGGACTTTTTGGCGAAAATCAACGCCGTGCGTTACGCATTCTTGGAACTGGGCGTCGATGACGGCGTGATTGTGGCGCGTACCGACTCTTTGGGCGCAGGCTTGACCAAGCAAATCGCGTTTTCTGCCGAAGAAGGCGATTTGGGCGACCAATACAACAGCTTCTTGGAAGGCGAAGAAATCACCGACATCAGCCAAATCAAAGCGGGCGATGTGGTGGTACGCACCAACGGCAAAACCATCAAGCCCACCCGTTTGGCAAGCAATCTGTTCCAATTCCGCAAAGGCACAGGCGTAGAACGCGTGGTGCTGGACTGCATCACTTCGCTGCAAAACGGCGCGGATTTGCTGTGGATTGAAACCGAAAAACCGCATATCGGTCAGATTAAAGAAATGGTGGACAAAATCCGCGAAACCATTCCCAATGCCAAATTGGTGTACAACAACAGCCCGTCCTTTAACTGGACTTTGAATTTCCGTCAGCAAGTGTTTGATGCGTGGAAAGAAGCAGGCAAAGACGTATCGGCTTACGAGCGCGACAAGCTGATGAGCGCGGATTATGACGACAGCGAATTGGCGAAAGAAGCGGACGAAAAAATCCGTACTTTCCAAAAAGACGCTTCGGCACAAGCAGGTATCTTCCATCACCTGATTACCCTGCCCACTTACCACACTGCTGCGCTCTCTACCGACACTTTGGCAAAAGGCTACTTCGCCGAAGAAGGTATGCTGGCTTATGTGAAAAACGTTCAGCGTCAGGAAATCCGAAACGGCATCGCCTGTGTGAAACACCAAAATATGGCGGGTTCGGACATTGGCGACAACCACAAAGAGTATTTTGCCGGTGAAGCCGCACTAAAAGCGGGCGGTAAAGACAATACGATGAACCAGTTTGCCTGATCAACCGCGGGGTATGCCAAACACAGGCATACCCCGTTTTTTTAGCAAATTGTCTGCAATATATGCCGTTTCCCTCCTCCGTTTCGGGGGAGGGAATCCAGTCTAAAAAAGGAATTTCAAATGACCCAACACTACACCCCCGCCGCAGGTTTGCAAGTAGAAACCCATTTATATGATTTTGTGCAAAATGAATTGCTGGCACAGCATCCAAATGTTAAAGCAGATGAATTTTGGGCGGATTTTGCCGCTTTGCTGAATGAATTTACCCCACGCAACCGCGCCTTGCTGCAAAAACGCGATGAGATTCAAGCAAAAATTGATGCGTGGCACGCTGAAAACCCACAATTTGATGCGGAAAAATACCGTGCGTTTCTGCGTGAAATCGGTTATCTGCTGGACGCGCCTGCGCCTTTCCAAATCGCAACGGAAAATGTGGACCGCGAATTATCCGAACAGGCAGGTCCACAACTGGTTGTACCGATTAACAATGCGCGTTATGCCTTAAACGCCGCCAATGCGCGTTGGGGCAGCCTGTACGATGCGCTGTACGGCACCGATGCCATTCCCCAAGACGGCGAACTCGCCCCCAGCAAAGCCTACAACCCCAAACGCGGCGATGCCGTGATTGCTTTTGCGCGCCGCTTTTTAGATGAAAGCCTGCCTTTGGTTTCAGGCAGCCACAACGATGTTTTGCGCTATTTTGTGCGCGACGGTGCGCTTCAGGCAGCCTTAAAAAACGGCAGCGAAAGCGGTTTGTGCCAACCGCAAAACTTTGTCGGCTACAACGGCTCGGCAGACGCGCCCGATTCTTTACTGTTTTTGCACAACGGCTTGCATATTGATATTTTGATTGACAAAAACAGTCCCATTGGCGCACAAGACCCCGCAGGCGTAAAAGACATTATTTGGAAGCGGCGTTGTCCACCATTATGGACTGCGAAGATTCTGTAGCGGCGGTGGACGGCGAAGACAAAACGCTGGTTTACCGCAACTGGCTGGGACTGATGACGGGTACACTTACCGAAGAAGTAGAAAAAAACGGCAAAACCTTTACCCGCAAACTGAATGCCGACCGCCCCTACACCAAGCCAGACGGCTCAGGCAGCTTTACCCTACCTGGACGCTCGCTGCTGTTTATCCGCAATGTCGGACACCTGATGACCACCCCCGCCGTGTTGGACGCAGACGGCAAAGAAATCCCCGAAGGCATTTTAGACGGCGTGATGACCGCGCTGATTGCCCCGTTTGACTTTGCCCGCAGCGAAAACAAAAACAGCCGCAGCGGTTCCGTGTACATCGTTAAGCCCAAAATGCACGGTCCTGAAGAAGTGGCGTTTGCCAACGATTTGTTTGCCGCCATTGAAAAATTAACGCACCTGCCCGCCAACACCCTGAAAATGGGCATTATGGACGAAGAACGCCGCACTTCGGCGAACTTGGCAGCCTGTATCCGTGCCGCACATGAGCGCGTGGTGTTTATCAACACAGGCTTTTTGGATCGCACAGGCGACGAAATCCACACTTCCATGAAAGCGGGTGCAGTGATCCGCAAAGGCGAAATGAAAGCCAGCAAATGGATTCATGCCTATGAAAACAGCAATGTACAAACAGGCGTGGACTGCGGCTTGCCCAACAAAGCCCAAATCGGCAAAGGCATGTGGGCGATGCCCGATTTGATGGCAGAAATGCTGAAACAAAAAATCGGACACCCCAAATCAGGCGCGACTACCGCATGGGTACCCTCGCCCACCGCCGCCACCCTGCACGCCCTGCATTATCATCAAGTCAATGTTTTCCAAGTGCAAAAAGAACTGGCACGGCTGCCTGAAAACGCCTTGCAAGACGATTTGCTCACCATTCCGCTTGCCACTTCAACCGATTGGTCGGACGAAGAAAAACAACAGGAATTGGACAACAACTGCCAAGGCATTCTCGGCTATGTGGTGCGCTGGGTGGAACAAGGAGTGGGCTGTTCCAAAGTGCCCGATATTCACAATGTCGGACTGATGGAAGACCGCGCCACCCTGCGTATTTCCAGCCAACACATCGCCAACTGGCTGGCGCATGGTGTGGTGACACCCGAACAAGTACGCGCCACGCTGGAACGCATGGCGGCGGTGGTGGACGCACAAAACGCAGGCGATGCCGCCTACACGCCGATGGTGGGACGTTTTGACCGCTCGCCCGCCTTTCAGGCAGCCTGCGATTTGGTGTTTAAAGGCACGGAACAGCCCAACGGCTACACCGAACCTTTGCTGCACCACTGGCGGCGCGTAGCCAAAGCGCAGGGCTAAAAGCCAACTGACTTCATTAAATCAACAAATGCTGGGTTATGGCTATGCCTAACCCAGCCAAGGTAGGTTGGGTTGAAGCGCAGTGTAAACCCAACCTACAGCTACTTGAACAATAAAATACTGTAATGAATAAAAAACGCAAAAAAAGAGAACCCTTAACAGCTGAGTCAAGGGCAGAAAAGCTGGAAGGATTTGAAGCATGGCTCTGGGATATGCCAAATGCTTTAAAACGATTTAAAAACCGAATGCCACCGCATATTCAGAGCCAACTGGATTTTTCCATAGCATCACTGGACACGGTAGAGCAATATCTTTTAAGTCAATATCAAACCATTGATGCCATCATGGCGGAACCTTCGTTTATTTTAGACGGATATGCCGTGTATGTAGGTGAAACTTTTAGAAAAGCATTAAAAGGTAATCCGCTCAATCAATGGGAATTGATGTTGGTGGAAGATAATGTATTCTTTGACCTTCCCGTTATCCATACGACATATTATATAGATTGTCCCTTAACATTGGTTACTGCCAGCTTGGACAGACGGACTGGACATTATTGGTCAGGCATCTTAAATAATGTGCTGGCTAAACAGCAATAAATAGCCTGTTGATATTTGGATTTTTGCGGCATATCTGTTTAAATTGTTGAATAGGATAAAAAATGGATAGTTCAGTAATGGATATGCCACTGACTTGGCGTCGGACTTACAACATTGATTTTCCATATCAGACGGAAATCAATCAGCAAACATATTTTTTGCGCTTAAATAATTTTCCACAAGAAAACCTTTATACATTGGTTGATGAAATGTTCAATGCGTGTCTAGAGCTTGAAGATTTGCCAATAAATTGGACTATGGAAACTGTATAAAAAATAAACAAGTAGTTTAGGTTAAAGCGCAACGCAAACCCAACTGATTCAACTTAATCAATAAATGCTGGGTTACGGCTACACCTAAGCCAGCCTACCACGAATCCATTTAAATTTAAGGATAAAACCATGTTTCCCGAAACCACCAACATTACTGTATTAAATGAACATTTAACCCCTTTTCCTGAAGCAGAAGCTGTTTTTTGCCCCGAACAGGCTTGGTTATCCAAACACTTTATCCCTTTATTATCCATTGATTTGGCAGTATTCAATCCCGAATGGGCAGGTACAGTCGTACATATGCTCAATCCGATTGAACCCTATGACTGCTATATTGGCTACACAACAACGGAATACCATAATGAATTTACCTGCCCCAATTGGCTGGCATTTCGTTTAAGCGATGATAACCGCTATGTTTTTTTAGGTCAGGAAGGCTATTTTCAGAATACACCGTTTCATAAAGTCGATGCCTATTTACTGCAAAAAGAAGCTAAAATGCGGGAAAACTATCAACATGCCAAACAATTTTTTCAAGAACACGCTCAATTACCTAACAATAATGCATTTTTAGATATTTTGGGTGGTGACTTCACAGATGACAACTGGGCAACAGAAAATCCACCACCTGCTTTTAGCGTTAATTACCTTGCTTCTGACTTTGATCATCCCGCTTTGAACATGAATGATTATTATGACCCAAATTCCATTTCTTATCAGGGCAAACCGTTCATTCATATTGCCGAAGTAGCAGGATACAATTGGTGTGAAGACGGCGCAGATGCGATTATTTTGATGTATGAACCTGAAAGCAGAATTGTATTGTTTACTTTTAACTGGACTTGATTTTCTATCATGAACACCCCGCATCAAACCGCCGCCGCCATTCTCGCTGGCTTTAACAAACACTACACCCTGTTCCGCGCCAAATCCGCCGCCGCCAAAGCCCTGTTTGATGCGGGCGACTGGCACGGCATTCAGCAGCTTGGCACCGACCGCATTGAAATGTACGACAGCCGCGTCAACGAAACCGTCGAACTGCTGCGCCAAAACCACCAGTCCGCTGCCGACAGCCTGTGGGCGCAGGCCAAACGCGAATACATCGCCCTGCTGGTCAATCACCCCCAGCCCGAACTGGCGGAAACCTTTTTTAATTCCGTGTCCACCAAATTACTGGACAAACGTTATTACAACAACGAACACCTGTTTCTCAAACCTGCCACCAGCACCGAATACATCGACAGCGACGAACCCGCTTTCGTGTCGTTTTACCCCAAAGAAGAAGGACTGGCAGGCTGCCTGAAAAACCTGCTCTGCCATTTTAACTGGCAAACCCCGTTTGCCTGCATCAAACGCGACATTACCAATATCCTGCACGCCGCCCGCGACCACCTGCGCCGCCATCAGGAATGGCCGCCGCAAGAACTCAACCTGCATATTCAAGTCTTACACTCGCCGCTGTACCGCAACAAATCCGCCTATATTTTCGGCTGTATTATCAACGGCAACCATTCCCACCCCTTTGCCCTGCCCGTGGTGCACAACAGCCGTGGCAAATTGGTGGTGGATGCCGCCCTGTTTGAACCGCAACAAATTTCCGTGCTGTTTTCCTTTGCCCGCAGCTATTTTCTCGCCGATATGCCCGTTCCCAGCAGCTATGTGCGCTTTTTACGCAAAATGCTGCCGATGCGTAACAACGGCGATTTTTACACCCTTTTGGGCTTGCACAAACAGGGTAAAAACATCTTTTGGCGCGAATTTTTGCAACACCTGCGCCATTCGGACGACAAATTTATCCTTGCCCCTGGTATTAAAGGGCTGGTGATGACCGTGTTTACCCTGCCCTCATTTCCCTATGTTTTTAAAGTGATTAAAGACGTTTTTGGCGCAAATAAAGATTTTGACCGCGAATACGTCCGCCAAAAATACCTGCTGGTAAAAAAACACGACCGTGTCGGGCGCATGGCAGATACGATGGAATTTTCCAATGTCGCTCTGCCCAAATCGCGTTGCAGCGAAGCCTTTTTGCAGGAAATGCGCCAGCTTGCCCCCAGCCAAATGGAAGAATCGGAAGACTGGGTCGTGATTAAGCACGTTTATATTGAATACCGCCTGAAGCCCTTGAATTTATTTATGCAATCCGCCGAACCCGAAGCCAAAGCCGCCGCGGTAATTGACTATGGCTTTGCCCTGAAAGAGCTGGCTTCCGCCAATATTTTCCCTGGCGATATGCTGTATAAAAACTTTGGTATGACCCGTTTTGGGCGCGTGATTTTTTACGATTACGATGAAATTGAATACATGACCGATTGCAACTTCCGCCGCATTCCGCCTGCGCCCAATCCCGAAATGGAAATGTCGGGCGAAGTGTGGTATCCCGTGCATAAAGGCGATGTTTTCCCTGAAGAATTTGCGCCGTTTTTGCTGGGCGAACCCGATGTGCGGCAAGTGTTTATGCAGCATCACGCCGATTTGCTCACGCCCGAATTTTGGCAAAATAAAAAAGCACGCCTGCAACGCGGCGAATTGGACGATTTTTATCCCTATCCACAATCGGTGCGCTTTAAGCCTGCGGAAACGGCCGAAGGTTTAACCGACACCAATATGGATGTTTAATTAACACAATTTTCTATAAATTTTTCAGGCAGCCTGAAATGATGGAGCAAAACTGTTTATCGGCCTAAATCTGTGCCTGCCACCAAATCCCGTCCTGCCCCCGCTAAAAAGGCCGCCGCGTTCAGGCGTTTACCGCCAGCTGCCTGCAATTCGCTAATACACAGGGCATTTTCGCCGCAAGCCACTATAATCCCGTCCGCATCGGTCGATAAAACTTTACCCGCGCCGCCCGTGCCGCTAACGGCTTCAGCACGCCAAATTTTTAAGGTTTTCCCCTGCCACAGTGTCCACGCGCCCGGCACGGGGTTAAAGGCACGGATTTTGCGTGCCAATACGGCGGCAGGCAGCGTCCAATCCAAGGCGGCTTCGGCCTTGCCGAGTTTGGCAGCATAGCTGATGCCGTGTTCGGCTTGGGCTTCGGACGGCAGGCTGCCTTGTTCGCGCAGCCGTTGCAGGTCGGCCACCACCGCCTGCGCCCCCAAATGCATCAGCGCATCGTGTACTTCGTTGGCGGTGTCGCTGTCGGCAATCGGGTAAACGTGGCGGCTGACCACCGCGCCGGTATCCAAACCGGCATCCATCTGCATAATGCACACGCCGGTTTCGCGGTCGCCCGCTTCAATGGCGCGTTGAATGGGGGCGGCACCGCGCCAGCGCGGCAGCAGCGAGGCGTGAATATTCAGGCAGCCGTGTTTGGGTGCGTCCAATACGCTTTGCGGCAGAATCAGGCCGTAGGCAGCCACCACCATTACATCGGCGTTGACGCTGTGCAGCAAAGCCAAAGCCTCGTCGTTGCCGCGCAGTTTTTCCGGTTGGGCAATATTCAGACCAAGTGCCTGCGCCGCCTGTTTGACGGGGCTGGGCTGTAAATTCATGCCGCGTCCTTTAGGGCGGTCGGGCTGGGTCAACACCAGCGGAATATGGAAACCGGCGGCGGCAATGGCGCGCAGGGCGGCGGCGGCAAAATCGGGTGTGCCGGCAAACACAACGTTCATATATTTTTCCTTATTACTTTACAAATGGTAGGCTGCCTGAAACGGGTTTAACGCTTTCAGGCAGCCTGAACATCAAACGCGGCAGGCGCGGTGGTAAATATTGTGGTCGTACACCGTGCCGCAAATGGTTTCGGCGCGTTCGCGGATGCCGCTGTGACGGAAACCGCAGCGCAGGGCAACGGCATTGCTGGGCGTGTTGTGGGTGGCGCAGCGCAGTTCGCAGCGTTCCACGCCGTAATCGGCGGCCGCGTCCAGCAGGGCGTTAAGCGAGCGGCTGACTATGCCGCGCCCGTGAAAATCGGGCGAGAGCCAGTAGCCGACCGTGCCGGTGCGGCTGGGCCAGTCTATGCTGTTAAAACTGATGCAGCCGATGCTGTCGCCCTGATATTGAATGACCCACGTTTTGCCTTCGCCGCGCTCGGCTAAGGCTTGGCTGTCGGCGATAAAAGCGGCGGTGTCGTTGACGCTGCGGTTATACGGTATCCACGGCAAAAACGGCAGCAGGGCGGCGCGGTGGGTGTCCACCACGGCAAACAGGGCGGGAGCGTGTTCGGGGGCAATCGGCAGCAGGACAAGGTTTTCATCCACGCTGATGCGGTCGGGCAGTGCTGGCATAACGGCTTCCTCTGTTTTTTAGGCAAAATACAATTATGGCACAGAAGCCGTTTTCAGGCAGCCTGCCACAACAGGCGCAGCCAATCGCGTTTGCCCAATACGGGGCGGCGGCGGAATACATCGTATTCGGCGGCGGCCAGCTTGTGCAAAACGGTGCGCCCGCCCGCCGCAATCAGACGCAGTTCAAAACCGATGCGGCCGCGCAGGCTGTGCCCCAACGGTTCGCCCTTATCCAGCAAGTCGTGGGCGCGGCGGCATTGGAACGCCATCAGTTCGCGGAAGGTGTCATTGCAACGGCCGTCGGCAAGCTGTTGTTCGTTTACGCCGAAACGCGCCATCTCGTCCTGCGGCAGGTAAACGCGCCCTTTTTGCCAGTCTATGGCAATATCCTGCCAAAAATTAATCAGTTGCAGGGCGGTGCAAATGCTGTCGCTTTGTTGCAGGCTGACGGGGTCGGCTTGCCCGTATAAATGCAGCATCAGCCGCCCGACGGGGTTGGCAGAACGGCACGCATAATCGGCCAGCGCGGCATAGTCGGCATAACGTTTTTGGACGACATCTTGGGCGAAAGCGTCCAGCAGGTCGTAAAACGGGGCAAGCGGCAGGGCAAACGGGCGCAGGGCTTCATCCTGCAGGCGGCGCATCAGGGCGGTGTCGGGCGTTTGTCCTGCACCGATGCGTTCCAGTTCGGCACGCAATGCCTGCAAACCGTGCAGCCGCGTTTCATCGGCGGCATCGCCTTCGTCGGCAATATCGTCGGCGGTGCGGGCGAAGGCGTACACGGCATGGACGGGTCGGCGCAGGCGGCGCGGCAGCACCAGCGAACCGACGGGGAAGTTTTCATAGTGATTGACGGACATAGCGGGCTTTCATGGCCGGTTTCAGGGCAGCCTGAAAACAAAACTCAGAATGATGCGGCATCATTCTGAGTCTTTTAATTCAGAAACTTAGCTGGCAAACTGTTTTTTCAAACGTTCGCGCCGCTCTTGCGCTTCCACCGACAGGGTGGCGGTCGGGCGCGCCAGCAGACGTTTCAAGCCGATGGGTTCGCCGGTGTCGCGGCAAAAACCGTATTCGCCTTCGTCAATATCGCGCAGGGAAGATTGGATTTTGGACAACAGCTTGCGTTCGCGGTCGCGAGTACGCAGCTCCAAAGCGTATTCTTCTTCCTGTGAGGCGCGGTCGGCCGGGTCGGGGGCGGATTCGTGTTCCTGCATGGTGCTGGTGGTGGCTTCGGCGCGGTTGATGATGTCGTCCTGCATTTTCAGCAGCAGCTCGCGGAAAAACGCCAGCTGTGCATCGTTCATATAATCGCTTTCCGGACCGTTCCACTGCTCGATGTCGTGTTCCGTGAGTTTAGTCATTTATTCTTTCCTAATGATTTTAAAAGATAAAATTTTTTTAAAGTCTCAAAGCGGCGAATCATAACACGTTTATGGACAAGGGGCTATGATGCTGTCGGTCAAGGCGGAAAACTGTTTGTATTTGCACACAGTTTGCCGTTTTTCAGGCAGCCTGAAAAATACGGCGCGGCGGTTTGGGCGGTTTAGAAAATAGAAAAATCCGTGCGGATTACTTGATTTTGCACGGATTTTGTAAACCATCGGTTGTGCTTAGGGGCGGCGTTTGCTGCCTTTTTTGCGTGGTGCGGCTACATCGGCGCATGCTGCGACAGCACGGGCGCGGCGTTGGGCAATTTGTTTTCCGTTGGAATCAAACAGGAAAACGGTTGTGCCGCGTATCATGGCGATGTGTCCCGGCGGGGTTTTGTCTTGGTTGCTGTCCCATTGGGCGGAATTGTCAAACTGGGTTGGAATAATCATTTTGCCCTGCGCATTGGCGACGCCTAATTTTCCGTCTTTTTTCAAATAAAAGATTTGTGTATTCGGAGAATAAATCAAATCATATTCGGCAGCCAAGACACTTTCGCCGCGCGTATTGATAAGGCCGTACAAACCGTTTTTTTTGACTATCGCCAAGCCGTTAGCATCAAAGTTTTCAAATGCTTGATAAATATAAGAAGGCGCACGCAGCAAGGTTTTGCCCGTGCGGTCAATCAGCAGCCGGTCACCGCTGTCCGCATGCTTGACCCATGTTACACCCGAATGAAATTCCCTAAAATCAGAAAATTGCGGTGAAATGACGGTTCTGCCGCGTATGTCTAAAAAGCCAAAACGGATATGCGGATTGTCTTGGCCGTCTTGGTCTGACAGAGGGTCTGCGGTGTAGGGTGCCAAGCCGTCGGAAAACAGGCCAATCCAAGAATAACGCGGTTCAATTAGGATATGACCATCTTGGTCGACCAAGCCGTAACGCCTGCCGTCTGTGCCGTCAATACCCACCGTTATCGGGCTGTCGTCTTTTAAGGCGACAATAATTTCATGATATTGCGGCGGTATTATCTGTTTGCCCTTACCGTCAATCAGCCCAAATTTATTTTGGCGCGATACTTGCAAAAACAGCTTGCCGTTATGCTTGAAGACGCCTTTGGTTGTTACAAACGAATCGTAAGTGCCGAACGGTACTAAAATGCGGTTTGCATTGTCTATTAAAGCACTTTGCCCTTGTCGGTTTTGCACAATGGCTGCATGGGTATCCACAT
The DNA here is from genome assembly GCA_030537065.1 of Conchiformibius sp. Classification (GTDB taxonomy): domain Bacteria; phylum Pseudomonadota; class Gammaproteobacteria; order Burkholderiales; family Neisseriaceae; genus Conchiformibius. Next base: position 15,376 of record JAUNOT010000041.1, read on the forward strand.
AGTTAATGCTTTCATATTGTCGGGCATATTTCTGTTCAAAAGCTTCCCATGCCGGTTCTTCGGCACGCGCCCAGCCGCACAGCAGCAGGCCGCACCATAAGGCGGCGGTTTTTAACGGCAGATTCATTAAGATTCCTTTAAATCATCGTGTTTCAGGCAGCCTGAAAACATTCGGGCTGCCTGAAAAGATTAACCGTCTATCAACCAATCAACTGCTTTAACACTTCCGCTTTGGCGGTTTCATAATCCTGTTCCGAAATCAAACCGTTATCCAACAGCGTTTTCAGTTTTAACAGCTTGGCCTGCGGGTCTTCGGCAGCGGGTGCGGCTGCCTGAACGGGCGGCTGCATCATGCCTGCCATGGTGCCGGCCATCGCACCGGCCATTGTCTGCCCGATGCCTGCGCCCACGCCCAAACCGGCGGCAATGCCCGCCAAACCGCCTTCGTTTTGCGCCGCCAAAGGAATCGCCTGCGCGGTCTGATACTGCGTGTATTTGGACATATCGCCGATAATGCCCATGCTCATGCGCTCGTCCAAAGCCTTCTGCACCGACTCGGGCAGGGAAATGCTTTCAACGGTAAAGCTCTCCAAAGTCAAACCCAGCTTGGCAAACTCGGGGCGCAGCAGTTCGCTGACTTTTTGCGACAGCAGCACCTGATTGGCGGCCATATCCAAAAACGGTACGCCTGCGCCGCCAAATGCCGCCGCCAGTTGCGTGACCGCCAGATTTTTTAATTGCTGTTCCAGTTCTTCACCCGAATAGTGCGCCACCACGCCGCTGACTTCTTTAAAAAACGCCGCCGGGTCGCTAATGCGGTAGGCAAACATCCCGAAAGAACGCAGTTGCACCAAACCGAATTCGGCATCGCGCACGGTAACCGGTTGCGCCGTACCCCAACGCCGCCCCAGTTGTTGGCGCAGGTTGAAAAAATACACGTCCGATTTAAACGGCGATTGAAACAGCTTGTCCCAATTTTTCAGATTGGTCAGCACCGGCAGGGTTTGCGTGGTCAGCGTGTAGCGGCCTGCCTGAAATACGTCGGCGGTGCGCCCCTCGTCTACAAACAGCGCCGCCTGCGACTCGCGCACGGTCAGGCTAGCGCCGTTTTGGATTTCTTGGTCTTCAAT
>JAUNOT010000042.1 GCA_030537065.1 Conchiformibius sp.
AGTCTTTGTTACCCAATAAGTAAATAAGCGCTTATCCCGAACTCACGTTAAAATAATACCGTGCGCTTGAGAGCCGGCATGACAAAACGGCTGCTACATAAACTCAAATACCGGTATCATTATGGAAGTCATTCTTTGAAAATGAAGAACTGGCGTGATTCACGTGTTATAAAACCATATTCCATCTGACAAACAGGCTGCCTGAAAACCTTTCAGGCAGCCTGAAAAACAGTCCGCTTTAAAACAGCATTACAAAGAATAATACATTTCAAATTCCAAAGGATGCGGCGCCATACGCATACGCTTCACATCTTCGGATTTAAAGGCGATGTAACTGTCAATCCAATCTTTGCTGAACACGCCGCCGCGCAGCAAAAATTCGTGGTCTGCCTGCAACGCCGCCAAAGCTTCTTCCAAAGAGGCGCACACGGTGGGGACTAAAGCATCTTCTTCGGGGGGCAGGTCGTACAGGTTTTTATCAGCGGGGTCGCCAGGGTGGATTTTGTTTTGAATGCCGTCCAAGCCCGCCATCAACAGCGCGGCAAACGCCAAATAGGGATTAGCGGTCGGGTCGGGGAAACGCGCTTCAATACGCCGTGCTTTGCTGCTGTTCACCGAAGGAATGCGGATGGATGCGGAACGGTTTTTCGCCGAATACGCCAGCTTGGTGGGTGCTTCAAAGTGCGGCACCAAACGTTTGTATGAGTTGGTAGAAGGATTGGTAATCGCGTTCAGGGCTTTGGCGTGTTTGATAATGCCGCCGATATAATACAGCGCGGTTTCGCTCAAGCCTGCGTAGCCGTCGCCGGCAAACAGGTTTTGGCCGTCTTTCCAAATGGATTGGTGAACGTGCATGCCGCTGCCGTTATCGCCCATTAACGGTTTGGGCATAAAGGTGGCGGTTTTACCGAAATTGTGCGCCACATTCCAAATCACATATTTCATGTCTTGGGTTTGGTCGGCGCGTTTCAGCAAGGTATTAAATTTAGTACCGATTTCCATTTGGCTGCCCGTGCCCACTTCGGCGTGATGCACTTCTACGGGAATGCCGATTTCTTCCAACACGTTTACCATCGCCGAACGCAAATCTTGTCCTGCATCCACGGGCGCAACGGGCGCGTAACCGCCTTTAATTACAGAACGGTGTCCAGTATTTTGTCCGTCCAGATGGCGGCCGCTGCTCCACGCGCCGCTTTCGGAGGTGATGGCAAAACGGGCGGTGTGCATCTGGGTTTCAAATTCCACGCCGTCAAAAACAAAAAATTCCGGCTCGGGGCCGAAATAGGCGGTGTCGCCGATGCCGGACGATTTCAGATAAGCTTCGGCGCGGCGGGCGATGGAACGGGGGTCACGGTCGTAGCCGCGTCCTTCGGCGGGGTCAATCACATCACAGGTCAGCACCAGCGTGGCATCGTCGTAAAACGGGTCGATATAGGCGGTGGCGGGGTCGGGGCGCAGCTGCATATCGGAAGCCTGAATACCTTTCCAGCCGCCGATGGACGAGCCGTCAAATGCCTGTCCGTTTTCAAACCATTCTTCGGGGTCGTCCAAAACGGCGCGGGCAGGCACGGTAAAATGATGCTGTTTGCCCTTAGTGTCGGTAAAACGCAAATCCACAAAGCGTACTTGATGTTCTTCCATCAATTCAATAACGTGATTGATTGACATGGTGTCCTCCTAAAAGTGAAGCAGGTAAAGAAAAGTAAAACGCCGCTTATTTTGCCACAAAAACGGCTTTCAGGCTGCCTGTTTCAACCTAAATAACCGTTGGGATTATTGCTTTGCCAATGCCAAGCATCACGCATCATGGCAGCCAAATCCCGTTGTGCCATCCAGCCCAATTCGGCGGCGGCACGGGTCGGGTCGGCATAGCAGACGGCAATATCGCCCGCGCGGCGCGGCTTCAGTGCGTAGGGTACGCGCTGACCCGATGCCTGTTCAAAGGCTTTGACAATATCCAGTACGGAATAGCCGCTTCCCGTTCCCAAATTGTAAATATGCACACCCGCTTCGGCAGCTTTGGCTTCCAAGGCGCGGACGTGTCCGACTGCCAAATCCACCACATGAATATAGTCGCGTACACCTGTGCCGTCAGGAGTCGGGTAGTCGCTGCCGAACACCGACAGTTCGGGCAGTTTACCCGCCGCCACTTGGCAGACATAGGGCAGCAGGTTGTTGGGAATGCCGTTGGGCATTTCGCCGATGCGGCCGCTTTCGTGTGCGCCGACGGGATTAAAGTAGCGCAGTAAAATCACGCTCCAGCGCGGGTCGGCGGCGTATAAATCCTGCATCATGCGTTCCACCATGTGTTTGGATGTGCCGTAGGGGTTGGTGGTGGCACCGGTGGGGGCATTTTCTCGAATCGGTACCGATTCGGGGTCGCCGTAAACGGTGGCGGATGAGCTGAATACAATGCTGTGTATGCCTGCTTTGTGCATTTCTTCCAGCAAAATCAGGCTGCCTGAAACATTATTATTATAATATTCCAATGGTTTCCGTACACTTTCACCCACAGCTTTGAGGGCGGCAAAGTGGATAACGCTGTGAATGCCGTATTCGCGGAAAATGGTATCTAATACGGCGCGGTTGCGTACGTCGCCGCGATAACACACGGGGACTTGTCCGGTGATTTCGGCAATACGGTTTAATACTTCGGGAGAGGAGTTGGAAAAATTATCCAAAATAATCGGATTATGTCCGGCATTCAGCAGCTCCACCACGGTGTGGGAGCCGATAAATCCTGCGCCGCCGGTAACCAAAATATTCATAGTCTTTCCTTGTTTTATTTATAAAATAAATTTTTAGATGATGTTTGCATCATTTACAGCCCCTTTCAGGCTGCTGCTGTTTTGGAGCAAACAGCACATGATTTGCAGCATTGTACGGTGTCAATTATACCGAACAAACAAAACTGTAAACAGCACAGTCAAATTTCTTAAAACTTATTTTTAAAATTACCTGATGCAATACGGATATAGTCCTTTATAACTAGTTTTCTTGCTGCTTTTGCCTGAGTTTTTTCGGCTTTCGGGGCATGGTTCGGCGCGGGGCGGCAGCGTATGCTTGCGTTTTTGCCGACTGTGTGACAACAGCACAAAAACAACAAAGCAAGGACACGCCATGAGCCACTTTTTAGACCGATTAAAATTTTTCAGGCAGCAGCCTGAAACCTTTGCCGACGGACACGGCATCACCGTAACCGAAGACCGCAAATGGGAAAACGCCTACCGCAGCCGTTGGCAGCACGACAAAATCGTGCGTTCCACCCACGGCGTAAACTGTACCGGTTCGTGCAGCTGGAAGGTGTATGTGAAAAACGGGCTGATTACTTGGGAAACCCAGCAGACCGATTATCCGCGTACCCGTCCCGACCTGCCCAACCACGAACCGCGCGGCTGTCCGCGCGGCGCGTCTTACAGCTGGTATGTGTATTCGGCGCAGCGCGTGAAATACCCGATGTTGCGCGGCGTATTGGCGGAAATGTGGCGCGAAGCACGTAAAACGCTGTCGCCGATTGAGGCATGGGCATCTATTGTGGAAAACCCCGAGCGTGCCAAAGCCTATAAATCACAACGCGGTTTGGGCGGATTTGTGCGTTCCACTTGGGACGAAGCCTATGATTTGATGGCGGCGGCCAATGCCTATACCATAAAAAATTACGGCCCTGACCGCGTGATTGGATTTTCGCCGATTCCCGCCATGTCGATGGTGAGTTATGCGGCGGGTGCGCGTTACCTGTCGCTGTTGGGCGGCGCGTGTTTGTCGTTTTACGACTGGTATTGCGATTTGCCGCCGGCCAGTCCGCAGATTTGGGGCGAACAAACCGACGTGGCCGAATCCGCCGACTGGTACAACGCCGGTTATCTGATGGTGTGGGGTTCCAATATCCCGATGACGCGCACCCCCGATGCCCACTTTTACACCGAAGTGCGTTACAAAGGCACGAAAACCGTGGCCGTGTCGTCTGATTTTGGTGAGATGGCGAAGTTCGGCGATATTTGGCTTGCGCCCAAGCAAGGCACGGATGCCGCTTTGGCGATGGCAATGGGTCATGTGATTTTAAAAGAATTTCATGTAGATAATCCTTCGCCTTACTTTACCGATTATGTGCGCCGTTTAACCGATATGCCCATGCTGGTGCGCCTGCAGGCTGCCGAAGACGGCAAAAACTGGCTGCCCGAATACTTCTTACGCGCTTCCCATTTGGATAATCAGTTTAACGAAGACAAAAACCCCGAATGGAAAGTGCTGGCGGTGGACGAGCACACGGGCAAACTGATTGCGCCCAACGGTTCCATCGGTTTCCGCTGGGACGGCAGCCGCAAATGGAATTTGGAAAGCCGCGCCCAAGACCAAGACGTTCAGGCAGCCTTGAGCCTGAAAAACCATGCCGATGAAGTCGTATCGGTCGGTTTTGCCTATTTCGGCGGCGAACACGGCGATATGGCGTACCGCAAAGTGCCCGTGAAAAAAATCCGTTTGGCAGACGGCAGCGAAACCTTGGTTGCCACCGTATTTGACCTGATGTTGGCAAATTATGGCGTAGAACACGGTTTAAACGATGAAAACTGCGCCCGTGATTATTTTGACGACAAACCCTACACCCCCGCTTGGCAGGAAAAACACACCGGCGTGAAACCCGAAATGGTGATTCGCGTGGCACGCGAGTTCGCCCAAAACGCCCACGATACCGAAGGACGCAGCATGGTGATTGTGGGTGCGGGTTTGAACCACTGGTACCACATGGACATGAACTACCGCAGCATCATCAATATGCTGATGATGTGCGGCTGTATCGGCAAATCGGGCGGCGGCTGGTGTCATTATGTGGGACAGGAAAAACTGCGCCCGCAAAGCGGTTGGGCGCCGTTGGCATTCGGTTTGGACTGGCACCGTCCGCCGCGCCAGATGAACGGTACATCTTTCTTTTACGCCCACACCAGCCAGTGGCGGCACGAAAAACTCGGCATCAACGAAATCCTTGCCCCCAGTGCAGACGGCAAATTGGCGCAAATGTCCATGATTGACTACAACGCCAAAGCCGAGCGCATGGGCTGGCTGCCTTCCGCCCCGCAACTGGGCGCAAATCCCCTAGATATTGTCCAACAGGCAAAAACCGCAGGGCGCGACCCCGTGGAATACACCGTATCCAAACTCAAAGACGGTTCATTGGATATGGCGTGCAACGACCCCGACAATCCGCAAAACTTCCCGCGCAACCTGTTTGTATGGCGTTCCAATATTCTCGGTTCGTCCGGCAAAGGGCATGAATACTTCCTCAAATACCTGCTGGGTACGCAAAACGCCGTAATGAGCGAAGAAAACGAGTGCATCACCCCCAGCGAAATTACCGTGCGCCCCGCTGCCGAAGGGAAACTGGATTTGCTGACCGTGCTGGATTTCCGCATGTCCACCACCTGCTTATATGGTGATGTGGTGCTGCCTACCGCCACTTGGTACGAAAAAGACGATTTGAACACCTCGGATATGCACCCGTTTATCCACCCCCTGTCCGAAGCCGTCAATCCGTTGTGGCAAAGCAAAACCGACTGGGAAATTTACAAAGGCTTGGCAAAACGTTTTTCCGAACTGGCAAAAGACTATTTGGGCGTGCGCCAAGATATTGTCCTGACGCCTTTAATGCACGACAGCCCGCAGGAAATGGGGCAGCCGTTTGACCCGAAAGACTGGAAATTGGGCGAATGTGAGCCGATTCCCGGCAAAACCATGCCCGCCATGACCGTAGTAGAGCGCGATTACGGCGCGATTTACGACAAATTCACGTCTTTAGGTCCGTTGCTGGAAAAAGTAAACAACAACGGCAAAGGTTTGGCGTGGCAGACAGGGCATGAAGTGGAATTTCTGCGTAAGTTAAACGGCGTGCGCAGCGAAGGCGCGGGCAAAGGTCAGCCCAAGCTGGATACGGCGATTGACGCTGCCGAAATGATTTTAACCCTTGCGCCCGAAACCAACGGTCATGTGGCGATGAAGGCGTGGCAGGCTTTGGGCAAGGCAACGGGGCGCGACCATACGCATCTGGTGGTGTCCAGCGAACACACGCAAATCCGTTTCCGCGATATTCAGGCGCAGCCGCGCAAGATTGTGTCGTCGCCGATTTGGTCGGGCGTGGAAAGCGAGGAAGTGTGCTACAACGCGGGTTACACCAATGTGCATGAGCTGATTCCGTGGCGCACTTTAACGGGTCGTCAGCAGTTTTATCAGGACCATCAGTGGATGCGGGCGTTTGGCGAGGGCTTTTGCGTGTACAAACCTGCGGTGGATTTGAAAACCACGACCAAGCTGTTGGGCAAACAGCCCAACGGCAACAAGGAAATCACGCTGAACTTTTTAACACCGCACCAAAAATGGGGCATTCACAGCACTTATTCCGACAATTTGCGGATGCTGACTTTGTCGCGCGGCGGTCCGCATGTGTGGATTAGCGAAAGCGATGCGAAAAAAGCAGGCATTGCCGACAACGATTGGGTGGAAGTGTTTAACCTGAACGGAACGATTACCGCGCGCGCGGTGGTGAGCCAGCGCATTCCCGAAACCATGATTCTGATGTATCACGCGCAGGAAAAAATCGTGAATGTGCCGGGGGCGGAAATGTCGGGCAAACGCGGCGGTATTCACAATTCGGTTACGCGCACGGTGCTGAAGCCCACGCACATGATTGGCGGTTACGCGCAGCAGTCTTACGGTTTCAACTACTACGGCACGGTGGGCGCAAACCGCGACGAGTGGGTGATTGTACGCAAAATGGATAAGGTGGATTGGTTGGACGAACCCGCTTAAACAGGGTGTTTCAGGCAGCATGCAATCAAGGGCTGCTGCCTGAATCCCGCCAAACAAACCGATAAAACAAATGAAGGAACACTGAATATGAAAATCAGAGCGCAAGTCGGCATGGTGCTGAATTTGGACAAATGTATCGGCTGCCACACCTGCTCCGTTACCTGCAAAAACGTGTGGACCAGCCGCGACGGCGTGGAATATGCGTGGTTTAACAATGTGGAAACCAAGCCCGGCATCGGTTTTCCGAAAAACTGGGAAGACCAAGAAAAATGGAACGGTGGCTGGGTACGCAAACCCGACGGCAAACTCGTTCCCAAGCAGGGCGGCAAGCTGAAAATCCTCGCCAATATTTTTGCCAACCCCAATATGCCGCAGATTGACGACTATTACGAGCCGTTTACCTACGACTACGAGCATTTGCAAAACGCCCCGAAAATGAACACTCCGCCCACCGCTCGTCCCGTATCGGTGCTGACCGGTAAAAAAATGGACAAGATTGAATGGGGACCGAACTGGGAAGACGATTTGGCAGGCGAATTTGAAAAACGCGCCAAAGACGTATTGTTTGAAGGCATTCAAAAAGAAATGCACGCCGCGTTTGAGCAGACCTTTATGATGTATCTGCCGCGCCTGTGCGAACACTGCTTAAACCCCACCTGTATCGCTTCCTGTCCTTCAGGCAGCATTTACAAACGCGAAGACGACGGCATTGTTTTGATTGACCAAGACAAATGTCGCGGCTGGCGTATGTGTGTTTCAGGCTGTCCCTACAAAAAAATCTATTACAACTGGACGTCGGGCAAAGCCGAAAAATGCACTTTCTGCTATCCGCGCATTGAAGGTGGGCAACCCACCGTGTGTTCCGAAACCTGTGTCGGACGCATCCGCTATTTGGGTGTACTGCTGTACGATGCCGACAAAATCGAGCAGGCCGCTTCCGTAGAAAATCCGCAGGATTTGTACGAACAGCAACTGGGCTTGTTCCTCAATCCGCACGACCCCGAAGTACAGCGCGAAGCCCTGAAACAAGGCATCAGCCAAAGCTGGTTAGACGCAGCGAAAAATTCGCCCGTGTACAAAATGGCAATGGAATGGAAAGTCGCCTTTCCGCTGCACCCCGAATACCGCACCCTGCCGATGGTGTGGTATATCCCGCCCTTGTCGCCGATTCAGTCTGCCATTGAAAACGGCTTGGTGGGCGAAAACGGCATTATCCCCAGCGTGGACGAAATGCGTATTCCCCTGCGCTATCTGGCAAACCTGCTGACCGCAGGCAAAGTAGAGCCGATTAAAGCCGCTTTGGAACGCATGATTGCCATGCGCCGCTTTAAACGCGGGCAAACCGTACACGGTGAAACCTTGGCGCAAACCTTGGACGGTACAGGCTTAACACCCGAAATGGTGGAAGATATGTATCAGATTATGGCGATTGCCAATTATGAAGACCGCTTTGTGATTCCGTCTTCCCACAAAGAAATGGTGGAAAACAGCTTTGACGACAAAGCAAGCTGCGGATTTACCTTCGGCAACGGCTGTTCGGGCGGCGAAAGCGAACAAAGCCTGTTCGGTAAACGCAAAGGCACACCGATTATTTTTCACGGTCTGCGTAAAGATGCCGAGAAAAACCGTCAAAACGGAGTGCGCTAATCATGGAACGCAATCCCGTTTACCAATGGTTTTCCGTGCTGCTGTGCTATCCCGAAGCCGAGCTTCAGGCAGCTTTGCCCGAACTGCGCCAATTTTTACATGATTGCGCCGATTTGCAGACTTACCGCGCAGCGTTGGACGGCTTTTTAGATGGTTTGGCACAGAGCAGCCTGCGCGAATGGCAGGAAAGCTATGTCGCTACCTTTGACCGCAACCGCAGCCATGCCCTGTATATTTTTGAGCATGTGTACGGCGAAGACCGCGACCGCGGCAGTGCCATGGTGGATTTGCTGGAAGAATACCGCCGCAGCGGTTTGGAGTTGGGCGACGACGAACTGCCCGACTACCTGCCTGCATTGCTGGAATATTTGGCGCAAATTCCCGCCGACCGCGCCGCCAAGCTGTTGGGCGATGCCGTTCATGTGATTGCCCATATCGGCGGCAAACTCGCCCAAAATGCCTCGCCTTATGCCGTGCTGTTTGAAGCTTTGGCATCACTCAGTCCCGTTGCCGCACAGCCGCTGATTGAACCGCCCGTGCGCGATATGGACGAAGCCATGGAAACCTTCGGCGCAGACATTTCGGGCGTTGAACCCCTGCTCAAACCGCAGCCGCAAACCGCCACCGTACAGTTTTACCCGCAGGCAGGCGCACCTGCCCGCCAAGGAGCTTAACATGAACACTTTTCATCAATTTTTCTTTGGGATTTACCCCTATATCTGCTTAAGCGTGTTTTTACTCGGCAGCCTGTTCCGTTTTGAGCGCGAACAGTATTCGTGGAAAAGCGAATCCAGCCAGATTTTGTATGAAGGCGATTTGCGTTTGGGCAATATCCTGTTTCACGTCGGCGTATTAGCGGTGTTTTTCGGGCATTTGGTCGGACTGCTGACGCCGCTGTGGGTGTGGGAGCTGCTGGGCATCAGCCACAGTGCCAAACAGATTTTTGCCATGCTGATGGGCGGCGTGTTCGGTTTGACCGCGCTGGCAGGTTTGCTGCTGCTGATTCGCCGCCGCTTCAAATGCGACCGTCTCGCCGCCAACAGCACATGGCGCGACAAACTGGTTTTGCTGTGGATTTTGGCCACTCTGGTGTTGGGCTTGCTCACTATTTTTGTCAGCATGGGACACACCGACGGACACGAAATGGTGAAACTGATGCAGTGGGCGCAACATATCGTTACTTTCCGTGGCGGTGCGGCGGAGTTTATTGAAGAAGCCAATTTTCTGTTTAAACTGCATATTTTTATGGGTATGACGTTTTTCCTGATTTTTCCGTTTACCCGTATGGTGCATGTGTGGAGCGGTTTTGCCAGCTTGGGCTATTTGGGACGGGCATGGCAGGTGGTGCGCCGCCGTTAAATTGACGTGAGTTTAGGATAAAAACATTAAAGGGCTTTCGTGTTTCAAATAAATGCATACACGAAAGCCCTTTTATCATGAAATCACATTGTTTTATTAAAATTCAGGCAGCCTGAAACAAGGTTTATCAGTTAAAACTTCACACAAATGCAGCTTGCTCAGGATAATCCGCCACAAATTCGGCGCGGTTATGATACGAACTTTGCGTACCCAAACGGGTGACCGAGTCGGCGGCATAGAAATTGGCGGTTTTAATGGCTTGCGCGATGTCGCCTGTTTTGACATAAACATGCGAGAAGCAACCAATAAACGCATCGCCTGCACCGGTGGTATCACGCGCATTAACTTTGTGTGACGGGAACATTTGCTCTTGTCCGGCTGTGTTCAGCCACAGTACGCCTTTGCTGCCCAATGTCACAATCACGTTTTTTACACCCGCTTGATGTAAAACGGCGGCGGCACGGCGAATATCCTCTTCATTGTCCACAGGCAGGCCGGTTAAAAGCGATAACTCGGTTTCATTGGGTACAATAAATTCACAGGACTTGACTTGTTCCAACACCAAATCGGGTTGTGCCGGCGCAGGATTGAGCAAAACGGGAATGCCGTGTTGTTCGCCGAATTTTACGGCTGCATAAACTGTTTCTGTGGGTATTTCCAGTTGTAAAACAATTAATTTGCATTTTTTAATGTCTTCGGCAGCCGTTTCAATATCGGCGGGGCTTAACAATTTGTTTGCGCCTTTGACAATAATAATGGAGTTGCGGGACTCGGGGTCTACAAAAATCGGTGCAACGCCGCTTGAGCCTTCGCTTTTAAAAATATAGCGCGTATCAATGCCGTTTTGACGGAAATTTTCAATGGTATTATCAGCAAAAATATCGTTGCCCACGCGCGTCAGCATCAATACTTCCGCACCCAATTTAGATGCAGAGATGGCTTGGTTTGCACCTTTGCCGCCGCAACCCATTTTAAAATCAGGTGCTTCAATGGTTTCGCCCTCCGCAGGCATACGGTTGATGTAGGCGATTAAATCCACCATATTGGAACCAATAACAGCAATATCCATAATGACACTCTCCAAATTTTGAATTGATTTTTCAGGCTGTCTGAAGTCTATTTCGCTTCTTTAATTCCCGTATTGACGGTAAACGACTTCTCTTCGTTCGGTTGCAGCCATTGCACCGTTCCCGCTTTTTCTGCCGCCAAATAACCCTCCGGCCGTGCCGTAGCCGGCAGAACAAATGCGGCAACTTTTTGGTCGGGATTGTTTAAAATCCAACGTGTGGCGTGTGGAAACTCTGCGCTGGAAAAACGCGTGCTGAATGTGATGTTGGTTGCAGGGTTATGCAACTCAAACTCTAATTGCTCGCCATATTGCGCCAGATTATCGGCAAAATACACGATTTCGGGGTCATAACAATCGGGGCGGTTTAAGACGCTGCCATCTACCTTGCCGCTTAAGATTTCATCATTGAATGCCTGCCATGCCGGAGTGGGCTTAACATGTGCCGGCACGGTACGGCGCAACTGGAAGGCGTCATCCGGTAGATTCTGCTTCATAACACCTTGTTCTACATAGGTGTAATTCATGTGGCACATATACAGCAAGGGCATGGCCTGATAAGCAGACAAGTTTTTCACCGTCATGCCGATGTCAAAACGCGGGCTGTCGGCACGTAAGGTAACCGATGGTGTGGCCAAGTAATGATGTCCGAAACCGCGTACATATTCATATTCGCTGACAAGACGGATGCTGGTTTCATCTATTTCCAACCACGCTTTGTCCATTGGGGCGCAAGGAAATTCGCCATGCAAAGGGTGAGTATCTTCGGGGGCGGGGCAGCCGCCTGCCAGCAGGCCCGAATGAAATGCAAAACAACCGTAAGTATCAATAATTTCCGAGCCGCGCTGCGGACGACTAAACAAATTGTCCATACGCAGGCTTTGCCCGTCAAATTGCGCATCCCATAAAATCTGTCCCATAAACGGCAAGATTTCCACAAAGCCGCGACTGTTTTCAATTTTTAAGCTGGCAATGTTTTGCGGATAGGAAAATGCGGTAACGGTAAAATGTTCGGATTGGGCAATGATTTGATTTTGTGCAGTAAATAAGTTTGTCGGCAGGGGAATACGGTACATGATTTTCAACTCCTGTATTTTGAGGGGAAATTTTTTCAGGCTGCCTGAAATGAAGTATTGCCATAGGGCGGATGTTGTCCGCCCTGCATACATTACGAGGGTTTCTGTTCGCGCAATTCAATGCGGCGTTCATTCCAGAAATAAGCAAACATGATTGCGAAGCACAACAGCGATACCACAAATGCCAATTGCATAGAACCTAATAAATCCGATACCAAACCTTGAATAAGCGGCACAACCGCACCACCAATAATGGCCATCACAATGACTGCGCCGCCTGTTTCGGTGTAGCGTTTGTCGGTAATCGCATCCAAAGAATGTGCGTAAATGGTAGGCCAGCCCGGACCCATGACGGCAGATGTCAAAATTGCTGCATATATTGCGCTGATATTGTGGGCGCAAATCACATACATCAATGCCGCCATACCAATGGCACAATACGCCAACAAAATTTGGTTTTCGTTGTAACGTTTCATCAGGAAATTGGCGATACATTTACCAATGAAAAACGCGACAAAGGCATAAATCACATAATTGGCTGCTGCCCGTTCGTTTAGGCTGCTGTCTAATTGCAAGGCCAAACGGATGGTAAATGACCATACTGCCGTTTGTACGCCCACATAGGCAAATTGCGCCAAGATGCCGAATTTGAAGCGGCCGTTGCCCGCCAGATAGCGCAAAGTTTCGCCGATGCTGGCTTGGGTTTCATGCGCTTCCCTGTCTAAAGGTTTACAACGCGGAAATTGCGTAATCGCCACGATAATCAACAGCACAATCAACACCATAATAATGTATTGATACGGCTGCAAAGTACGTTGTAACATTTCCAAAGCAAAATCATGCTTTTGCGCCGGAGTCATTACTTCCATTTGCTTTTCAAGTGCTTCACCATCGGTAAAAATTAAATATTTACCTAATAAAATACCACTTAAAAAACCAACAGGTGTAAAGGTTTGCGAAATATTCAAACGCAAAGTTGCGCCTTCTTTCGGGCCAATCATGGAAGAATAGGTATTGCAAGAAGTTTCCAAAAACGATAAACCGACAGCAATGGAAAACAAAGCAAACAGAAACACGCCGTAAGTGGCCATGTGAGAAGCGGGGAAGAATAATAGACAGCCTGCAATATAGCAAACCAAACCAATCAAAATACTGGTTTTATAACTGAAACGGCGAATGACGCGGCTGGCTGGAATCGCAATCAAAAAGTAACCGCCGTAAAATGCGCTCTGTACGAAAGCAGAAGCAAAATCTGATAATGTAAATAATGATTTAAACTGACTAATCAAGACATCGTTTAAACTTGCCGCCATCCCCCACATCGGAAAACAAATAGACAGTAAAATATATTGAAACCAAGGGGTTCGGTCAAGATAACCATCCGGCAACTGTTGCACGTTTGATTTAATAAGCATGATGACTCTCCTGTTCAGAATTTTGACCCAATAATGCCACTCCGGCCGATGCGCCAATGCGGTTTGCACCCGCTGCGACCATTGCTTCCAAATCCGCCGCAGTACGCACACCACCGGAGGCTTTGACGCCAACATCTGCGCCTACCGTTTCACGCATCAAACGCACTGCTTCTACTGTTGCACCACCTTTTGAAAAACCTGTTGATGTTTTGACAAAGTCCGCACTGGCCTGAACGGCTGCTTGGCAAGCGAGGCGGATTTCGTCGTCCGTCAGCAAACAGGTTTCCAAAATCACTTTTACCAGAGCTTTACCGGAGGCAGCCTGAACCACCGCCGCGATGTCTTGCGTAACCGCATTCCAATCGCCCATTTTGGCAAAACCGATATTTATCACCATATCCACTTCTTGTGCGCCGTCGGCAATGGCATTTTCAGTTTCCAATGCTTTGGTTTTTGAAGCGTTTGCACCTAACGGAAAACCGATAACGGTGCAGACTTTTACGTCCGAACCGGCCAATTTGTTTTTTGCAAATGCCACCCAAACGGGGTTTACGCATACCGAACAAAAATCGTATTCCACTGCTTGAGCGCACAATTTCTCAATATCGGCGGCGGTGGCATGGGCAGCTAACAAGGTATGGTCAATTAATTTACTTTTCTTCATGTTTTACATGCTCCATCTGATGATTGCTAAAATAAAACCTTGACATATGTAAAAAAATCATTCGTGAAGGTTTGTAAAATACTACTGCTAAACGTAAGCTTGGGCAATAAATAAAAATATTTACATTTCAATTGATTGAAAATAATCCAAGAAGAAGTGGATTGTAAAAAGAGGTATCCTGATTATTGCTGAAACCGAAGAAGAAAGCGGTTTGGGTAACGGGCAATGTCCGTTTTGATATGGGTAAGAAAGATAGGCGCAAATTGGGAGGTAAATAATTTGAGTGTGTGAGAAAGGTTGGTAACGGTTTTTGTTTTGATTGAATATATATTGTGTTTTTCTAACGGAATAGGGCAGAGCATATCCGCCAAAGTAACTATAAACGCTTATACCAATGCTTTGCGCCTGCCTGTCTTTCTGCGAATGCGCCGCCGCACGCTTCGGCGTAAGGTTGCGTTTTAACTTACAGAAAGGCAGGAAACCCGAATGGCTTCCGAGCAGTATAAACGCTATTCGGTACTGGTGAGCAGTACTTGGTCGTTTACCGTGTGTTTTATGGTGTGGATGATGCTGGCGGTGGTGGGCATTCCCGTTAAAAATCAGTTGGGTTTGAGTGAAACCGAATTCGGTATTTTAGCGGCGATGCCTGTATTGTCGGGGTCGCTGGTGCGTGTGCCTTTGGGGATTATGACCGACCGTTTCGGCGGACGTATTGTGATGTTCTGCCTGATGATGGCGAGCGTACCGGCAATTTTTCTGATGCAGTATGCCGATGCGTATTGGCAGTTTCTGCTGATTGGTTTGGTAATGGGCTTGGCAGGCGGCGCGTTTTCGGTGGGTACGCCGTATGTGGCGCGTTGGTTTCCGAAAGAGCAACAGGGCTTGGCAATGGGCGTGTTCGGTGCGGGCAATGCAGGCAGCGCCTTAAATAAATTTATTGCCCCTGCTTTGATTGCGGCAGGCACTTGGACTTTGGTGCCGAATGTATATGCGGCGATTATGCTGGCAACGGCCATTATTTTTTGGTTTACCAGCTACCACGACCCCAAGCATCTGACTTCTTCCAGCGTTACTTTAAAAGACCAACTGGCTTTGCTGAAAGACCCCGGTGTGTTGCGTTACAGTCAATATTATTCGGTGGTGTTCGGCGGTTATGTGGCATTGGCGTTGTGGATGACCAAGTATTATGTGGGCGAATACGGTTTGAGCTTGCAAACGGCGGCTTTGCTGGCGGCGTGTTTCTCGCTGCCCGGCGGCGTGTTGCGGGCGTTTGGTGGCTATTTGTCGGATAAATTCGGGGCGTATAAAGTAACTTGGGCGGTCATGTGGGTGTGCTGGGTGTGCTTTTTTATTTTGTCGTATCCGCAAACCGAGCTGCTGATTCACGGTAAAAACGGCGATATTGCTTTCAGCATCGGTTTGAATGTGTATGTGTTTACCGCGCTGATGTTTGCGGTGGGGATTGCCACGGCGGTGGGCAAGGCTTCGGTATTTAAATTTGTGGCAGACGATTATCCGACCAATATCGGTGCGGTATCGGGCATTGTCGGACTGGCAGGCGGCTTGGGCGGTTTCTTGCTGCCGGTGATGTTCGGTGTGCTGGAAGACTGGACGGGCGTGCGTTCCACATCGTTTATGCTGCTCTACGGCACGGTGTGCGTATCGCTGGTTTGGATGCACTTTTCTTTTAAAGCCAAAGCCAAGGCTTAATTTTGAAAACGGAGTAATCATGTCTCATCTTATTCAACATTGGCAACCCGAAGACCCCGAATTTTGGCGCAGCACCGGCAAAAAAGTGGCCAAACGCAATTTGTGGATTTCCATTCCCGCGCTGCTGCTGGCATTTGCCATTTGGCAGGTGTGGAGCGTGGCGGTGGTTAATCTGCCCAATATCGGCTTTAAATATACTGAAAACCAATTATTCTGGCTGGCTGCCGTGCCGGCCTTGTCAGGCGCGACGCTGCGGATTTTTTACTCGTTTATGGTGCCTGTATTTGGCGGACGCAAATGGACGGCATTTTCCACCGCCAGTCTGTTGCTGCCTGCGTTGGGTTTGGGTTTTGCCGTACAAAACCCCGATACGGGCTACGG
>JAUNOT010000155.1 GCA_030537065.1 Conchiformibius sp.
AGGACGCACACCATGCTCGACCGCCACGGCTACCGCCCCAATGTGGGTATTATTTTACTGAACCGCGATAAAAAAGTATTTTGGGGCAAACGCATCCGCGAACATTCGTGGCAGTTTCCCCAAGGCGGCATCAAACCCGGCGAAAGCCCCGAAACGGCGATGTACCGTGAGCTGATGGAAGAAGTCGGCCTGCTGCCGCAGCACGTTAAAGTGTTGGGGCGCACCCGCGACTGGCTGCGCTATGATGTGCCGAATACTTGGTTGCGGCGTGATTGGCGCGGCAATTACCGTGGTCAGAAACAAATCTGGTTTTTGCTGCAAATGCTGGGGCAGGACGGCGATATTTATTTGAACGCCAGCACTTCGCCCGAGTTTGACCGTTGGCGTTGGCACGAATATTGGGCGCCTGCCGAAGAAGTGGTTGAGTTTAAAAGGTATGTTTACGAAAGCGCTTTAACCGAACTGTCGCGCCTGATTGTCGGCTTGGAAAGTATGGGTGAATATCGCGGCCGCATGCTGGAAGAACGGCAAAACGGTTTGCATCTTGCACAAAATTAGTGGTTTGAAAAACAGGCTGCCTGAAATTTTGTTTCAGGCAGCCTGAAGTTTACAAGCCCAATTCTCCCCACATCGCATCCACTTGTTTTACTGTTTCCGCATCGCGTTGAATCACGCGCCCCCATTCGCGTGTGGTTTCGCCTGCCCATTTATTGGTGGCGTCCAAGCCCATTTTTCCGCCCAAACCGCTAACGGGGCTGGCAAAATCCAAGTAATCAATCGGCGTGTTTTCAATCAACACAGTATCGCGCACGGGGTCCATGCGCGTGGTAATCGCCCAAATCACTTCTTTCCAGTCGCGGCAATTGACATCGTCGTCCACCACCACAATAAATTTGGTGTACATAAACTGACGCAAAAACGACCAACAGCCCATCATGATGCGTTTGGCGTGTCCTGCGTATTGTTTTTTAATGGAAACCACTGCCATGCGGTAGGAACAGCCTTCGGGTGGCAGGTAAAAATCCACAATTTCAGGAAACTGTTTTTGTAGCAACGGCACAAACACTTCGTTTAAGGCCACGCCCAAAACGGCGGGTTCATCTGGTGGTTTGCCTGTGTAGGTGCTGTGGTAAATCGGGTTTTCGCGCATGGTGATGCGTTCCACCGTCAGCACGGGGAAACGGTCTTGCTCGTTGTAATAGCCCGTGTGGTCGCCGTACGGTCCTTCCAGCGCGGTTTCATCAGGATAAATCACGCCTTCCAACACGATTTCGGCACGCGCGGGAACGTGCAAATCGTTGCCGATGCACTTCACCAATTCGGTACGCGAACCGCGCAATAATCCTGCAAACTGGTATTCGCTCAAGGTATCGGGAACGGGCGTTACCGCACCTAAAATGGTGGCGGGGTCGCAGCCCAACACCACGGCAACGGGATAAGGCGTGTCGGGATACAGCTTTTTGTGCGCCTGAAAATCCAATGCACCGCCACGGTGCGCCAGCCAGCGCATAATCAGTTTGTTTTTGCCAAGCAGTTGTTGGCGGTAAATACCGAGGTTTTGGCGTTTTTTATGCGGTCCTTTGGTAACGGTTAAGCCCCAAGTGATTAAGGGGGCAACGTCTTCGGGCCAGCAATGTTGAATCGGCAGTTTGCTTAAATCAACGGCATCGCCTTCCCACACCATTTCTTGGCAGGGCGCGTTTTTAACGATATTGGGCGCCATGCTCCAAATGTCTTTTAATAAAGGCAGTTTGGAAAAGGCATCTTTAATGCCTTTGGGCGGTTCGGGTTCTTTCAGGTAGGCAAGGGTTTGTCCGATTTCGCGCAATTTATCCACGCTGTCTGCGCCCATGCCCATTGCCACGCGCTCGGGTGTACCGAACAGGTTGGCAAGCACGGGAAAATCATAACGCGTGCCGTCTGGGCGCACGGGTTGTTCAAACAGCAGCGCAGGACCTTCGGCGCGTAACACGCGGTCGGCGATTTCGGTCATCTGCAAATGCGGTGAAACGGGTGCGGCAATGCGCTTGAGTTTGCCTTGGTTTTCCAGTTGCGCGATAAATTCGCGCAGGTCTTTATATTTCATCACAATTCCTTGTTTCGTTTGGATTTAAACAGCAGGTAACACCATAATCCGCCCAGCAGGATAAACAATACCAATGCCTGTGCATATGTGTACTGTGATGTGTACTGTGAAGCAGTAATAACATCTCCCATAGCCTGCTGACGTTGCTGCTGAATATGATTAGCAAAATCTTGTCCGTACCGATAGGCTAAGAGATTGTAGCTTAATTCTTTAGCATCCCGTTGCATCTGCGGGTCTGGGATTTTCTGGTTCAAAAAGTTCTCAAAACGCTCTTGTTGAGACATTTGAGTAACTTCTTTGGGACTGTTATAACCTACAATGCCATTCTGTGCTGCAAATTGAGCAGCATAGTCTTCCATAGGCTTAATAAGGCCTAAACGTTCTTCTGCACGTTGTTGTGCTTCTAATGCCTGTCTTTGACGTGCTTCCGTAGGAGTTACACCGTATTGACGTGCAGAATAGATGTCATTTATATCAGCATTCTGAAAATCTTGAATTTGTTGCGGGGTATACCCTGCATTCATTTGATGCAATAACTCTTTAAGATTAAATGTTGTCATTTTGAAATTCCTTATACTTAAAGTTAGGGGCTGTCCTAGATAACGACTAAATTCTCATTTATAGGTTAAGATAATGCC
>JAUNOT010000156.1 GCA_030537065.1 Conchiformibius sp.
AAAAACCAGCATACGGAACACACCATGAACCATTACCCTTTGTTTGCCGATTTGCGCGGTCGCGCTGTTTTGGTGGTTGGCGGCGGCAGTGTGGCACAGCGAAAAACCGAAATGTTGCTGCGGGCGGGTGCGCGGGTGCGTGTGGCAGCGCAAGGTTTAAACGCGGTTATGCGGCAATGGCAGCAGGAAAAACACATCCAAGTGCTTGGCGGGCACTTTAACGAAAGCCAGTTGGACGATGTGTTTTTTGTGATTGCGGCTACCGACAATCCCGAATTAAACCGCCGTATTTTTCAGGCAGCCGAGTCGCGCTGCCGTTTTGCCAATGTGGTGGACGATTTGCCGCATTGCAGTTTTACTGTGCCGTCTGTGATTGACCGCAGCCCTGTGCAAATCGCCATTTCTACGGGCGGTGCTGCACCTGTGTTGGCGCGGTTGTTACGCGAACAGTTGGAAGCCTTGTTGCCGCAGAGTTTGGGCGCGTGGGCGGAAACGGCGCGGCAATGGCGCGGTCGGGTGAAAGCCAAGCTGCCTGAACTGACACAACGGCGGCGATTTTGGGAAAAACTGTTTGCCGATAATGCGTTCCGCCGTTTACACGAAAGCGGGCGCAATGCAGCGGCTGACGAGCGGGTACAACAGCATTTGGGCGACACGCCCAGCACTTGCGGCGAAGTGTCGCTGGTGGGCGCAGGTCCAGGCGATGCGGGACTGCTAACACTAAAAGGATTACAACGCATTCAGCAAGCAGATGTGGTGTTGTACGATGCTTTGGTATCGGCGGAAGTGTTGGATTTGGTGCGCCGCGATGCGGAAAAAGTGTGTGTGGGCAAACGTGCGGGACAACACAGCATTAAGCAGGAAGAAACCAATCGTTTGTTGTTGGACTACGCGAAACAGGGCAAGCGCGTGGTGCGTTTGAAAGGTGGCGACCCGTTTGTGTTCGGGCGCGGCGGCGAAGAGCTGGAAGTGTTGCAACAGGCAGGCGTGCCGTTTGAAGTGGTCCCCGGTATTACCGCTGCTTTGGGCGCAACCGCTTATGCAGGTATTCCGCTTACCCACCGCGAACACGCGCAAACAGTGATGTTTATTACGGGACACTGTCGCCCAGACGGACACGAATTGAATTGGTCCACGCTGGCGCAGGGTAGGCAAACCTTGGCGGTGTATATGGGCACCATTAAAGCAGCGGAACTGACCGAACAGCTGATTCGTCATGGGCGCGCCGCCGATACGCCTGTTGCCGTTATCAGTCATGGCACACGCGCCAATCAGCAAATTTTTTCAGGCAGCCTGCAACAACTGCCCGAACTCGCCGCCGCCGCGCCCGCACCTGCGCTGATGGTTATCGGCGAAACCGCCGCCCTGCATCACCGTTTGCACTGGTTTGGTACACCGCCACAACAGTTTGTCGGCAGCAGCCCCATTACCACCGAATAAGGACGACCCATGCAATTATGGCAAATTCCCCTTCCCGACAGCGAAGCACAGCGCAGGCTGCCTGAAAACCATGCCGAACTGCAACGCCGTTTGCAGCAAATTGCCGACCAACACCGCGATGCCCGTTTTGCCAGCAGCTTGGCAGCGGAAGACTTGGTTATCCACCACGCCCTGCACGGGCTGAACACCAACATCAGCGTATTCAGCCTAGAAACGGGACGTTTAAACCGCGAAACCCTTGAGCTGATAGAGAGCGTCCGCAGCCGTTATCCCAATATTCCCATCAAACTGTATCACCCTGATGCCACCGAAGCCGCCGCCTACGAACGCGAACACGGGCGCGATGCCTTTTACCACAGCCTTGAGCTGCGCCGCGAGTGCTGCCGCATCCGCAAAATTGCCCCGCTTAACTGCGCCCTGCATGGTGCTGATGCGTGGCTGACGGGACAACGCCGCGAGCAGTCCGCCACCCGCACCGAGTTACCTTTTGCCGAACACGACAGCGCACGCGGCATCGCCAAATACAATCCCATTTACGACTGGACGGAACAGGACGTATGGGCGTATATTCTGGCGCATGATATTCCATTTAATCCATTGTATCATCAAGGTTATCCCAGCATTGGCTGCGAACCCTGCACCCTGCCCGTTAAAGCAGGCGACGATATCCGCGCAGGACGCTGGTGGTGGGAACAGCGCGATAGCAAGGAGTGCGGTTTGCATAAATAGACCGATAAAAATCAGGCAAAGGCGTAACCAAAATATATTGGCGTATAATATTAAGATTCCATAATCTTATGCCATAAAAAAGAATTTTTCTATTTATGATTCTAAATAGAAAGAATAAGATTGACATTAATTAGGATAGAAAATGAGTATTTTGCAAAATGCTATTGATTCCATTGTTATGGGCTTGGAAGATTATCAGTCAGAAGATAAAAAGAGAATGTTATCTTGTGTCCGAAATCTTTATGCAGGAATGTTATTGCTATTTAAATATAAACTTGTTGAATTAAGCCCTGAAGGATCTAATGAAATTCTAATTAAAAAACAAATGAAACCTGTTTTTATTAATAATTCATTACAATGGAAAGGGAACGGTAAATCCACTATTGATGTGCAACAAATCAAAGAAAGATTTATATCTCTTAATATTCAAGTTGATTGGGGAAAAGTAGAGAGTATACAAGGTTACAGAAATGATATTGAACATTACTTCGACACAAAGCAGC